>CBFHWB010000039.1:0-28954 GCA_965659285.1 Planctomycetota bacterium | reverse complement strand
TCCTGGGCCTGCCAGGAGATGACTACCTCCGAGTCGAACTCCCGCCTCTCCTGCACATTACAGGTCACCTCGAGTTCCGGCGGAGGCGGAGGCTCGAGCTCGAATTCTATCGCCTCGCCCACCTCCACAGGGACCTCCTGCGAGACCCCCGCCTCAACAGCCGTCAGGACATTGGATACGACCGTAGCCCCGGAAGGGGCAAACCCGATGCGAGTTTCGGTACGCCCGAAGACCTGGCGGCAGCGGAACCTGAAAACGCCCAGTTCGACGTTGTCGAAGGCGGCTCCGGTGGTGTCCTGCTGATAGGCCATCGAGGCGGTGGCGAACCCCTCGCAGCTATTATCGCTCTCATCCTGGGGGCAGGCCTCGAACAAGGCCAGTTGCTCAAACCCGGATGGCTCGGTGAAACCGAGGCAATCAAGCTCAAACCGCTCGTAGTCGAGAGCTACGGAATAACCCGAGAAGGACGCCTGGATATCCGCAAAGACCCTCACCCCGAACTCATCGTTCTCTTCAAGGCTTGCCAGGTCATCGATGGTGATGTCATTGCCATTCTCATCTACAGGCTGCAGGCGGTAGCGGGTAGGATCGGGAACCGTCGCGGCCTGGACTCCGAGCGACCCATAGACCAGCGGAGAATCATCGGAGACCGTTGCGACATCAAGGCCTGTATCGCCATTGAGATCAAGCAGCGCGAGGCCCGAGACGACTCCCGCCTCTCCGGCATCGAACTCGATCTTCTCGAAACTCTGCCCGACGCCCGGAATGCTCTGGTTTCTCAGAACGACGAGACTACCTCGATCTTCTTCGCCTGCGCCGCCGACCACCAGGTCAGCGGAACCAAGCGGATCTCCATCGAGATTGGAAGCCTCCAGGAGGTCTCCCCGCTGAGCGACGACTCCGTCGAGATCAGCCGTCTCGGGAACGACCTCCTCGAAGAGGAGTCCGCGCGGCTCGTCGTCGGTGAGGCTTCCCAGCAGGTCACCCACATCCCGGTAGGTGTTTTCATGCAGGAGGGCTGAACTGTCCTTCCAGGAGACGACATCCGCATCTCCATCTGTATCAAAATCGAAAACGATCCACGCATCAGGAGCGTAATCGCCTCCGGCGGAATTCTTCAGAGCTCCCACCTTCCGGAAAGAGAAAGGATTGGCGCTGGTGGTCTGGTTTCGATAGAGAACCAGGCTTCCAGCCAGGTCGCCGTCCATCGCCTCGCTGACCAGGTCCAGGCGGCCATCGTTGTCGAGGTCTGCAAGCTGGATCTTCCGGCTCGGGTCAAATCCCGAGATGGGATTGCGCAGAGGCGCGAACTGGAGTTCAAAAAGATTCTCGGGATCATTGAGATCAAACTGGCCATCAGCGGGAAGGCCCATGGTCAGTTGAAAGATGGTCAGGTAGCCGGTGGACTCCGGCTCTTCCTCTTCCACCGGGAGTCCAAGATCACCAAAGTCGCCAAGCCCGGCGGGAAGACCAGGCACCGCGTCAGCGACAAAGCTGCCATCCCCATGCAGGGCCATCAGTTCCGGCAAACCGTCTGAATCCAGGTCAGCAAGATAGAGCCTGGCCGCGGAGCCCCCCTCATCCTCATCGGAAAGGGTTGCGAAATCCAACCGGGACTCGGTAGAAGAGATAGCTCCCGAATCGCCAACACGGTACTCCTGCAATCGCAGTTCGCTCTGGGAACCCAGAAGCATCGCCACGATCTGAACCGATCCATTACCGTCCGCATCCACAGCTACGGCATCCGTAAAGGTCCAGCCTGCGGGCACCGCGGCTGTACCCTGGCGCCCCTGGGAATTGTAGAGAGTCACCAGGGTGGAGCTGACAGTGAGCAACTCAACCGCCCCTGAGCCCGGCATAAAATCAGCTGCCAGGACTGCGACAGCCCGATCAGGCGCCAATGGCTCGAGATAATCCGGCTCCCAGCCGCCCTCGTTCAGACCGGGACGAACCTGGAAGGTCAATTGGTAAGGAGACAATGGAGACGAATCGGTGCCGCTGATATTGCTGGTGAAGGCCACGCTGACCTTCTCCCCGGGCAGGAAACTGTCAGAGGCCTCAAGGACATGAACCACGCTGGTCAACACATCGTTCTGTTCCAGCCGCGAGACGCCGCCCGCGTGGCTTCCAGACTGCCCCCCCATCACCCTGACCGCGTCACTCTCGGTCCCGGCGGTGATGTTCTCGCTGAGATAGGCGGTCACCGCTGGTCTCAGGCCCGCGGCCCCGGAAAACTGCAGCGGGATGGCTTCACGCACAAAAAGTTCTCCCTCCGAGCGGGCCTCTCCGCCTTCAACGGTAAAGCTGAAAACATAGGGCTCTGAAAAGGGAACATTGAGCACGGTAACGTTTTCAGACACCTTCACTGTAATCCGTTCACCAGGCTTGAACTGCTCAAGCGGGCTGAGCAGGAACACCAGGGTATTGTCCCCCGCCGGCTCCTCTACTCCCGCCTCAGGATCCAGGGGATCGATCAGTTCGGGCGGCTGGTTGATTCCAGCCTGGAACTCTGCGATCGTCTGGCCGCTGAAAACATCCTGTTCATTGGCGGCTACAATCGTGCCGCTGTATTCACCGCTGGTCTGGTCACCGGTCACGGTAATCATCCCCGACTCTGTATTCATGATGTCGGACGCGGTCATCGTATTGGTGAGCCGGACAGCTATGACCGGCTGAGCCAGGATTTCGCTGTCACCGCGGGCAGGAATGGTCCATTCAACATCCGCGGAATCGTATTTACAGGCAGGCAGAACCGCCAGGGCCGGAAGCACCAGGAGACTCAGCAGGCGAACGAAACGCGGAAAAACGGGGAGGGAAGACTCTCTTAGCATGATCACTTCTCTGGGGGTGGAAACCAGTCAGATGCCAGGAAGATCCGGAAAGAAGATCGTATCACAGGAGGAACATCCGGCATCCTGCCAAAACTCATTAAGTACCCCTCTACCGGATTTCTCCAGGTAGCCCACGGGAACTTTTATTCAACTCGGGAAATTTCAGGCCGCCTCAGAGACCCGGATTCTCCTCAACTGGAGGTCCGCAGCTTGCGAAACTGAAATTCCCCCTCATCAACTGCCGTATAATTCAGAACCATTCTGCCCGCTGGAATCGCGGACAAGGTATGTTACGGGGATACGTTCAATGTTAAGGCCTGAACAGGGAGAATTCAACTTTTCACCCACAACCATATCCATAAGACCATTTTATTTAATGGTTTACGGGATATATCCGCTATCTCGGAAATCTGTCCCTATGGCGATAATTTTTAGTCTGAGTCCCCATCCAGGCGCTGGGTAGCCTCGAAGGAGTCGCCTTATTACGGACAATCTTCAGTTAGCGGGGAAGCATACATGTGACCCAGGCTCGCAATCATCAATTCCGAGACCTTCTACGGTCCCGCAATCGGGGTAGGGCCCATCGGGCGGAGCGTAGAGTGCGAAATTCGTGGAACCTGGCTGCAGCCTGTAGTTGATAATGTACAGCGCATCGGAGATGGACAACGCCCCATCATTGTTGGCATCCGCAGCCGGAAGACAGGCTGTCATCTCACCGTTGTAGAACAACATCTGAACGATCCAGATTCCATCGGCGATATCCACATGGGCATCGTTGTTGGCATCTCCACGAATGAATGTCGGGTCGAGAGCGACTGGGATACCCTGGAGGACCACGGTCTTTGTTTCTTCAACGAACTCAGGAACTGCCCCGTCACCGTTAACGACGAACAGGATCTCCAGCGGCCGATCTTCGCCAAGGGTGGTATCTACAAAGCTGAGTTCCACCTCTCTCGAATCGTCTCCAACAAGCGAGACCAGTGATCTCAACGTAATAGAATCGAGATGGACGGCAGACAGGGGGTCAAGGCTGAGAACCTCTGTACCCGGAGCGCCCAGTTGCACGACGGCCCCGACACTGATGCCGGTGATCGTCCCATCTACATCCCGATCATCGAGCTTGTAGTTCAGGAACTCAGGCCCATCGCCGCCGTTCAGGGCGGCGACAGCCGGCCCGGGAGTGACCGCGATACATTCGACAAGCTCGTGATCGACTCTCACGGAATAGGACCAGCCCTGCAGGTCGACGGGATTTTCTTTGCTCAGGTTAGATACCTCGACCTCGACATCGAGCGTGTCCTCTCGATTAGCCGGCAACACGCATGGCTCCTTGGAACTGAAGGAGAGACCCAGGGAGACGTCGTCCTCAACGGGCGGAATGGCGCAGGCAACGTTAACGCCGGCACCCGTTATCTGGTCGGGAAGAATCGCCTGCCCATCGATGGTCAGGTTGATCTCAACAGGAACGCGGCCGGGCTGTGAAAGATCGGAGACAAAGTTGATTTCTGTCGCCAGCCCTTCAACGCCTTCGGCGCATCCGAGCACGGTGTAGTTGGCGAAGAAGAAGCTGAAGAAATCCGACACCGGAACCTCGGCCGGTTCGATAAAGGAGAGTACGACACCCTGGATAATGCCGATTCGAATTCCATCATCTGATTCGATAATCTCGGTGAGAGTAAAGCTGGGAGCGACGAGCGCCGCCTCAGCATCAGACCCCTTCATGGTGACGCTCTCGGCCTGCAAAACAGCCGGATCGTGGCGGACACCAAAGGACCAGCCCTGCGTTCCACCCGCCCGCGAAACGACTCCGGGAGTGGCCGTGACCGTATCGCCCGGCCCGTAGGCTCCCCCTTCCCCCCTGTCGAGTCGGATCTCGAGGTCAAAATCCCCGGCCTGCCCGAAAAGAACGGGAGACAGGACCATGACGGTCAGAACGACCCAGGACCGCCATAATGTATTCAAGGCCTGCATTTCACTCTCCTTGCGCATTGAAAATGCGACAATAAAAACAATGCAATAGAAGCCTCCACTCGGGGCAGGCTTTACCGCTAATAAACTTGGTTTTCCAGTAATGGCGCCGCTGCTCTCAGCCGCTTCCGCCAATCCGTACCAGGCGGCGGCTTCACCTGAGATCAGGCGCCAATCTCTTCAATAATTCAGCCAGTTGCCGGTCAACCGGACTGGCTTTCCTCCGCTCCGCTGCCCTTAGCTCAGCTGTTTTTCACCAGCAAAAAGCAATCATCAACAAAGGCAGAACTTACGGAAGGCGGTTCATCCAGACACAAAAAAATGAGACCAGTCACGATTATATGGCTCACCCAGAAGACTGTCAACGCAGGTAAATAAAGGAGCCGATCCGAGATAGAAAAATGGCTTCAAACGGTTGATTTCAGGCAAAAACAGCAAGATCAGGTCTTTGTAAGGTATTATGCGCCGTCAGGAGGCCGTTATTCGGGACAGAGGCAATTCTTCAAATACTTGCCCTTTTCCCCCTGAATAGCACCTTGGACGCTGTAGAAGCCTTCTGGAGAGCTCTGGGTCGCCCCCAGGCGCTAGAACAGCTGCTTTTTCAGCAACCTGGAATACCACCCGGAACAGACCGAAAATTAGAAAAATCCCCGTGACTGAAGCAATTCTGCCACGGGGATTTCATACTCTTCATTTAGCAGCGATATGGGTCAGGAACAGCCCTGCGTATCGCTGTCACAGCCAAGACCATCATCATCCATAATCGAGTCGCCATCCCTGCCGCAGGCGGGGAAAGGAGCCGAAGGTGCCTCACCGGCACGGAACTGATGGTTGATCATCAACATGACGTCGGTAACGTCGACATTGGAGTCATCGTTTGCGTCCGCCGCATCTTCACAAGAGGGCTCAGGACCATTTCGAAAGAGATAGTTGACCACATTGATAGGATCAGCAATGTCCATCTTGCCATCGCTGTTGACGTCACCGCGAAGGAAAGAGTTCCTGAGATCTTCAATCTCAGTGAACGAAACATTCAGAACCTGGCGGGCACAGAAATCGGCGGAGCTGCCGCCAACAGTGGCGACGTTGGCCACCGGCTGGCCGGCTCCAACCAGCCCGTCGTCCCAGGAGATGCTGCCTGTAATCGCGTCAGCCCCCTGCTCCGAAGCCGATTCGAGCGAGAGCGCGAGCACGGTCGCCGTACCGACAACATCCAGGGTGACCGGCATGGTAAAGGAGAGCACCACGGCGCTTACCGCACCCTGCTGGCCTCCGTTGTCGTCCGGATTGACCACCTCGGTCTTCTCAAAGCCGGTGTTGCGCAGTCCGCCCTGGCTGACATCTGCAGAGGATGTGCCATCGGTCGTAGCGCCGACGACGTTCACGCCGCCGTTGACGGCAGCTGAGAGCGACCAGCCCTGCACCCCGTCGCCGCCCGTGTTGTTACTGACAATCGCGGCAAAAACGTCGACCGCCCCAGTCCCTCCGGTAGGAACCTCAACCGAGAGGGAAGCATCATCATCGACTGACCCTGACAGCATACCGGCGTTCAACTCAGCAGCCTGGCCGATGCTCTCGGCCTGGAAGATCAGGTTAGGACTCGCACCCTCGCAGGTAACCGCGGCAATGCAGTTGATGGTTGCCGGAGAGAAGGACGGATCGACCGTCTGGCCATTCCAGGTGACCGTATTCTCGACCGGCTGTCCGGCGCCTTTGCACCCATCGGAATAAGACACGGTGCCCGCGCCACCCTCATCAGGGATCGTCGCCTCAACCGCGACCTTGGCGATCTCGTTGACGGAATCGGAGGGCAAGGTGATCGGCTGCACAAAAGACAGCACCACGGCGCTCACGGCGCCTTCAAGACCATCGCAGGGAGATCCCGCTCCAGCCTCGGTCGTCGTTTCGCTCTTTTCAAAACCGGTATTGCGAAGCCCACCCTGTGAGACATCGGCCGCAACCGTTCCATCCGTCGTAATTCCAGTGATCGCGACACAACCTTCAGCCGCCAGGCTGATCGACCACCCCTGGGCTCCTCCATCCGCATCCCCTCCCTGGGACATGGTGCAGGTCAACTCGAGGGAATGAGCCGAACCAGGATTGCCGGCAACATCTCCGCCGCCGGCGATTGCAAGATCGAAAGTCGGCTGCGCAAAAGCGGTGCCGGCTCCAAGTACAAGTAATCCTGTGAGGATTACGCCACGGAAAACCAGACTTCTCATTTTTTCCTCCCGAAACTAAACACGATCCCCTCGTTCTCCGGAATCAACATCATGCCAACCGGAATGTTGAATTTCCGGATGCAGCTATCTGAAATCCCAAGAGTCGGAACAAGTCGTCGTCTCACGACACGGATCACAATTTCTATTTAAAACCAGCCGCCCTCTTTCATGACCCTGAAGAGAACACACTGGTCTGATAACACTATGCGAAGGCAATTCTATCCCTTGATCACACCCTGAGATACTAGCATTTAATAAAAGAAACCAGTTTTGAAGAAAAGCTCTCTGGACTACCCGATGAGAGCCCCCAGGTGAAATACTTAACTCTCCACTAACATCAAAAAGAGACGGACCCGGAAGCTTTCAGCTCACCAGGCCCGTCTCTTCAAATTCAGTATGTTCCAGGCTTGAAACCTGACGGCAATTCAAGCCCGGCTCAGATTTCACTCACCTAATTACAAATCGACGACTCGCAATCAACATCACCAGCCTCTCCACAGGAGGGATACGGGGCACTTGGCGCCGGGCCTCCGGAGAATCTGAAGGCGATATTGTAGAGCGCGTCGGAAACGTCATTCAGTCCGTCTCCATTACAATCGACGCTGGCAAGGCACGTTGCCACCGCCCCGCCGCGGAAGAGACTGTTAACAATGAAAATCGCGTCAGCGATGTCGGACTGGCCATCATCATTCGGATCACAGCGCAGGAAGGAAGGATAGACAACCCTCTCAAAAACGACATCCGCGGCCTGGCACGTACAGAAATCAGCCGTGGCGCCGCTGACGGTGGCTACATTCGCGACCGGCTGGCCAGCGCCAACAAGGCCGTCCTGCCACGCAACCCGTACCTCCTGGGGCTCGGCGCCCAGGGGTTCCGATGTGGCGATCTCGATATTCAAGACGCCAGCGGTTCCAGAACCGCTCAAGGTCACCGGCATGGTGAAGGAGAGCACCACGGCGCTTACCGCGCCTAGAGCTCCTTCGTTGCGATCAGGATCCACGACCTCGGTCTTTTCAAAACCGACGCTGCGCAGTCCACCCTGGCTGACATCAGCGCCAGAGGTTCCATCAAGATTCGCACCGGTGGGAATTCCTCCGGTAACCAGGGCGGAAAGTGACCAGCCCTGGACACCGCCGGCAGCGATGCCATTGGAAACAATCGCGGCATGTACAGTAGCGGTACCGATATCACCCTCAGCGGCATAGACCGTTGAAAGCTTAGGCGCGTCAATACCATCAAGAGCGCTGATGTCAGCGGACTCGACAATGGCCTCGTCGACAATCGCGATGCTCAGCGACGCATCCGCACAATCCCCGGCATTGACCACACCTGCCAGGCAGAATGCCGTCAAGAAACCGAAACAGCTTCCGAGAAGATATTTCATATCATTCTCCTCCATGTTGTCAGTAATCAAAAAGCCCCTGCGGCGACCGCCGATCTATCAAGACAGATCTCCCCCCTCGGGGCCGCATTGACCTTAATCGTTAATTGAAGTGAACCACCAGGTGAGCCCATATATAGTCTCAGCCGGCGAATCAACAGCTACAGTCACAGTTACGGCAATAGGAAACCAGGACTTCCTGGAAGCATAAGCCATCTCTTACTCTCCGCCTGAAAGACGGAGGCGAACACCCCGCCCATGCACAGAGCAAGGGGGCTCACGATAAAACCGGCTCACCTGGCACAGCAAGGAAGTTCCAAACCACTCCTTAACAGGGCTCTGCGAACCGAAGCACGACTAAATGGCTCGAGTCCAAACTCTCTCGAAGCCTGAGAACCCAGATCAGAGAAAAGACACCATGGGCAAACCGACCCATCCTTTCAAAAACCTGAGTCATCGAGTGTACCGCCTGCCCCCCCCGATGGAAGTTCTATTATTTTTTCTTTAAAGAGCTCTTCCTGCCCCGGCTCGATACAAAAAAAATGGGCGGCATCTCTCGAAGATGCCGCCCAGGCAACCCTAACTTAACCCGATTTTATGGACAGGAAGAACTCTCGCAAGCCAATCCATCCGGCGTAGCATCTTCTCCACAGGAGGGAAAAGGAGCCGCCGGTACGGGACCAGCCATGAACCTGTACGCGATCGTAAACAGCGCATCCGAAATATCGGTTTTGCCGTCGTCATTTGAATCCGCAGAGGCGATACAGGCCGGGGTCGGGCCATTGCGAATGAGCCAGTTGATCGTATAGATCGGATCAGCAATATCAACCTTGTCATCATTGTTCGCATCGGCGCGCACAAACACGGCGCTCGGGGGCGAACAGGCGTCTTCGCTATGGACAACCGTGATCCCGCTAATCTGGCGGGGAGCCACCGTCTGGCCCTGGACCGTCAGCACGGTATCAACCGGCTGGCCGGCGCCGATCAGGCCATCGGTAAAGTTAATCTCCGAGGAGAAGCCCTCTCCCCCGGCGCCTTCGGCTACGACGTAGCGCGCCCTGAGTATGGACTGATCCTGGGTGGCATCGAGAACGATCGGCATGGTAAACGAGAGCACCACGGCTGAAACAAGCCCGGCACGACCATCGTTCCTTCCCGGATCGATAATCTCGGTCTTCTCAAATCCGGTACTCCTGATCCCGCCGTCGTTCACATCACCGGCAACCGTTCCCGAGGTTGTCGGGTAGGTGTCGTTGGTGATCGTGAGCTCGGCGGGGTTGTGCTCGATTCCGAGTGACCAACCCTGGGCACCCGCGTTCGGGGGATCGTTGGGATCATTCGGGCCGATATAGGCAGTCACCAGCGCCTCTCCACCACCCTCTGAGGAACAGAGAGCGATCTCGGAGGCATCCGGATTGTCCGGGGTACCAAGCTTGAGATCCGTACCACCGGCACAAACCGCTGCGTCGGCGCAATCGGAGTCGTCGCAATCAGCGGCACCATCTCCATCGTTGTCCTCGCCATCTTCACAGTCAGCCTCCGGCGGTGGAGGCGGCTCAATGTTGATAGTAAGCGCGGCCAGGGTCGGCGTAGCCGTCTGACCCTCAAAGGTGACATCGTTGTTCACCGGCTGGCCCGAGCCAACCAGGCCATTGCGATACTCGACCGTTCCAGTAGAGGCCTCGGCTCCTACAGTAGCCTCGTAATCGACGAGACCAACAATCTGATCAGTATTCGGAGGTAAGGTGATCGGCATGACAAAAGAGAGCACCAGGGCCTGGACGAGACCCTGCTGGCCACCATTGTTGTCAGGATTGATAATCTCAAAAACCTCAAAACCGGTATTTCGAAGGCCTCCGTCGGCGACATCAGCTGCAGCCGAACCCGCGGTGGTCACAGCTGAAACATTAACTCCATCATTGGCTACACCCAGAGACCAGCCCTGGGGACCCGTGGCACCGTCAAGTCCGCTGGAACCGAGAATCAACTTAACCTGGAAAGGTACCGTTGATCCCGCTTCCGCCTGGATGCTTGCAGGCGCATCCTCAAAACCATAGCTAAAGCTACCTTGAGCCTCTAAAGCCGCTGTCCAACAGAGACAGAGGAATCCAGCGACCAGGGTGGTTGAGATCCTACCCATCATGTTCTCCTATTCACTTTCAATTAACTCGGGCAAAACAGCCCGTCGATTGGTCTTTGTTTCCGACAGATGAGTTTCCGCCTTAATTCGCGCTTCAGCCCCCAGGCTCGAGCGGACACTCTTTTCTTTACGGTCCGGGGAATTCGTTATTTCGTATTCTTCTTTTCCCGCTGGCGTATCCCCCCCGGGAAACCAGCTCAGCCCCACGATCCAGGCAGAACTCCGAAAACCTCAGCAAGTCTCGTCCCTCTGCGAAATATAAGCCGGGAGCCGGCTCTACCCGTCGGCCGAAGCCGACGGGTAGAGCCTTCCCGGAAACAGATTACTGGCCAGCGACAATGTCACAACTGGCTCCGAGAGCACAGTCGAGACTGTCTTCTGTCGGATCTCTGCCAGCAGGCGTACCGGCCTGCGAGGCCTTGTCCCAACCGGGACCAGGAGCGGGCGGCTGCATGCCGTCCTGGAAGAGATACATCAGAATCCCTACCGAATCCGCCAGGTCCACACGACCATCATCGTTCGCATCACATGCGTCGAGACAGCCGGGCTGGAACTGCAAGGCACCGGGCAGGAAGAGATAGGCGATCACAGAGGCGGCATCCGCAATGTCGACAGCAGTCGTCCCCATGAGGGAGAAGTTACAGTCGCCGCGGAAGAAGAACTCGTCTCCAAAGATACCGACGCTGCAGGACTCCAGGGAAGGACTGCGCGACTGGTTCTCTGCCGAGACAAGGTTCCTGATCGGCACTCGGCCGACGCCATTGATACCGTCAGTGAAGCTGATATCGACACTGGTTCCACAAAGAGCCGAGTCATCTTCGACATCGAAGGTGACATAACCCATGGGCTGCGACGTCGACAGGGGCGGGATCGAGGCTCCGTCAAAAGGAGGCAGGGCGTCGACCAGAACACCGATGATAAGCTCGCGGCCATCACCGTCGTTGTCGTCATTGTCGACCTGCATATTGACGAACTCAGCGCCAAGAGCCTCGAGGATCGTGCCACTGGTGTCAAGGTTCTCGCTGGCTGTCAGGACCGAATCAAAGGTCACCGCCATCGAAAAACCTTGCAGGTGGTCAGGCTGACCAATACCAACGGCATTGTCTTCGGGGTTGAAGATCGCGAAGCAAACCTCGACCGAGCCGCCATAGCCGGCACTGATCTCACCGCCGCCGCGAGCCTGGCAAAGGAACGTTGTCGCGCAATTAGGATCGTCGGCATCCACAAGGCCATCCTCATCGTCATCCACACCGTTGTTACAGTTCTCCTGCGGAATGACAATCACGATCTCACTACAGGTAAAGGTGCCATTCTCGAGAATGAGACCGTCAGCTGCGCCGATCGAGAGACCACCCTGCACGATCAGGTTATCCTTGGCGGGATCACCAAGAACACCGTCACAAAGAGTCAGCGGAACGGTCATATTGCTGTTGTTGTTACAGGTGTAGTTGTAGGTAGCGATATGAAGACCATCGCCAGGCCCAATCACGGGAGGATTGGCAACAGGATCTTCA
The DNA here is from genome assembly GCA_965659285.1 of Planctomycetota bacterium. Lineage (GTDB taxonomy): Bacteria > Planctomycetota > UBA8108 > UBA8108 > UBA8108 > UBA8108. The sequence continues at coordinate 16,898 of CBFHWB010000039.1, read as the reverse complement.
AGATCCATAACCACGCCCAGGGCGCCGCCGGCCTCGCTCACCTCTTCAGTCGAGAAGTCAGCAGCGGCAGCGTCAGAGCCAACACTGATCGAGTCAAGGGTGATGCCATTGCCATGACAGACGGCAGTGACGAAACCTTCGACTGCGCTGTGGGCGCTGAGAAGGACGCGGGCGGAGCCTTCAAGGCTGTCACCCATGTTGCCGCCGTTGCGAACACTCATTCGCTGCGGCGGAGGCGTACAACTGAAGGAACCGGAATTGAGGCCGAGGCCATCGTCCGCTCCTACCGACTGGCCATCGACAACAATGATGTTGTCCAGGGCCGGCCCACCATCGACGGTGGCATAAGAACCGTCCTGAAAGTTGACGGCGGTGGTGGAAGCAGCCGGGCCATCTCCGCACTGAATCTTCAGAGTAGCGACAACACTGTCGCCGGCGGGGATCGCCACGGGGCCGGCGCCATCGGTGTCAACGACGACACCCATCACGCCATAACCTGACTCGATCCGAGTCTGAACGACATCCGCATCAGCCAGGGCGGCTGAAGGAACCAGGTCTACACCTGATCCGTCGCTGTCATCCCAATCAAATGCAGCGACGAGTCCCTGGACATCATTGTCCGAGCCGAGGCTCAGGGAAACATCAACTACCGTACCAAACTCTCCGGTGGCATCGCCAAGCGACATGGACTGGCCATACACGGTACTCGTGCAAACCAAAGCGCAAATCACTGGCAGGAAACCCAATAACTTTCGTTTCATTTTTCCTCCTAGAGGCATTTCAGACTAACACCTACTGATTTAACCCGTAATCTCCGAAACTCATCGTGAGCCGGGAAAAGACAATCAACTCACTACAGAATCGGAGTTGTTAGACAACTGAAAAACAGTCCCCCCCTCGGGAGACACAAAGATTGGTTTGAATTTGGTGAGTGATTCAAAAAACTCTGCTGAATCAGATCCAAGGTGAATCAAGTCAAATTGCCGGTTTGGATTGTTGTCAAGAGCCAGGCCTCATTACCCATGCACCTCAACAAGAAACTCTCAAAATCATGAAAGTCTAAGCAGCAACATGTCTTCACGCTGGAATGACCAGCACGATTTTTCCGCGACGCGTTTTCCTCGTTAACTTTATGCGCCGCAGAAGGCTAACAGATCCTAATCCCAAACTTAAGGAACCGATGATACTTCCACAAACTGGGCTAGTCAATCGCAGTTCAAAAAAGAAATAGAACCCTAACTGAGGCTCGTTTGAGACCATCCAGATCCCTTCCACCGAAGCTCGTGCCTGCAGTGGAAAAGAAACGGGGCCGACCAGACCAGTTTTTTTCTCTACCTGAGAAAGAACCCCTTTATTGGTTTTACTCTCCCGGGATTCTCAGGCGATTGATGATTCGGAGTACCTGGGCACCCCGAAAACAAGTCAATCAAACACGAATCGAATCCGCAGAACCAATTTTACAGCCCGTAAAGTGAAGATCTAAGCCAATTCGAACGGATTACCTACCTGACTGAATGACAATCACTTAGGTCATTTCTTCCGGGTTGCTGCCGGGTGTCGGAGCTTGCCTAAGCCTGTAGACACCCACTCGAGAGCAGTTGAAGTAATCCAGGGAGCGGCTACAAAGGCTGTGTAATGGCCCAAAGGCAACAGATAAGCCTCCGGCCCCCCTAACATCCGGCGAAGATCCAGCCCTTCAGTGTAGGGAACCACCTCATCGTAGACCGCCAGGAAAAGCAACACCTCTCCCGGGGAGATACTCGCAGCCAATCTCTCGGGGTTTGAGAATAAATACTGCTGGAATTCGAGTTCGAGCTCGCCAGGTGACATTCCCTCCCTCTCCTTTCGAGTTGAACGGTATCGCAATACCATCTTCTCCCTCGACTCCTTGATGATCGTACCTAGATCCAACCCGCCAAGACAGAGCACGTTGACCTTCAATCGCGGTTCGGCAGCAATGAAGACAATATTCCCGATCGCGCCAAGGCTGACGCCGAAGGATCCCATTCGTTCAGAATCGATCTCATCGAGAGTTGAAAAAGCATCCAGGGCGCTGATATTGTCTCTCACCGCCCGGCGCATTCGCGCCTCGAGCCCAAGCGCATCCCTCGAAGGAGACAATATGGATCGCTCCTGGTAGAGAAAATAAGCTGAAAACCCCCATCGACAACACTCCCGCGCAATAAAGCGAGCGACGAGATAATCCTCTCCTTCCCCTCCCAGGATTGGAGCGACCGCGATCAAGGGACGCGCAATGGCCCCTTTGCTGCGCAAGGATCTGTAGTATTCTCCGCTAATGCCCCTGAAGTCACCGGCCTGGTCACAATAGACCTGGAAGCCAAATCTGTTTCGCTGCCACGACGAGGTTCCCTCCAGGGCCTCCACGGTCATCGGACCTGGCGGATAAACCGGCCGCAACACATCGAGTGCCCCTCCAACCGCCGGAGCAGGACGATCCGAAACGCCCTCAGTTCCTTCACGCATCGGTAGATGCCCGCATCCCTGAACAGCAGAAAATACCAGCAATGCGAACAGGCCCAGACAGATTTTATGCACTTCTCTTCTCCTCAGACAGCCAGGTCACCCTCAATGGCCGAGGCAAAGGACAAGTAAGCCCTTTGAACCCTCTTATTCTCAGGCCTCCCCCCCTCGCTGTCCACAAGGCGGGCAAAAAGAAAGGGAGGGCGCAAGGATGTCCCTGTCGCCCTGCGGGCGCAGCAAGGCCGTAAGGCCGGCGAATGGCTGCGAACACGCGCTCCGGGAGAGACGCGTTCATCGCGCAAAACAGCCCGGCAGGCTTTCTCGGGCTTTCGGGCTGACGGGAGGCTCTCGAACCCATTGGAAGGCGGAGGAGCTTCTCTATGCGCGCACGCGAGCCGCTTGCGAGACCCGGGAACCACCTTATTTCAGCGGGACCATCCGACCACAACCGGAACCCGGCCGAATGATTATTCCTCTGCCGAGTCAGCTACCGCTACGGTCTCAGCCGGCCGATCGAGAACAAATCCGAACAGGGCCATACTGGCTTTGTCACCCAGTCGCTTCTTAGCTGTACGTACGATCCTGGTATAGCCGCCGGGGCGCTCCCGATAGGCCGGCCCGATGTCGTCAAACAAAGTCTTGACGGCATCTTCATCTCCAAGGAGCTTCAGCCCCCGCCGATAGTTGTGAAGCGTCTTGTCCTTGGCCAGCGTAATCAGCTTTTCAGCGAACGGCTTCACGAACTTGGCCTTCTCGACCGTAGTCAGGATGTACTTGCTCTCGTTATAAGAGAGAAACAGGCTACGAGCCAGGTTACGCCTCAACGCGAGGCGATGGGCTGTACTGCGCCCGAGTCTCTTATTGCTCTTACGATGCCTCATTAGATCGTCCCTGCACTGCTATCAACGCTGGCTTCCGCATCGGAATCGCCTGCATCCGCGGGACCGGGGACCGGCTCCTCCAAATCGGGAGCAGGAACCTGCGGTTCCTCAGAAATCGGCTCATGGTACTCAACCATGGGATCCTGAGGTATGGCAGCTGAAATATGCATACCTGCCGGCTCGACGGAAATAGAAGCCGGAACCTCCATACCCAGGTCGAGTCCGATTTCAACCAGCTTCGACTTGATCTCGTCGAGCGTAGTCTGACCGAAGTTTCTCACTCTGAGCAAATCGGGCTCTTTCCAGGCGACCAGTTGGCCTACCGTTCGAATCGACTCGCCATCGAGGCAATTGTAGGCTCTGACACCCAGGGCCAGAGCGCTGATCGGCATCTCCAGCTTCTTGCGAAGCTCATCGAGATCGGGAGACTCAGCCGTCTCCTCCGCCACAACCTGTTCCTCAGGCTGCACCACGGCACCGATATTCGAATACTGGATGAACGGGTTGAGATGCTTGCGGAGAATCTTCGACGCCTCCACAAGAGCCATCTCAGGCTTCAGGGCGCCGTTGGTCCAGATCTCAAGAACCAGGCGATCGTAATTGGTCAGTTGACCAACCCTGGTGTTCTCCGTTTTATAACGAACCCGGCTGACGGGAGAGAAAGAGGAATCCATCCAGATAACCCCGATCTCATTGTCACCATCACGATTTTCAGGAGCGGTAGCATAACCACGTCCCTTGCGTGCCCTGAGGTCGATATTAAAAGGGATATCCTGGGTGAGCTTGGCAATGTGAAGGTCAGGATTGACAATGGTCACCTCGGGTCCATGTTCAATGTCACCCGCAGTTACATCTCCGGCCTTGTCGACACGGATCTTAAGTTCCACATCATCAGCATCGCCCTCAATCAGCATGAGCACGTTCTTGAGATTGAGCACAACATCGGTAACGTCTTCGTAAACACCCGTCATGCTGGTGAATTCGTGCTGGACACCTTCGATCTTCGCGTAAACGAGCGCAGCTCCTTCAAGCGATGAAAGAAGAATTCTTCTGAGGCTGTTGCCAACGGTAATCCCGAACCCACGTTCAAAAGGCTCGACGTAAAACTTACCGTAAGTGGATTTCCGAGATTCATCTTCGCAGATGACTGAATTGGGAATCTCGAAGTCTCGCCACCTTATACGCATCTAAACTCCTCCCGGGATCTTCTCGTCAGAAAGCAGATCATCAAACTTTCCAACCAAGCACCCGGTCATTTAATTCCGTGGAAAAATCCTTCCTGCAGCGCCCCGGGCTCCACAGGAAATCAAAAGCCTTCAGACACGCCGCCTTTTCTTCGGACGACAACCATTGTGCGGAAGCGGGGTGACATCCTCTATCATCTTGATGTCGAGACCGGCCGCCTGGATGGCCCGGATAGCGGACTCTCGCCCTGAACCTGGCCCCCTGACGCGGAGATCGACCTCTTTCATCCCCATCTTCTTGACCGCAACGGCACATTGCTCAGCTGCTCGCTGAGCGGCAAAGGGAGTACTCTTCCGGCTACCTTTGTAGCCCATGGAGCCGCCCGTCTGCCAGGCCAGGGTCTGCCCGTTCTTGTCGGTAATCGTCACGAACGTATTATTAAAGGTCGCCTTGATGTGGACGATCCCCTTAACGACGTTCTTCCTGACTTTCTTCTTTGCCATTTCTCACCGTTAAACATCGAATCCGCAGCCAAGAGGCGGCGGGGAAATACCTGCAGAATTACATCTGCTTTACACTCTTTTTGGTCGCGACAACTTTTCGCGGCCCCTTCCTCGTACGGGAATTTGTCTTGGTCCTCTGGCCACGAACCGGAAGACCCTTTTTATGACGCATTCCACGGTAACTATTGATCTCTTTCAATCGCGTGATGTTCTGCTGAAGCTCACGGCGAAGCCGCCCCTCGATGACATACTCGTCCTCAAGCGTAGAGGCAATTCTACTGAGTTCTTCCTCGGTCAGATCCCTGGCCTTCACTGTATGGCCAATCCCAACCTTATTGAGCAAGTCACCAGCCAGGGTGCGACCAATGCCTTTAATGTAGGTCAATGAAATGCCGATTTGCTTGTCGGCTGGAATATCAACTCCCGAAATCCGCGGCATAGAACCCTCTTATACTCTTGTATTTAAACCAGTTACCCGTTGCCGCCCGATCCGCTTTACCAACCGTATCGAGCTAACCACCTGGAGAAAAACGCCAGAATCCGCCTCCTGGAAAAACTTCAAACCTGCCGTTGTTTATGCCGGGGATTCGTGCAGATGACGCGCACAACACCCTTGCGACGGATGATCTTGCAGCTCTCGCACAACCGTTTTACAGAGACCTTGACCTTCATGGCTCGACGCTTTCCCTGCTTTTATCCACCCAAACAACAAATCATTAGGCAGCAAGCACTTAGACCAATTTTTAAAAATTTTTCCAAGTCGAAGAGTATAGATGACTTACCGAAAAATTTACAAAGAAAAAATCCGGATTCTTTTGAAGAACCACGCATTTATACGGATTTTCAGCAACAAGTCAGTATTTTCGGTCCTTCAGGGGTCACGGCGACCGTATGTTCAAAATGAACTGACAAGCTTCTGTCTGTTGTAACAACCGTCCAGCCGTCATTCAACACCCTGGTGTCTTCTGTGCCGAGGTTCACCATGGGCTCAATCGCCAGGACCAGGCCATCCTGTAAATCGGGATCATGACGAAGAATATTCCGATCCACATAATTCGGAACCTGGGGATCTTCATGCAATTCGGCGCCGACTCCATGCCCAACATATTTTTTCACCACATGGTAGCCTTCTCCCTCCACATAGGTCTGAATTGCGCGGCCTATGTCAGATATCTTGCCTCCTGACAGGGTCGCCGCGATTCCCCGCGACAAAGCCTCCTCCCCCGCCTTCAGCAGGGAATCGGCTTCCTCGCTGACCTCTCCAACCCTGTAGCTCCAGGCTGAATCGCCACAGAAGCCTTTGAGCTTGACCCCGATATCTACGCTGACAACGTCCCCATCCTCCAGCTTGCGACGCTTGCGCGGGATACCGTGCACCACCTCTTCATTGATCGAAATGCAGGAATTGGCCGGAAAGCCCCTGTACTTGTAGACCAGCAGCTGGCCACCGGCCTGCAAAACATAATCCCGGATGAATATGTCGAGATCGTAGGTCGACAGGCCGGGCCTGATGGACTCACGCACCATTCGATGCGCCCGGGCCACCAACTCTCCTGCAGCCTGCATCTTCTCGATCTCTTGAGGAGTCTTATAAGAGATCATTCCTTCGCCAGGGAGAACACAAGGACAGCAAGTCCTCTTACTCCGCCGGTACCGTTTTTTTCGGGCCGCCGCCGCCGCCGCCGCGAGGTGTATCACCGCTCCGCATGAAGCCCTCGTATTGTCTCACAAGCAGCTGGGACTCAATTTTTTCCACGAAATCCAGGCTCACCCCGACGACGATCAGGATGCTCGTTCCGCCGAGGAATTGGCTAACGAGAAAGCTCATTCCGGGAACATTACCCATGATCACGTTTGGAACCAGCGCGATCACGCACAGGAAAGCCGCTCCAGCGAGGGTGATCCTCTTGAAAATCTTCTCGAGATATTCAGCCGTACGCCTTCCGGGCCGGATGCCGGGGATGAAGCTTCCGTACTCTTTCATGTTCCCGGCAATCTCGACAGGATTGTAGTAAAGGCTTGTCCAGAAATACGTAAAGAACACGATCATCCCGATGAAGCAGAAGATATACAAAAAGCCATTGTTGGCGAAAGCCGTATCGAGGAACTGCAGGAGCCCGAAAAACCAGTTGTCTCCCCCGTAGGCGACAGAACCGAGAAAGAGGGTCGGGATCATCAGCAGTGAAGAAGCGAAGATGACCGGCAGGACACCCGCGGCGTTGACCTTCACAGGCATGTACTGACGCTGTCCTCCATAGACCCTGCGCCCTTTGACAGCCCTCTGCTGTTGAATCGGAATCCGCCGCTGCCCCTTGGTAATGAAAACAACAGCCGCGACAATCGCCACAAACATGGCGATAATCAGCAGGCAGTAGGTCACCTCGAAGGGACGATCGTCCGGGGTCGCAAGGAAGACCCGCCTGATCAACTCAGCAATCGCGGCGGGAACGTCTGCGATAATACCGGCCATGATCAGGAGAGAGGTACCGTTTCCGATGCCGTATTCCGTAATCTTCTCCCCAAGCCACATGACAAAGAGACTGCCGGCAGTGAGGCAGATAAGCTGCAGTGAGCAAATCCAGAACCCTGGATTCAGGGTGATCGTCTCTCCGGAGGCTGCCGACGGGTTCTTCCAGTTCCAGACCAGGAACATTGCCTGCACCAGGCAGAGAACCACTGTGGCGTAACGGGTGTAGCGGCTGATCTGCCTGCGGCCGGCCTCTCCCTCCTTGGAGAGAGCCTCGAGGGCAGGGAAGACCTTCACCAGCAGGGAGAAAATAATCGATGCCGAGATGTAGGGCATAATGCCCAGGGAAAAAAGTACCGGCGTAAAGGATCCGCCGGTCAACTTGCTGGTCATCGTCAGCCAATTCAGAGGACCCTCGTCATCTGCGAGAAGGGACTTGAACTGCGTGATATTGATACCTGGAAGATAGACCCAGAAACCGAAACGAAAAATCGCCAGTAAACCGAGGGTTACCAGGATGCGGTTGCGGAGTTCGGGGATCTTGCAGATATCCACCAGGACATCGCCCATCTTCCAGCAAACCAGCAGGGAAACCAGGGTTGCCGCGATAAAGGCGAAGATCGACGCGCTCGTCTGTTGATCAGCGCTGGCCTTAAAACCTACAACGGCACCGACCAGGGCGCCAATAACCAGGGATAACAGGATCCTGTTGGTTTTCATTTTTTGTCCGTAGTACCTGTGCTCTCAGCGCTTCCGCCGGCTTCTTCGATCTTCTGCCGTGCGGTATCACTGATAGCATCGGCAACAATCGTCAGGTTCTTGCTTAATTCTCCTGCCCCGAGAACCTTCAGCCTTCCATGGCGAGGCTTAATCAGCCCCCTGGACTTGAGCACATCGAGACTGACTGAATCGCCGGCCTCAAACCACTTTTCAAGCAATTTCACATTCACCACATCAAACCGCCTGCGGAACGGCGCGTTGGTGAACCCTCTCTTGGGCGTCCTTCGAACCAGGGGCATCTGGCCTCCCTCGAAGGCGGGACGATTCTTCTTAAATCCCGAACGCTGACCGGCTCCGTTATGGCCCCGACCACTGGTCTTGCCATTTCCGCTACCCTGGCCGCGCCCGACGCGCTTACGTGCTGTTTTTTTTCCTGCCTTGGCAAGAATATCAGTCAGTTTCATTCCGGTATCTCCACTCCTCTGAGCATGCTGACCTCTTCGCGGGTCCGAAGCTGCTTCAGGCCATTCATGGTGGCCTTGACGACATTGAGAGGATTCGTACTTCCATGCACCTTGGTAAGCAGATCCTTGACTCCAGCGCACTCAACCACCGCCCTGACGGGAGCGCCGGCAATAATTCCGGTACCCTCAGTAGCCGGCAACATCACGACCCTGGAGGAACGATAACTCCCGACGATCTTATGCGGGATGGTGTTCCCGTGAATCGACACCTTGGTAAAGGCCTTGCGAGCGATTTTCATCGCTTTCTCTACAGAGGGAGGAACCTCGTTAGCCTTGCCGAAGCCAATTCCAACACTTCCCTCCCGATCGCCGAGAACGACAAGAGCGCTGAAGCTGAAACGCCTTCCGCCCTTGATCACCTTCGAACAACGATTAATCTTAACGACACGCTCTTCGTAGCGGCTCTCTTCCCCGTCATCACGGCCACGACGTCCGCCGCGTCCACCTCGTCCACCGCCAGGGCCACCACGGCCGCCGCGTCCACCGCCAGGGCCACCGCGTCCACCGCCGAAACGGGCGTTTCCACCGCCAGGCCTTCCCGTATTTCCACGAGGCGGCGCTGCTTCCGCAGGGGCGTCCTCACTCTTGGCAGGAGCCTCCGCGGGCGTTTCTGCAGGGGCGTCCTCACTCTTGGCGGGAGCTTCCGCGGGCGCTTCCGCAGGGGCGTCCTCACTCTTGGCAGGAGCCTCTGCGGGTGCTTCTGCAGCCGGAGCCTCCTTCTCAGGGGCGGGCGCTGCTTCAGCGGAACCGGCGTCTGCGGACTCGACAGGTTCTTCTGCTGGTGACTTGTTTTCCTCAGCCAAAATAAACTCCTTCAGAACTTCAGGCCGGCTTCCCTGGCTCCGTCAGCCAGCGCCTTTACGCGACCATGAAATTTGTATCCGTTGCGATCAAATTGAATGTTTGCGACTCCCAGCTTCTGAGCTTTCTCGGCAATGTCCGCTCCGACCGCGGCGGCGGCCGCGCAATTAGAGCTGGAGCCTTCAAGCTTACCCTTGAGGTCCTTGAGGCTCGTCGAAGAAGAGGCCAGGGTCTTGCCCTGGCTGTCATCGATCAGCTGGCAGTAGATATTCTTGTGGCTACGGCAGACGGTGAGCCGCGGCTTCTCGGCCGTACCGTAAATGTTGGTACGAATGGTCCTACGCCGCCGAAGGCGCCTTACCAGTTTTGATTTACAGTCTTTTGTTGAACTCATTATTCAAAAACAGCCTTACTCGCCAGAGGTGAAGGCCTTGCCCACCTTGAGCTTGACCTGCTCATTTTCATACCGGATTCCCTTGCCCTTATACGGCTCAGGAGGCCGAACCCTCCTGACCACGGCGGCAAACTCTCCAACCAGTTGTTTGTCTACTCCAGTGATCGTAATGTTGGTGGGCGAAGGCGCATCCAACTCAAGCCCCTGGGGAATCGCCATCTCCACAGGATGACAGAAGCCGATCTGCAGAACGAGCTTCTTGCCCTGGACCTGCGCGTTGTAGCCGACTCCGATGATCTCGAGCTTGCGAGTGAACCCCTCGGAAACCCCCTGGACCATATTCGCCAGGAGCGACCGTGCCGTTCCGTGATAGGAGCGGGAAAAGGCTTCATCATCTGAACGAGTAACGACCACCTGGTCGTCTTCGACAGCGATAGAAACTTCGTTACGGAAATCGAAATCGAGCTTCCCCTTGGGGCCCTCGACAGCGATACGCGTACCACCCTCAACGCTGCTGGAGTTCACCTTGACCCCTGAAACAATCGGTATGGGTTTTTTTCCGATCCTGGACACGATCCTGATTCCTTTGAGTCACATTTCCCGGAACTGGCGGCCCCGCCGAGGGGCTGAACTGTCCGGTCATACTTTATTTTTTCAAAGCGGAAGCGACAGAGGGCAGTCCCTCTCTCACCACACCTCACACAACACTTCACCGCCAATGCCGAGCTTCTTGGCTTCCTGTCCCGACATAACTCCCTGGGAGGTCGACACCACAGCGATACCGAGCCCATTGAGCACGTCAGGGATATCCTTGGAAGACATGAATACTCGCCTTCCCGGACTGGAGACCCGCTGAATATGCTGGATCACTTTCTCACCATCCGGTCCGAACTTGAGCTGGATATCCAGAGTCCCCCGACTTCCATCCATCTGGGGGTCATAGTCCACGATGTAACCCTGCTCCTTAAGAATCTTCAGAATGCTCTTCTTGAGCTCTGAATACGGGGCCTTGACCTTGCGGGAACCGATCGCATTCGCATTGCGAATACGAGTCAGAAGATCCGCGATCGGGTCAGTCATGCTCATCGTGCTACTTACCTCTTTTAACCTAAATACCTACCCTGGAAAAACTTACCGTTCCAGAGTTTACCAGCTGGCCTTACGTACTCCAGGGATCTCTCCCTTATTCGCCAGCGTCCTGAAACAAATCCGGCAAATCTTGAATTTACGATAATACCCTCGTCTTCTTCCACAAAGCTGGCACCGATTATATTGCCGGCTGGAATACTTGGGAGTTCTCTGCTGTTTTACACGCCAGGATGTTTTTGCCATTTAGTTATTTCCTGAAGGGGAACCCAAAGAGCCCGAGAAGAACCTGGGATTCCTCATCCGTCGAACGATCGATCGTAAGGGTGATATTCAATCCCTGCACGAACTCAACTTCATCAATATTGATCTCGGGAAACACCATCTGCTCAGCAAGGCCGAGGGAATAATTCCCCGTCCCATCGAATGAGCGCGTCGGGAATCCACGGAAATCGCGAATACGCGGAATAGCGAGATTGATCAGCCGATCGAGGAACTCGTACATCCTCGTACCGCGCAGTGTAACCTTGGCTCCGACCGCCACACCCTCGCGCAGCTTGAAGCCGGCTACCGAGGTCTTGGCCTGGGTCACCACGGGCTTCTGGCCGGCGATGATACCAAGGTCTTTGACCGCGGCGTCAATCCGCTTATTGTTCTCGATCGCCTTCCCGATTCCCATGCTGAGGGTAATCTTGTCCAGCCTGGGAACCTCGTTGACGTTCTTATAGGAGAACTTCTCAACGAGCTTGGGGACGAGCTCTGTATTGTATTTTTCTTGTATACGACTTTTCATTTGAGAGCCTTCACCCGAGCCGATGCTCAGGGCAGAACCTCATTTGTTTTCTTGGAATAACGAACTTTACGACCATTTTCGAACCGATAGCCAACTCGGGTCGGCTTGTTTTCTTTGGGGTCAAGCAGTTGAACCTTCGAAATGTGCAACGGACACTCTTTCTTCACCCGCCCCCCCTTGGGGTTCTCCTGGCTGCGCCGAATATGTTTGTAGCGCATATTGAGACCCTGCACCCACACACGGTCAGTCTCGGTGTCGATGCGGATCACGCGTCCTGTCTCGTGCTTGCTGGCGCCGGAGATAACTATGACCAGGTCGTTGCGTTTGAGATACATGGTTAGACGACCTCCGGGGCCAGGGAGATGATTCTCATATAATTCGCCCTCAGCTCGCGAGCCACGGCGCCAAAGATTCTCGTTCCACGAGGATTACCATCATCGTCGAGTAGAACGACAGCGTTCCTGTCAAAGCGGACATAGGTTCCATCAGCGCGGCGAATCATCTTCTTCGTCCTCACGATCACGGCGCGAACCACCGTACCCGACTTGATGTCGCTGGAGGGAAGAGCTTTCTTCACAGAGCAGACGATGATGTCGCCGAGACCGGCCACTCGTCTACCGCTGCCGCCCAGGACGTGGATACACTGGACCATCTTGGCGCCCGTATTGTCCGCCACGTCCAGCTTTGTCTGCATTTGAATCATCTTACTGCTTCGTCCTTGGAATAACGGTCTACACCACCTTGGTGGATTTCTTCACTATCTCGATCAGGCTCCACCGCTTCGTCTTCGACAAGGGACGAACCTCTTCGATCCGAACCATATCGCCCAGGCCAGCCTGGCCTTCCTCATCGTGAGCCTTATAGATCGTCTTGCGCTGTATGAACTTGTGATAGGTACGATGCTTCTCGATCCGGACTACACGAACAGAAATGGTCTTATCCATCTTGTCACTGACAACCTCGCCAACGACGGTCTTGCGTTTCTTTTTGGTCTCAGCGCCAGGAGCTGCGGTGTCGGTCGTTGATTCTATGTCAGCCATTATGCTTCTCCCGGCTCTTCAGCCGAATCTTCGGAACCTTCATCTGTACCATCCCCCTCGGCCTCAGCCGCCGAGACGTCTTCAACCTCTTCCGTCTCCTCGGGGGCTCCCGCCTCTTCAACCGCAGGCGTTGCGGAAACTTCTTCTCCACTGAGTTCCTTCTCGCGAAGGATTGTCAGAAGACGGGCCCGATCTCTTTTCATCTCTCTGAAACTGCCTGAATTATCCAACGGCTCACCCTTGGCCTGGAATCTCATATTCCAGATCTTGGCCTCGAGCTTGTCCGATTCTGAGCGAAGCTCAGCAAGAGGTAGTTCACGCATTTCCTTGGTATCCATCGCCGCCAAATCCTGTCTTATACTTTTTGTCTTCTCTGGACCATGCGAACGCAAACCGGCATTTTATGGGCGATTCGGTTCAGAGCCTGTCTAGCGAAATCCTCAGGGACGCCGCCGATCTCATAAAGAATCGTTCCGGGACGCACTACAGCAGCGTAATAATCCGGCTCGCCCTTTCCTTTTCCCATACGGGTTTCAGCCGGCTGAGACGACACGGGCTTGTCCGGGAAAACACGGATATAGACCTTTCCCTCACCATGAAGGAAGTGCGTCGCCGCAACTCGGCCTGCCTCTATCTGCCTGGCGCTGATCCAGCCGGCATCCAGGCTCTGAAGACCAAAGTCTCCATAGACCACGTAGTTACCGCGAGTGGCCTTCCCCTTGGCGCGACCACGCTGCTGTTTGCGGTGCTTAACCCTTTTTGGCATCAGAGCCATGGCTCTTACTCTCCTGCTTATAGGGGCCCAGGTAAATCCAACACTTCACGCCAATGGAACCATAGGTCGTGATCGCTTCGTAAAATCCATAATCAACCTGCGCCTGCAAGGTCTGAAGGGGAATCGAACCCTCATGATGCAACTCTTTGCGGGCCATATCCGAGCCGCCAAGACGACCCGAGAGCATAATCTTGACTCCCTGGGCACCCTTTTCCATGGCGCTGCGAGCGGACATTTTAATTGCCCGGCGGAAGGCTGAACGCCTGAGAAGCTGCTGTCCGATGTTCTCCGCGGTCAACTGCGCGCTGAGCTCGGGGTTGACCACCTCGCGAATCTCGAGCTTCACATCGACGCCGCCACAGATCTTCTGGAGATCTTCCTTGAGCTGGTCGACCTTGGCGCCCTTCTTGCCGATGATGAGACCCGGGCGGGCGCTATGAAGAATCACGTGCACCTGCTCGACATCTCGCTCGATCTCAATCTTGGGAATCGCCGCGGACTCGTAGTCTCTCTTGATGAACCGTCGGATCTTGTGGTCCTGCACAAGAAGATCTCCGAAGCTCTGCTTGTCGGCGAACCAACGCGAGCTCCAGGTCTCGGTAATACCGATCCTGAATCCAACTGGGTGTACTTTCTGTCCCATGTTCTACAGCCTTTCAATCAGCTTTCGCTGTCGCCTTCTTCTTTCGAATCTTCTGAAGCATCGGATTCCCCACCGGAATCCTCCTCTTCAGCCGCTCCAGCTTCGTCGACGCCGTCATCTTCTTCAGGACTGTCCTCTTCAGAACTGTCCTCTTCAGGACTGTCCTCGGCTACCGCATCTTCTGAAGCCTCACCTTCTCCGGCATCCGTCTCCTCGCCGGAATCGTTCTCTTCAACCTCTTCTTCAGCCACATCGACAGCGTCCCCTTCGGAGACGGCCTCCTCAGCCACAGCCTCTTCGGCGGCGACCTCTTCGATGACGGCTTCCTCGGTTATTGTTTCTTCTACATCGGCGGTGGGCGCTGCTCCTTCGCTCTCTACCGCCGCAAGCGCAACGTTGAGATGACAGGAACGCTTGAGACGCGGAAAGGCTCTTCCCATCGACCTGGGACGCCAGCGCTTCATCGTTGCCCCTTCATCCGCATAGGCCGCATGGACAACGAGATTCTCGGACTCGACACCACTCATTTGAGCCGCATTGGCGATGGCGGATTCAAGTACCTTGCGAATCATCGGAGACGCCCTCCGATCACAATACTCCAACCTCACCAGGGCCTTTTCCGCTTTCTGGCCGCGGATCAGGTCCATGACAAGGCGAGCCTTTCGCGCGGAGATCCTCGCGTTGCGATGGCTTGCTTTGAAAAGGATTTCAGCTTCTGACTTTACCGCCATACCTCAATCCGCCTTATGCCTTGTTACCACTATGACCTCGGAAGATCCGGGTCGGGGCAAACTCTCCGAGCTTATGCCCTACCATATTTTCTGTAATATAAACGCTCCTGAAATCCCGGCCGTTGTGGACGAGAAATGTCTTGGAGACGAATTCCGGAATGATCGTACAGGCTCGAGCCCAGGTCTTGATGGGAGTGCTCTCGCCATCTCCCGCCATTACCTTCTTGTATAGCTTCGGGTCCACATAAGGCCCCTTTTTCAGCGATCTACCCATAATTCGATTCGTTTACCTTCTGGTTTCCGGCCGCGATGGCCTCTCTACCGATTATTTCTTCTTACGTTTCCTGACGATGTTCTTATTGGATTCTTTCCTGGGCGAACGGGTCTTACCGCCCTTTGACAGCACTCCCGTCGGCGAACAGGGATGTCGTCCACCAGCCCTGCGCCCCTCGCCTCCACCCATCGGGTGGGCAACAGGGTTCATGGCCGAACCGCGAACGGTTGGACGAATACCGCGCCAGCGATTTCTTCCAGCCTTGCCGATCTTGATGTTCTGATGATCAAGGTTACCGACCTGGCCGATCGTAGCCTTGCACTTCATGTGGATCCTGCGAACCTCACCTGAAGGGAGGAGTACATTGGCGTAGCTTCCCTCCTTGGCCTGGATCGATGCCTGGACTCCAGCTGAACGCACCAGCTTTCCACCCTGGCCGGGTCGAAGCTCGACGTTGTGAATCGGAATTCCGGGAGGAATCTTTTCAAGGGTCATGGTGTTGCCCACCAGGGGCTCCGCCATGTCGCCCGAAACGACCTCCTGCCCGACTGCGATCCCCTTCGGAGCGAGAATATAACGCTTTTCACCATCCTTGTAGTGGAGCAGAGCGATTCGACAGGTCCGGTTGGGATCGTATTCGATGGTGGCCACCTTCGCCGGCACACCCATCTTCTCCCGCCGAAAGTCGATCAGCCTGTACTTCGGCTTATGCCCGCCGCCGCGATGGCGACAGGTGATCCGGCCCTGGTTATTACGGCCACCGGTCTTCTTGATCTTAACGACCAGGGACTTCTCAGGAGTCGTTCGCGTAATCTCGGAGAAATCCGAGACGCTGCCGAACCTGCGTCCGGGACTGGTTGGCTTGTATAGTCTGATTCCCATAGTTTCTTCTCAGCTCAAGGCGTCCCCTTAACCGGGAGGCCTGTTCCACTATCAATAAATTTCCAGCTTGTCTCCGGCAGCGAGAGTGACAACGGCATGCTTCGTATCCTTGCCGTAGCCGACGCTTCTGCCGACCCTTTTGCGCTTGCCCTTACGGTTCCTGACATTGACCTTCGTGACCTTCACGTCAAACAGGGTCTCAACCGCCTTACGAATCTGGATCTTGTTGGCGCTCGGGTGAACCTCAAATACATAAGCATTGAGCACCTCGATGCCGAAGGTTGTTTTCTCTGTAAGTATGGGGCGCAGCAATACGCCGTGGTCTGAAAGATTCATTCTTCTTCCTCGCCTCCATTATCCTCATCCGCAGCTTCTGCTTCGGCCTCTTCGGCCTCGGGTTCTTCGGCAGCGGGCTCTTCGGCAGCGGCTTCCTCGGCCTCGGGCTCTTCGGCAGCAGCTTCCTCGGCAGCGGGTTCTTCGGCAGCGGCTTCCTCGGCAGCGGGCTCTTCGGCAGCGGCTTCCTCGGCCTCGGGCTCTTCCGCAGCGGCTTCCTCGGCCTCGGGCTCTTCCGCAGCGGCTTCCTCGGCAGCGGGCTCTTCGGCAGCGGCTTCAGGCTCAGTTACTTCCGAATCAACGGCTTCCGACTGTCCGACATTCGCCTGGAACTCGCCGCTTTCAATAAGATCGAAGGCGTCTCTCTCGAGAAGGAGGCAATCGG
>CBFHWB010000038.1:0-30596 GCA_965659285.1 Planctomycetota bacterium | reverse complement strand
AAGAGGTAGCGCGGCAGTTTCGGGTCATCTTTCGCCGCCTGGTCGCCGATCGGCTTGAGGTGGATTTCATCCGCGATGATCACATCGCCTATTTTGTGACCAATGACTCGGGCCCGGTAGATGAAGGGTTTGCAGTCGCCTGTGCCGATCACGTTGTAGAGCAGGGTGTTGGCCTGGCCTCCCTTTTTCATGGAGAGCTCGTATTTTACGTCCTTGATGGTGAGGGTACGGGGCTTGGCCGAGGGATCCCAGAGCCCGACAAAACGCGGGTCGTCGGTCGATGGCAGCTGCCCGGGGAGCTCTTTTCCAAAATGCAGGGACAGGCCTCTCTCGGAGATCCACTTCTCAGCCCGTGCTTCCTTGAGGGCTTTTTGGAGCTGGTTCTTGCGGCGAATTTCGACAATACCGGTGACCGGGCCCTTCGGCAGCGGGAAGTTGATGATCTCGTCAGAGGAGTGCACTTTGTAGCTCAGGACGCCGCCCTTGATGCCGCGCAGGAGCCGCGCGTTCACGTCGAGCGCGACCCGGGTATCATTCGTCCATTCGATCTCGAATTGACCATCGCCATTGCGTACGTACAGGCCGGTATCATCGCGTGGGGTGATGAGCCCCTCGACGGTGATGGAATCATCGGCGTTCGCATCTACGGTGAAAGACTGCAGGCTCAGAGCGAGGAGAAGGGCTGAAAAGCTGGTTTTCATTTTTTCAGGATGGTCCCGGGATGAGTTGAAGATCGTTCATCACAAGAGAGCAGTTTATTCTCTCCCGGGAAGGAATGGGATGGGAAATCATTGTTGCCTGGAGCCTGAGGCATACCTTTGGGCGCAGAGCTAATTTTGGTATGATGCCGGCTTGTAGCGTGAGCGGCTTCACGCTTTCCCCTCACCCCGGTTTTTTAATGATAGGTTTTACCCAGATGAAACTTCATGCACTGACCTTTCTCATCATCCTGGCGCTTTCCGCTTCTGTATCAGCCGACGTGACCCTGCCGAAAGTTCTCGGCAGCAACATGGTCCTGCAGCGCGACCTGCCCGTTCCCGTCTGGGGCTGGGCCGAGGCGGGTGAGAAAGTTACCGTTTCCTTCGCCGGACAGTCAAAGAGTTCCACCGCGGGAGATGATGGCAAGTGGATGGTGAAGCTCGACCCCCTCAAGGCCAGCGCCAAAGCGGCCAGCCTGTCGATCCAGGGAAAGAACAAGCTCACTCTCGAGAATATCCTCGTCGGCGAGGTGTGGATCTGCTCCGGGCAGTCGAACATGGAGTGGAGCATCAGCCGCAGCATGAACCCCAAGGAAGAGATCGCGGCCTCGAACCACCCGAACATCCGGCTCTTCAACGTACCCGGCCATACCGTCAGCCCGGTACCCAATGACAAGGCTGCCCGCGCCGGAAGCTGGAAGGTCTGCTCTCCGAAAACATCGCCCGGCTTCAGCGCTGTCGGCTAGTACTTCGGCCGTCGGCTGCAGAAAGAGCTTGGCGTACCGGTCGGGCTGGTCGGCTCGAACTGGGGCGGCACCCGCATCGAGCCCTGGACCACGCTGGCCGGTTTCGAGTCGGTTCCCGAGCTCTCAAAGATCGCCCAGCAGGTGAAGAACTACAAGGCCGGCACCAAGGTCGGCGGCGGCTCGCCCTCGGCGATCTACAACTCGATGGTTCACCCGCTCGCGCCGCTGGCTATGCGTGGAGGCATCTGGTACCAGGGTGAATCCAACGGCGGCGAGCACATGAGCTACTACCATAAGAAGCACGCCCTGGTGAACGGCTGGCGCAAGGTGTTCCAGAACGACAAGCTCGCCTTCTACTGGGTGCAGCTCGCCAACTTCCGCAAGGAGAACCAGAACCCCGAAGGCGGTGACGGCTGGGCGAAGATCCGCGAGGCGCAGACCAAGGCGCTCGATATCCCCGGTACCGGCATGGCAGTGATCACCGATATCGGCGCGGCCAACGACATCCACCCCCGCAACAAGCAGGATGTCGGCGGCAGGCTCGCGCAGTGGGCGCTGCACCAGACCTACGGCAAGAAGGACCTCGTCCCCGCCGGGCCGCTCTACAAGAGCCAGAAGATCGAGGGCGGCTCGATCCGCCTGTCCTTTGATCACGTCGGCAAGGGACTGATGATCGGTAAGAAGGCCGGTCTCACGCCTACCACCGAGGTGAAGGACGGCAAGCTCGCGCATTTCGCGATTGCCGGTGAGGACAAGAAGTGGTTCTGGGCCGAGGCGACCATCGACGGCGATACCGTTGTCGTCAAGTCAGCCGATGTCGCGAAGCCCGTCGCCGTGCGCTACGGCTTCACCATGAACCCGGCGAAGGCCAACCTCTACAATAAGGAAGGCATTCCCGCCAGCCCCTTCCGTACCGACAGCTGGTAAGCTCGGAGGCGGCAAAAGAAAAGAGCCCCGGGACCACGCCTGGTCCCGGGGCTCTTTTTATTTCTTTTCGAGCCAGCCGCTGGAGCGCAGCCAGTCTTCGAGGCGGGCCGGCCAGGTGGAGACCGGGTTCTTGCTGGGGCGAAGGCCGTAGCCGTGGCCGCCCTTGGAGTAGATGTGCAGCTCGGCGGGGACGCGGTTCTGCCTGAGCCTGGCGTAATAGAGCGCGGCAAAGAGGGCCCGGTCGCCATCGTCGTGGGTGATGGCGATAAAGGTCGGCGGCGTCGAAGGGCTTACCTGTACGAGCGGGTCGAGCTTCTCGGGGTCGGCCTTGGCGTTGCCGAGATAGGCGGGGTAGATCAGGGCCGCGAAGTTCGGCCTCGGATCGAGCTTGTCGATCGCATCGACAGGCTTGTAGCCCTGCGCGACGTAAAAGGCTGATGACATGGCGCTCAGGTGACCGCCGGCGCTGAAACCCATGACGCCGAGGCGCTTCGGGTCGATCTTCCATTCGGTCGCCTTCGAGCGCACGATACGGATCGAGCGATGGAGGTCCTGCAGGGGCAGGAGGTGCGGTTTCTTCCCATCGCGGCGGGGAACCCGGTATTTCAGGACGACGGCTTCGACACCGAT
This sequence comes from Planctomycetota bacterium, assembly GCA_965659285.1. Lineage (GTDB taxonomy): Bacteria > Planctomycetota > UBA8108 > UBA8108 > UBA8108 > UBA8108. The sequence continues at coordinate 27,595 of CBFHWB010000038.1, read as the reverse complement.
GGAGTTGAGCCACTCGGCGATCTCGGTGCCCTCCTTGTTCCAGGCGAGGATGTTGTAGCCGCCGCCGGGACAGATGACCATGCAGGTGCCGGTGGCCTTGTCGCGCGGCGCGGGGAAATGCGCCAGCTCGGGCGTGTCAACGTAGCGGATCCGGATGACCCCATCTTTGCCGGTTACAGGTTCGGCTTTGCGCTTCTCGATGCCGGCCGGCTCGTTGGGCGCCTTACCGGGCCAGACGCGCAGGGTCTTCTTTTCGTCGGAATAGAGTGCGCTGGCGCAGCCGACGAGGAGAATGAAACCGGCGAGGGACAATTTTCTGGGTCGCGGCAAGGTAGCTTCCTTTATTTCTTTTTCAGGACCAGGGGAGCCGAGGAGTCGAGTGTCAGGGCGTGGCGGGCCTCCGAGCCGTCGGCCGCGTCGTTGCCGATGCTGGAGACCGCCTGCTTCGCGAGCTTCCGCATCTTCTTCATGACATCAGGGTTGTCCTTGAGCACGTTGTTTCGTTCCCGGAGGTCTTTCGCCAGGTTGTAGAGTCTGCCGGGCCTGCCCCTGCCGGTGGCTTTCGGTGTGGTCCAATTGGGATGGGTCTTTTCAAGCGGCAGGTGCCACTTCCAGTCACCCCAGCGAATCGCCTGCAGCTGCCGGCGGCGGTAGTAGTAGAAGGCTTCGTAGGGGGAGGTCGCGTTCTCCTTGCCAAGCAGCAGGGGGGAGATGTCGAAGCCGTCGATCTTCGCACCCGAGAGCTTAGCCCCGCTGATCGCGGCGAAGGTGGGCAGGAAGTCCATCGTCGTTGAGAGCTCCTTGCAGGTCGATCCGGCGGCGATGCGTCCCGGCCAGCGGGCGATCATCGGTACCCGCATGCCGCCCTCCATGGTGGAGCCCTTGGCGCCGGAGAGGGGGACATTGGAGCCGCCGTTACGGCCGTTGGAGCCGTTGTCGGAGGTGAAGATCACGACGGTGTCGTTTGAGAGCTTGAGCCTGTCGAGGCAGTCGATGATCTGGCCGGTCGACCAGTCGATCTCTTCCACCGAGTCGCCGTAGCGTCCGTTGGCGCTCTTGCCGTGGAAGTCCTTCGAGGCGAAGAGCGGCAGGTGGGGGAAGGTATGCGGCAGGTAGAGGAAGAAGGGCCGCGCCTTGTTCTTCTCGATGAACTCGACGGCTCTTTTTGTATAGCGCTGGGTGAGGGTCGCCTGGTCGGCGGGCGCCTCGATGACGGTCTTCTCATCGACGAGCGGCAGGGGCGGATCTCCACGCCGGGCGCTCTGCATGTCGTTGGAATAGGGAATCCCGTAATACTCATCGAAACCGTGAGCTGTGGGCAGATGCTGCGGCTGGTCGCCGAGATGCCATTTGCCGATGCAGATCGTGGCGTAGCCCTTCGCCTTGAGCGCCTCGGCCACCGTGAGCTCCTTCGGGTTGAGCCCTCGGCGGCTGCGCGGAATGAGTACCCAATGCCCGGTGAAGTCCTCGTGCATTCCGACCCGGCGGGCGTAGCAGCCGGTCATCAGGCTCGAGCGAGACGGCGTGCAGACCGGGCTCGATGAGTAGAAGTCCGTGAAGCGCACGCCCTCGGCCGCCAACTGGTCAATTCGCGGGGTGCGGTTCTTCTTCGAGCCGTAGCACCCGAGATCGCCATAGCCGAGGTCATCACAGAAGATGACGATGTAATTGGGCGCCCTGGCGTAAAGGGTGGAACTGAGCAGGATGGCCGCGAGGATCAGTAGAGGTGTTCTCATGATGTTTTGTTCTCCGATTAGTTCTTGGCTGGCCCGAGTTGTCGGCTGCGGATTTTCGGGCAGATCTCCTTGCCGTCGGTGAGGTTGGGTTTGGCGGCGATACCGAGCTGCGAGGGGGATTTTCCGACCCACTGGCTCTCACGGCCCTTGACGTCGATGCGTCCGCTCCCGGGGTCGATGGTGAGCGTGGTGAAGAGGCTGTCGCGGTAGGGGCAGGTGTACTCGACCCAGCGGAACTTTGAGTGGACCTCGGGCGGGTAGCTCTTATTGCGGTAGGATCCGCCGACCCATTTGTAGGATGCTGAGTTGACGTGCAGGGAGGAGAGCTTGCCCGCCCGGGCGACGTGGTCGATGTGGGTGTGTCCGTTGACGGCCAGCAGGACCTTGTCGGCGGCTGAGTTCAGCAGCGCCTGGACCTCCTTGGCGTTGTCGATGCTCGATGGGCCCGCCAGGGGCTGGTGGCTGATGACGAGAATCGGACCCTTGAGGCTCTTCAGCTGTTTGGCCAGCCAGTCGAGCTGCTTCTTCCCAATGTGGGCGGGGTAGCCGCCCTTGTGGTTCTTCGGCTTCTCGTTGGCGTCGAGGACGACGAGGTCAAGGCCATTGACGTTCTCGGTGTAGTAGCGCCCCTTCATTCCCCAGAGCTCGGCGACCTTGTCGAAGGAGTGCCCTGCATCGATCTCGTGGTTGCCGAGGACGTGGAGGGTCCTGGGGTGGGCCTTCTCAAAGGCCTTCTTGACCACATCGTTTTTCTTCGTCGGATAGGCGAAGTCGCCAAGCTGCACGAGGGCGTCGGGCTTTTCTTCCTTCATGGCATCGAGGAAGACTTTCAGCCTCGCCGGGCCATCGTGCATGACGTCCTGGTGCAGGTCGGCGATCATGCCGAGCTTGATGGGCTTCCTGATTCTTCCCAGGCCGGCCATGACCCTCCGGGGCAGGATGATCGAGGTCGCCGCCACGCCGGTGGTGCGCAAGAAGTCGCGTCTTGATGAGTTGGAATGTTTCTTCATGGTGAAAGTCTCTCCGGATGGTGTCGGCAGGTCGGTGTGGGAGCCTGGTTGGGTAGAGGAGGTTACTAAGAAACGCCTTATTTAAAAATGACCTTCGCGTCCGGGGTTTCCTTGTAGTGGATCGAATGGCCGGGAACCCATTTTCCCTTCTGCAGGAACTCGGCCTTCCTTTTCATCTCCCCGCCGGGAAGGAACTCGGTGGTCGACCTCACCTCGGTAATGCCATTCTGGTTGCCGGTGACCTTCTCGTGGGCGATCAGCTTGTTTTTTTCAATCGTCATGGTCGCCTGGGTGAAAAACCCGGCCGTTGTGAAGTACCAGGAGGCGAGGCTTTTCTTCTTCGGATCCCACATCACGATGGATTCGCCACCATACTGGCCATTGTTGACCGAATGGGTGATGCGAATAGCCTGACCGTTCAGGGCTCGCTCCCAGCGCGCGATGTCATAGACCGGTTTTTCGGGTGTTGAGCCGGCGAACTCACCTTTGTAGGTCTTGCCGAGGTAGGCAGCCAGGGGTTTGAGGTGGGAGGAGAGAGGCTTCTCATCTTCTCCGGACAGATCGTAGCCGGCGGTCGAGAGGATCGCGAAGGTAACAAGAGCCGTGTAAATCCGTTTCATGGTCGATTTCCCTTTCAGGTTCTCGGAACCCAGTGCTGCCAGATAGTCATAATTGGACCCAGGCCGTCCATTCTCTCCGCCGGGCGTTTTCTATACAAGTTCCGGACTACCGGCTTACTTATACAAGCTTACACAAGTTTCTCTTGGCATTTCTACTTCCATGGAGCGAGATTGGGAGACTTAGCGAAAGGTCAGGTGCAGAAATTGGCAACCACCTGGTCTCCGCGGTGTTTGACAGGTTTGTTCATTAGTTTTGCCTCGTCACGGTGGGCTGAATAAGGATTTGTCCCAGGCGGGCGGGGAAGCAGGTTCAATCAAGGAGAGGTCTGATGATCAGAATTCTTTCAGTCGTTTTATGTTCCGTCGCTCTTTGCGGCTGGGCGAGAGCCGAAGACAAGCTTTCCCTTGGCGTCAAGAAGGGCCACAAGGTCAGCTACAGCAGCCAGAGAACCTCGGACGTCAAGTTCGAGCGCGATGGCGAGACCAACGAGATGAAGAGCGACTCCTCTGCTCAGTTCACCCTGAGCGTCAAGAACGTCGCCGATGACGGCAAGATCACCTTCGAGGTGAACTACTCCGCGCTCAAGCTCAGCAACAACCGGGATGGCGGCTTCGAGTTCGATTCGAGCAAGAAGGCCGAGAAGGAAGGTGACCAGGCCGCCTATCTGCGCAAGGTCATTGCCAGCACCATCACCGTCGAGGTAACCCCGGACGGAAAGATCGCCGGTATCAAGGGCTTCCCGACCTACGAGCGTCCCCGCTCCGAAGGCCAGGAAGAAGGCCGCCGCAGCTTCCGCGGCAGCAGGGGCCCCATGAGATCCTCCGATCTCGTTCGTGATCTCAGCTACGTTCTCGGTTCCGGTGTCCAGGGCCAGGCGCTGAAGGATGGCGAGCTCTACCGGATGAGCACCAACTCCAGGGCCGGCTCGAGCCGCGGACGCTCAGAGCGTGGCCGTGGTCGTCGCGAAGAGAGCATCGGCAGCTACAAGGTCTCCTTCCTGCAGGATCGTCCGCAGGAGCGCCCCGAGCGTCGTCGTGAAGGTGGCGCTGAGGGCCAGGACCGCCCACGCGGCAGGAGTTCCAGCTTTGCTGGGAGTACCTCCCTCAAGTACAGCGCCGCCAAGGACTCGGCCAGCCATGGCTTCGAGGTGGTGCGTGCGGGTCGCGGAGAAGATGCTGAGCCCACCTCCCTCGGTAAGGTCTCCTTCAGCAAGAAGGACGGCCTGCTCGAGAGTCTTCAGTATGTCTCCAAGCGTTCTTCGGATCGCGGCAACTTCTCCTATTCTTCGACCAGCACCCACACGATTTCGAGGGTAAAGGCCAAGGCCAAGGCGAAAGGCAAAGCGAAGAAGGAAAAGAAATCAAAGGAGCAGAGCTTCTGAGGTTTTTCTTCTGACAGAGATTGCGAAAAAGCCTTCGCCCTCATCTCGGGGGCGGAGGCTTTTTCTTTTCCGGTCCGGTAGCCTTCTTCAGCCGAGCAATTCCTTCTGCTTGGCCTCGATCGCGTTCAGGAAGTCGTCGGTATAGACGTAGGAACCATCCGGGGGGCTGGTGGTGCCATGGATCGCCACGGCGAGGTCCTTGGTAAAGGTGCCTCCTTCGATCGTGGCGACACAGGCTTTCTCCAGGCTCTCGGCGAAGTCGCCTACATCCGGGGTGTCGTCCAGTCGCGCCCGGTGTGCGAGTCCCCGGGTCCAGGCGAAGATACTGGCCACAGGGTTGGTGCTCGTCGGGTTGCCCTTCTGGTGTTCACGGTAGTGGCGCGTGACCGTCCCGTGGGCGGCTTCGGATTCGATGGTCTCGCCGTCGGGGCACATGAGCACCGAGGTCATGAGGCCGAGCGAGCCGAAGCCCTGGGCCACCGTGTCGGACTGGACATCGCCATCGTAGTTCTTGCAGGCCCAGACGATGCCGCCGTCCCACTTGAGAACCTGGGCGACCATGTCGTCGATCAGACGGTGCTCGTAGGTGAGCCCGGCGCTCTCGAACTGGTCCTTGAACTCGTTCTCGAAGACCTCGGCGAAGATGTCGCGGAAGCGGCCATCGTAGGTCTTGAGGATGGTGTTCTTGGTGCTGAGGTAGACCGGGTAGTTCATCTGCAGTCCGTAACTGAGGCAGGAACGGGCGAAGCCGGTGATCGACTCGTCGGTGTTGTACATTCCCATGCCGATGCCGGCGGAGTCGAACTCGTTGATGGTCCATTCCTGCGACTCGCCTCCATCGGAGGGCTCGAAGGTCATCTTGAGAGTTCCCGCCCCGGGAATGATCACGTCCGTGGCCCGGTACTGGTCGGCGTGGGCGTGACGGCCGACGACGATCGGCTTCGTCCAGGCCTTTACCATCCTCGGCACGTTTTCGCAGACGATCGGAGCGCGGAAGACAGTGCCGCCGAGGTAATTCCGGATGGTGCCGTTAGGGCTCTTCCACATCTCCTTGAGGTCGAATTCTTCTACGCGGTCTTCATCAGGTGTGATGGTCGCGCACTTGATACCGACCTTGTGTTCAGCGATGGCCGCGGCGGCATCCAGGGTGATCTGGTCATCGGTCGCGTCCCTGCTCTGGATCGAGAGATCGAAGTAGCGCAGGTCCATCTCGAGGTAGGGCAAGAGGAGCTTCTCTTTGATCTTTGCCCAGATAATCCGGGTCATCTCATCGCCGTCAAGCTCGACGACCGGGCCCGTTACCTTGATCTTCTCCGCCATGGGAACTCCTGTTTCATATTTGAGGAAGGCGGCAATCTTAACCTTTTCCCGGCTGGCTGAAAAGGGGCCGCCGGGAGGTTATTGAGCTCATGCGTGGCGGTATTCAACGATGGAGCGGCTGCCGATTCCGCCGGGCAGCTCGTAGGCGAGGACGATTTCATCGCTGAGTTTCAGGTTGCTCGCTGTGTTCCTGGCCTTGGAGAGCTCCGCCGACGGGTCAGGTCCCTTGTAGAGCAGCAGCCTGCCGAAATTCCTGGTGACTCTTTCGAGCATCTTCAGCAGGCGCTCGGCTGGCCCCACGGCGCGAGCGAGGACGGTGTCTACCTTGACCCTTCTGAGGATTTCTTCCCCTCGCTCACCCATCACCTCGATGGAGGGCAGCGCCAGTTCGTCCGCGGTCTCCTGCAGGAAGCGGGCCTTCTTGAGGGTCGATTCGGCGAGGATCATGCTCTTGAGATCAAGAGCGCAGGCCAGTGGGATCCCCGGGTAGCCGGCTCCGCTGCCGAGGTCGAGAACTATCTCGCCGGGTTTGATGAGGGAGTGCGGCGCGAGACTGTCGAGGAAATGCTTCAGGGCAACGTCACGCGGCTCGACGATCGAGGTCAGGTTCAGCCGCTGGTTGGCCGCGAGTGTCAGCTCCGCGTGCAGCAGCAGCCTCTCCACCAGACCCTCGCGCTCGGCCAGGCCGGCCACCAGGTCATTGGAGAGCATCGATTCGAGCTCAATTTTCAGGGCGTCATCCCCTGCAGTGTCCATCTGTTCAGTCAAGCTATTCAGTCCAGGGGGGCTCTCTTGAGCTCACGCACCCAGATGTTGCGGTAGCTGACCAGGGATCCGTGGTCCTGCAGGAAGAAGGGCTGCTTGTAGTCTGGCGCTACAGGCTTGTTAGAGTTCGTGCGCCCCAGGATATTGACCTTGTCCTGTACCAGGATGCCGTTGTGAAAGACCGTGAAGGTTCCCATCTTGACGCGCTTGCCATCCTTGTCGTAGTAGGGGGCGCGGAAGACGATGTCGTAGGTCTGCCATTCACCCGGGGGACGGCAGGCATTCACCAGCGGAACGTGCTGCTTGTAGACCGAGCCGGCCTGTCCCTTTGGGTTGGACTGGTTCTTGTAGTTGTCGAGCACCTGGATCTCATAGGCGGAGTGGAACTTGATGCCGCTGTTGCCCTTGCTCTCGCCCTTTCGCTTCGTGGCCGCCGGGGTGCGCCACTCCATGTGCAGCTGGATATCGCCGAATTTCCTCTTGGTGTACATGTCGCCCTGTCCCGGGGCGACCGTCATGATGCCATCCTTGACTGTCCAGGTAGCGGCTCCTTTCCTTCCAACCCACTCGTCGAGGTTCTTGCCGTCAAAGAGCACGATCGCGTCGGACGGCGCCCTGGTCGTGGAGCCCGGGTCGATGGCTCGCGGCGCCTTGTTCGCCTGGATATTCCAGGCCACGTTTTGCATGCAGAGGGTGAACAGGATGGCCACGGCGAGGGAGCCTGTCGCGAAGAGTCTTCCGGATGTCATCAGCTTCTCCTTATTGTTTACGTGAATTCGCGTCCCGGAGATCCCGCGCCGGGCCGCCCTCGTTTTCAGGAAATGATCTCGTTTACCACCCGACCGTGGATATCCGTCAGGCGGAAATCACGACCGGCGTAGCGATAGGTCAGGCGTTTGTGGTCCAGGCCCATCAGGTGAAGGATTGTAGCGTGCAGGTCATGAAAATGAACCTTGTTCTCAACGGCGTAGTAGCCGTAGTCGTCGGTCTTGCCGAACCGCAGGCCACCTCGAACTCCGCCGCCGGCCATCCACATGGTGAAGCCGTGGGGGCTGTGGTCGCGGCCGTCGCGATTTCCCTGGGAGGTGGGGGTGCGTCCAAACTCGCCGCCCCAGACCACGAGGGTGTCCTGCAGCAGGCCGCGCTGCTTGAGATCCTGGAGCAGCCCTGCTATGGGCTTATCGACCTCGGCAGCGTTCTTTGTATGGTCCTTTCTCAGGTTTCCATGCTGATCCCATTTGTAGCTGTGGGTGCACTGGATGAAACGTACGCCGGCCTCGGCGAAGCGCCTGGCCATCAGGCATTGGCGGCCGAAGTTCCTGGTGTTGCCCTTGTCGAGTCCGTAGAGCTTTTTCGTGGCCTCGGATTCTCCCGCGATATCCTGTACCTCCGGCGCGGCGGTCTGCATGCGGTAGGCGAGCTCGAAGGAGCCGATCCGGCTCTCGAGATCGGTGTCCCTGCCGAGGTGCCGAAGCTGTTCTTCATTCATCTCCCGCAGGAGGTCGAGCTCGATGCGCTGGATCGTTCCGGGTGTGTGCTGGTTGCTGATATAGGGGATCTTAGCCTTGTCCGCCGGAACGCTGGTATAGCCCACCGGGGTTCCCTGGTAATGAGCCGGGAGAAAGGACGAGCTCCAGGCGTTGACTCCGCCGTGACCGAGGGTCGGGCAGATGGTGATGAAGCCGGGCAGGTCGTCATTCTCGCTGCCGAGGCCGTAGCAGATCCAGGAGCCCATGCTGGGGCGTACGAAGGTATCGCTGCCGGTATGCAATTCTAACAGGGCGCCACCATGACGCGAGTTGGAGCCGTAGATCGAGTTGATGACGCAGAGGTCATCGACGCGGCCGCCGACCTCGGGGAAGAGGTCGCTGACGGGAATACCGCTCTCGCCCCGCGGCCTGAACTTCCAGGGAGACCGCAGGAGGTTGCCGGTCGCTCCGGAGACGATCCGCGGCTTGGGGAAGGGCAGCTTCTTGCCATCGTCGCGGTCGAGCAGGGGCTTGTGATCAAAGGTGTCGACCTGGGATGGACCGCCGTGCATGAACAGGAAGATGACCCTCTTGGCCCTCGGGGTGTGATGACCCTCGCGAATCGCCAGGGGGCTGGCGCTCGATGCATCTTCGGCGAGCGCCTCACGGCCGAGCATCCAACTCAGCGCAAGCCCGCCGAAACCGGCGCTGCTTTCCTGAAGCATCTGTCGCCGGGTCTTTGTTCTGCCCAGGGGGTCAGTCCAGTGGTGATTCATTTTAGTTGGTGTCCGGATTGTGCTTCTTCTCTTCATTCATTCTACATAGATGAACTCATTGGAAGACAGCAGTACTCTCGCGAAGCTTCTCCAGGCTTTCTTCCTGGCTTCCTTTTCGCCCGCCTCCCGGTAGCTTTCTTCAAGTTTTACGAGCATCGAGATCCAGCGATTTTCTTCATCATCGCCGGCGGGTCGGCCAAGAACCCGCAGAAAGGCCCGCCTCACGAGGGACAGGCTGTCCGCGGTGCCTGAGCTGAGCAGGTGGGACGCCAGGCCCTGGGCCGCCTGGTCCATGAGTTTCGAGTTCATCATGACAAGAGCCTGTGAGGGGATGGTCGTTGTGGAACGATCACCGTTGACGACGCTCGGGTCGGGGAAATCGAATGATTGCAGGACATCGTAGACCGCGCTGCGAAGAACCGGCAGGTAGACCGATCGTCTTGGGTCGTCGTAGGTGTTGTTCTTGGAGGCCGTGCCTGTGACGTAGGCTCGCGCGTTCGCGCTCAACAGTTGTCCTCCCATCTTATTGTCGATCTTTCCGCCGAGTTCGAGCAGGGAGTCGCGGATGGATTCCGCCTCGAGCCGCCTCCTGCTCCATCTCCAGCGCAGCGTGTTGCCGGGGTCCGTCTCGGCGGCGGCGGCGTTGAAGATGTTCCCCATCCGGTAGGTGTTCGAGGTGAGGATCTCTTTGTGCAGACGCTTCACCGACCAGCCCTCGTCGGCCAGCATCGATGCGAGCCAGTCAAGCAGAGCCTGGTGGCTCGGGCGTGAGCCCAGTCTTCCGAAGTTGTCGGTGCTCCTGACGATCCCCTGTCCGAAATGCCAGCGCCAGATCCTGTTGGCCATGACCCGTGCGGTGAGAGGGTGGCGGGGGTCGCTGAGCCACCGGGCCAATTCGAGCCGCCCGCTGGTGGTCTTGATCTCGGGCTTGTCGAAGCTCGCGAGGAAGGTCGGGAACCCCTTCCTGGCCTGCTCGCCGAGGGTGAGGTAATTACCTCGGAGATGAACCTTGAGGTCTTCCGCCTTCCCCTCCTTGACGCCCATGACCTTGAGCTTGACAGCCATTTTCTTTTTCAGCTCGGCCTGGGACTTTTCAATCGCCGCGATCGCCTCCCTGGCCTTGGCGGAAAAGAGAGGTTCGCGTTTGCTGGCAGGGAAGGCGAGGTTGAGAGCTTCTCCGGCCAGGGCGGCGGTCCCGGCAAGCAGCTCTTTTCCAAGAGCCGGGGCGATCTTGTCGGTGGCAAGACCCGCCATGACGGCCTCATCGAGTTTCCCCAGGAGCGCGGGGTCTCGGGAGCTGATGGTCGCCCAGGCTCGCAGCAGCTCCGCGCGAAGTCCGAGCGACCGCGCGACCTCGGAAGCGTTTCGATGGTGTTCGCTCGCGGTTTTCCCCGGCTTGGCTGACTGGAGTGAGAGCTTGTCGAGGTGGGGCAGAGGGCCATCGGTCCGCTCAATCCGAAGCCTGTTTTTTCCTTTCGGGAGGTAGACGATTCCCTGGGCGAACCAGTGTTGGCTCTCCGGTCCCCAGCCCCCGGTCACCTCTCCACAGGCGTTGCCGACAAGCCTGTCGTTGAGAAAGAGGCGGACCGGCCGCGGTTCCTTCGCGGCATGACGGATTCTGAGGAGCCGGTAGCCCTCCTCTCCTGTGTTCAACTCGAGCTCGGCGGAGGCGGTCTTCTCGCTGGCAAGGATACCGATGCCTTCGCCATTGCCATCGCGCTGGACAACGAGGTCTCCGCCGGTTTTCGTCGCGTCTTCCAGCTCGATCATGAGGGCCGGATTTTTCTCAGCGGCCGGAGCTTCAGGCGGGGGAGGGAGCTTGCTGAGGAAGAACTTGTCGAGATGAGGGATGGGGCCGCCGTAGCGCTCGAAACGCAGGACGTTGCGGCCCCGGGCGAGGTGAACGGTCGCCGCCGGGAACCATTTCTGGGTGTCGGGATACCACGTCCCGGTGATGGCGGCCGCCACGCCGGTGACCCTGGTGTCGCCGTTGACCGTGACAACCATGGGACGGGATTCGGCCGCGGCGTGCCGGACATCGAGCTGGTAGAGTCCCTCCATCGGGATCTCGAGGTCATACTCGGCGGCGGCATTCACCCTGCTGAGCAGGACGCCGATGCCCTTTCCGTAGCCCGTGGTGTCGATGACGAGATCTTTTTCCTTCCGCTGGAACTTTTCCATCTCGATGAGGATGCCCCGCCTGGGAAGCTCGGCGGCGGGGATCTTCGCGGCGACCGCTTCGCGCGGTTTCTCATGGACCAGGGGCGGAAAACGAACCAACTCCCAGGCGCCCCGGAGGTAGGGGCCAAGTGCCGCCCTGTGCGATTTTTCCACCTCTTCCCCGGCGGCCTTTCGGCGAGCCTCAAGCTCACGCTGCCTCGCCTCCAGCTTTGCCTTGAGCTGAAGCTCTTGGCCTGAGGGGAACTCGTATTCGTGCCAGACGGCGACGACATTGAAGTTCTCCATGGTCTTGGTGCTTTTGAAGATCGAAGCCATGGAGTAGTAGTCCCGGGTGGAGACAGGGTCGAATTTATGATCGTGGCATCGCGCGCAGCCAAGGGTGAGTCCCATAAAGACCCGTCCGACGGTGTCTACCTGCTCGTCGACGATGTCGAGCTCCATCTTCCGGCCATCATCCTCGGCGAGCATCTTCGGGCCGATCGAAAGAAAGCCGGTAGCCACCTTGTCCTCGTAGTCGCTCTCGGGGTCGGGGCTCTGGAGCAGGTCGCCCGCGACCTGGGCGCGGAGGAATTCATCGTAGGGCTTGTCGCGGTTGAAGCTGTCGATGACCCAGTCCCGGTAGCGCCAGGCCTGGATGTAGGCGATATTTTCATCGAGTCCGTTTGAGTCCGCGTAGCGGGCGACATCGAGCCAGTGACGCCCCCAGCGTTCTCCGTAGCGTGGAGAGGAGAGCAGCCGATCGATGATTTTTTCGTAGTTCTCCGGCGAGTTGTCGGAGATGAATTCCTCGATCTCTTTCGGTCCGGGCGGCAGGCCGATGAGATCAAAATAGACCCTCCGGATGAGTGTTTCCGAGGTGGCGGGGGAGCTGGGAGCCAGGTTGCTGTCCTCCAGTGCGCCAAGAATAAAGCTGTCGATCGGCGAACGAATCCAGTCTTTCTTTTTTACCAGGGGGGGAGCTTCACGCTTCAGAGGCTGGAAAGCCCAGTGGCTTCCTGATTCACGCAAGATGGCTTCGTAGGCAGAGCCGGCCGCTTTCACAGCGGGAGCTTTTCCAGCCGCCGCGCCTGGCCAGGGCGCGCCCATCTTGACCCAGGCCGCGAGGTCGGCGATCTCCCTGTCGGAGAGCCGCTTCTTCGGCGGCATCTTGAGCTCTTCGCGGTATTGGACAGCCTGGATCAGCAGGCTCTTTTCCGGCGCTCCAGGGACAATGGAGGGGCCGGATTCTCCTCCGTTGAGCAGAGCCTGCAGCGAATCGAGGCGCAGCTCGCCGCGCTGCTTCTTTTCACTATGGCATTTGTGGCAGCGCTCGATGAAGAGCGGCCGGATTCTTTGCTCGAAAAATTTGATGGTTGACGCGTCGGGCTGTGCCGCCTGGTCTTCTGCCCTGGTGAGGGTCGTCTGAAGAAGCAGGGTGATAATAATCGGCAGCAGGGCTCGAATCATCAGCTGAAGAGGTGGTGTCGCGAGCTTCACTTCCGTCATAAGTGCTTTCAGCATAATGTTCTTCACTTCCATGTTCCAGTAATTTGAAAATTCCTGGCCTGGCGCGGATGTCAGCGAGGTGAGCTTTTAGCGATTCTTCTTGAACTCAGGGAAACAGAATAGAATGATCGTTCTTTGGTGGCCCGTTTGCGGGTCGCGTACTACAACCGATTGACCTGATGAGGTGACAGAAGTGACACAATTTCGCGCGCTTGTTTCAGCCGGCTGCGTTTTATTCGCGCTGGCGCTGACGTTTGTATCGACCGCTTATTCCCAGGACAAAAAGGCTCCGGATTCCGCGATCGCAGAGCTCGATAAGTTCATCTCTTCGAAAAAGATCGACAAGTCATCGCCGCGCTGGCGACTTGGATTGCCGAAACCGCCCCAGGCCGACTTTGGAACTGGGGATACGGAATACTTCTGGAATATCGAAAGCAACAAGGGCCTGATCAAGGTTCGCCTGTGGCCCGATGTCGCCCCGATGCACGTCTCGAGCACCATCTACCTGACCCGCCTGGGTTTCTACGACACCCTGCCTTTTCATCGGGTCATCACCAGCTTTATGGCCCAGGGCGGCTGTCCGCTCGGCACGGGTACCGGCGGTCCGGGCTACAAGTACGCGGGGGAGTACTCAGCCTCGGTGAAGCACGATCGCCCGGGCCTCCTCAGCATGGCGAACGCCGGTGCTGGAACCGATGGCAGCCAGTTCTTCCTGACCTTCAAGGCGACTCCCTGGCTCAACAATCGTCATACCCTCTTCGGTGAGGTGGTGGAAGGCCTGGATGTGCTCAAGGTTATCGAGTCAAAGGGTTCGCGCACGGGGAAACCCTCGGAATCGCTGTTCATGAAGAAGTGCACCATCTCCACGGTCGCCATCGTCAGGGAAGAGTTCAGCTTCGCGGCAATTGACAAGTTCATCGCAGCTGGCAAGGTCAATAAGTCGGTTCCGAACTGGCGCAAGAAACTTCGTAAGCCGCCGAAGTACGTCTTTCCCAAGGGCAAGAGCCTGTTCTGGAACATGGAGACAAGCAAGGGCAAGATCCGCATTCGCTTCAATCCAGAGGTGGCGCCCATGCACGTATCGAGCGCGATCTATCTCACCAGGCTTGGATATTACGATGGCCTGACCTTTCACCGGGTTATCCAGGGCTTCATGGCTCAGGGCGGCTGTCCTACCGGTACAGGGCAGGATGGTCCCGGCTACCAGTTTGGCGGAGAATTTTCAAAGGATCTGAAGCACGACAGCGCCGGGGTTCTCAGCACAGCCAACGCGGGACCGGGAACCGATGGCAGCCAGTTCTTCATCACCTTCGGGCCTGCTTCCACCCTTGACGGGAACTATACGATCTACGGCAAGGTGGTCGAGGGGCTTGACGTGGTCAAGGCGATCGAGAAGGCCGGAAGCGCTGACAACAGCGGCAAGACCTCTGAGAAGCTGAAGATCACGAAGTGTACGGTAACCGAGAAGTAGCCGCGGGGCAGGTTCCGTCTGCTATCCGGCGGGGGTGACAGCCTGCATCATGAGGCCGCAGAGCCAGGCGGCGTAGGTTCCCAGGGCGTAGCCGAGCACTGCCAGCAGCACGCCCACCGGGGCTAATGATGGGTGGAAGGCCGCCGCTACGATCGGAGCGGAGACCGCGCCGCCGATATTGGCCTTGCTGCCGACGGCCATGAAGAAGACCGGGGCCCGGATCAGGATGGTCATGCCGACAAGCAGGATGATGTGGATCAGCATCCAGATCCCCCCGATTACGAAGACGCCGGGATTGTTGAAGATCGCGAAGATGTCCATTTTCAGGCCGATGGTCACCACCAGCAGGTAGAGGAAGACGGTGGCGATTCTGGAGGCGCCGACACCCTCGAGGTTCCTGTAGCGGGTGAAGGAGAGCAGCACCCCTCCGGTCGTGGCCAGCACGACCAACCAGAAGAAGGTGCTGGTGAGGTTGAAGTCCTTGATCCAGGGGCTGGTGACAGCCAGCTCTTCACAGCCCGCCGAGATCTTTCCGGAGAGGAAGTGCGACAGCGCGGTCACCGCGAAGCCGACGGCGAGCACCATCAGGGTGTCAGCCGTCTTCGGGATCCGCAGGGTCTCTTTCTGGTAGGCGCTGATACGCTCCTTCAGGGTGTCGATGGCGCTGGTGTCGGCCTTCAGCCAGTTGTCGAGTTGACGTGATTTTCCGGCGATGATCAGGAGGCCCGCCATCCAGACGTTGGCGACCAGGACATCGACCGTGATCATGGCCGAGAAGATCCTGTCGCCGACTTCGAAGACCTCCTTCATGGCGGCCTGGTTCGCTCCTCCTCCGATCCAGCTTCCCGCGCAGGTCGCCATGCCGCGCCAGACGGCCTCCGGGCCATCTCCCGCGACCATCTCAGGCGAGAAGGCAGAGACGATCAGGATAGCCAGGGGGCCGCCAAAGAGGATGCCCACGGTGCCTGTGAGGAACAGGATGAGAGCTTTGGGGCCCAGGCCGATGATCCCCTTGAGGTCGATGCTCAAGGTCAGGAGCACCAGGCTGGTGGGCAGCAGGTAGTTCTTGGTGACAAAGTACAGCTTCGAGCCATCCTTGTCGGTGGCCACGATGTTCAGGCTGCCGAGCAGCGAGGGGATGAAATAACACAACAGCAGCACGGGGCAGAAGGTGTAGAACTTTTTCCAGAACGGGTGTTTGAGGGATGCTGTCTTGAAGATCGCCGCGAGAACTACGAGCAGGATGCCGAGAATGACGGCGTCATCTGTGATGAGTGGAGCCGTCTTTGCGGGGACTGCCGCGCCCGCCTCGGCGAGAAAGCCTGAACAGAGTAGCTTGAGGGAACTGAACGATTGCATTATTTGTGAGCCATGGCGCGTCGCTTCAGGGTTTTCGAGAAGACCTCTTTGCCGTCGATGTTGCGGACCGCGTAGGTGACGGCCGGGTCGTCAAGGGTCGTGTCAAAGCTTACCAACCCGAAGGACTGCTTGGCGTTGTAGGAGAACTCGGCCGCCTTCATCGTCGAGTGGACGTGGATGTTGGTCAGGCGTGAGCTGTTGAACTCCCACAGGGGGTAGGCGTTCTTCCGCTTGATCTTCCACAGGTCGGAACGGTGTCGGTCGGCCGACATCAGGATGACACCTTCGATCTTTTCCTTCTCGAGGAAGGCGAAGATCTCGTTTCTCTCCTCCTTGAATCCGTTCCAGGTGTCGAGGCTGTCTCCCTTGGCCTCGAAGACCCAGGGTACGGGAGAGCAGAGCACCCGGAAGGTGGCCTTCGAACCTCGCAGGGTCTCCAGCAGCCATTTTTTCTGCTGTTTGCCGAGCATGGAGGGAGCTTTCTTCTTCGCCGCAGGCTCCTTCTTTTTCTTCCTGGCCTGCTTGTCGCGGTAGAAGCGCCCGTCGAGCATGATGAAGTGGATATCGCCGAGCTGGAAGTCGTAATAACAGCCGGGTGCCTTGTTGGTGCCGTAGCCCGGGTTGACCCAGTTGTTGCTGAAGACCTTCCAGACCGGTTTTTTCCAGGCGGGGCTGTCAATCCTCGGTCCGTAGGCGCAGTCGTTGACGCCGAAGTCGTGATCATCCCAGATCGTGTAGACCGGGGTCGAGGCGGTCAGCTTTCTGAACTCCGGTCGGGACTGGCGTCGGTAGTAGCAGTAGTGCTGCATCTCAGGGCTCTGGGGCGCATCGCTGTAGATGTTGTCTCCCAGCAGCAGCAGGATGTCTGGCTTCGAGTCGCTGATGGTGTTCCACATGCGCTCGTGCTGGGGGGTGTAGCCCGCGCCGCCGCCGAAGGCGAGCCGCAGGGACAGTCCGTTGCCCGGAGGCTGGATGGTTCGGAAGGCGCCCGCTCTCTCCGGTTTCTCCCCGTTGATTCCCAGTCCGTAATGGTAAGGCCGACTCTTTTCCAGCCCGGAGACCTGCAGTGCGGCGGTGAAGTCTTCGGTTTTCTTTGAGCGTCCCTTGACGCGGGCAACCGGCTCGGAGAGATCGGTTTTCTCAGAAACGATGACCTCGATGTCGGCCTCGCGCGCGGTGCGAACCCAGATCTTCACGCCATCGTGGGAGAGGCAGCCGAGCATGGGGCCGTGGGCCGCGGTATTGCCGTGGTCGGTGAGCAATTTCTTGTAAATCTCTGTTTCGGCAAGAACCTCGAGGCCTGTCCGGGTGCCTCCGATGATCCTTCCAGGCGGCAGCCCGTTGTCGAGGGCTCCCTGGAGAGCCTCCGCCGCCTTCTCCAGCTTGCCCAGCTTTGCCTGGGCGACCGCGAGCATGTAGTGGGTTTCTGCGTCTTTCGGGGTTTTTTCCAGGAGAGCCTTGAGCGACTTGACCGCCTCGGCGGCCTTCTTCCCCGTGACCAGGGCGAGCGCGGCCTGGTGGGTGCGCTTGTATTGCTTGTTCTTGATCTTGACCTGGAGAGCGTAGACGAAGGTGCTGAGCAGGGCGAGGGTCAGGATCAGCAGGACTGATTTGTATTTCGACATGCCGACATAGTTCCATCTATGGACTGAGGTGTCCAGTGCGGCCTGCCCTGGCGGTTTGACTGCGGGACGGACAGGCGGTAGCCTGATGGATACCATGCTTCGTATACAGAACACGTGGGTTCTTTTATTCTTCTTCGCGGTCTTTCTGCCTGGAATACCGCCTGGGGCTGCTGAGTTGCAGAAGCTGCCGGCCGTGGGCGATGGGTTCAGCGGCCGCGTCGAGTTGAAGGAGTCCCAGGAGTTCATTGGGCATTGGAGCCGGGAGCCGCGTTTTTCACGGCGTTTCGAGCTCGGGGCCGAGGTTGCCTGGAAGGTGCTCAAGGTCAAAAAAGATGAGATCCTGCTGCAGGGGCGTGTTGCCACGGGGCACTACCGGCACGCGCTGGCGGGATTTATTGAGTTGGAGGAGGTCTATGGCCTGATCCTGGATGGCTTTGTCTTCCAGGTTCGACTGGGCGCCAGGGAGTGCCGGGTGGAGCCTGATCGCAAGAGCCTGCAGCGCGTGGTGAATCGTTTCGAGAAGGGGCAGGCCAACCGGCGTTTGCCGGATGGTATCAGGAAACAGATTGTGGATGCCCTGCTGGATCGCCTCCAACTGGCGCATTGGAGCGCCTTCTGGCCCGTCCTGAACAGCGCGCGGCGCGACCCGCGCAGGGTGGAGTTCTTCAGTCGACGTCTGGCATCGCGGGCGGAGAAACTATCCGGTCTCCTGGCCTTCGCCATCTACCCTGGTTCGAGCCGGACCTTTGCCGAGGGGAAAGGGCGGGAGATCCTGGTCAGGAGAAATCATGCAACGGCTACGCAAAACCGGCCCGGGTTCTCAGGATACGGATCCTACGCATGGGTGCCTGGCGATGCGGGGCCTCCCTACCGTACGCTCCTCAGGATCTCCGGCGATTACCTGGACGAAGAAGAACTGAAAACAGTGGTCGATTTTCCACAGGAGTATCGCCAGCGCCACTCCCTCGAGATTTTCCTGGGGGCTTCCGGAGAGAAGTCGCCTCAAGGGGAGGGCTTTACCCTGCTCAGTCCCCGGGTGGAACGACCGGTGATCGCCAACGGCCTTCTCAGCGTCAGCGAGACCAGGGAACTCGCCCTGGTGAAGCGGAAGGCCGCCAAAGGCCAGGAAGAGCTGCTTCGAGCCATCGCGGATTACGTTCGACGGGAGCAGGGCGCCGGCGGGGGGACGCCCTTCGCCGCCGCCGTTCACTTCGCGCTCGCCGAGCGTCTTGCCCGGACTCTTCCTGTTCAGCGCGGGCCGCTTATCGATTTTACCGAGAGGGTGATCGCCAGGGGGCGGAGCCTGCCCGAATATCTGCTCGTTTTGCGCGCGATCGCCAGCCCTGTGGCCGGCTTTAACGATGCGGAGAGGCTGGAGTTTTTCAGGGCCGCTCTTGCCCGCCGTGAGACCAGCTTCGCCAGGTGGGGGGGGATGCTGCTGTCCCAGGGGCGTTGGAAGGGAGCGGTTGAGCTTCTTCTCGAAGCCCTCGCCCGCCAGGGACCGGCCGGTGACCCGCTCAGAAAGCGCAATCTCGAGCTTGACCTCCAGCGCCTCACCGGCATGCCCGTTGCCGGTCTTCCCGCGGCCAGGGTCCGGGCCGCGGCGACCGACAGGGCTGTTCGATCCGCTGCGCGGCCCTTTTCGATGATCCTGCCCGGCGATAAGGCGAAGGGTTTTTATTTTACCGAGGCCGGCGCGGGCGCGGTCTTCCTCTTCGATGCCTCAAGACCTTACGAGCGCGAGTCTCTCACGAGAAAGCGAGGGACCCGGCGTCCTCTCATCGAGCGCACTCGGCTGGCGTACCTGGCTCTTCGGGCATCGATCGAGAAACCACCGCCGGGGCTGCGCTTCGCCCTGGCCCGGTTTCATTCCAAGGCTCTGCTGAGGTCCGGCTGGGCGCCAGGTACCTCGCCGAATTGGCGCAAGGAGAGCCTTGATTTTGTCGCCTCCGAGCTGCCCGCCGGAAAGAATCCCCAGTTGATCTCCCGGGCGCGCTACGAGGTCGGACTGAAGGCGGTTCTCTCCGGTCTGCCCGAGGCCGAGACCATCGTGCTGGCGACAGACTTTGACCGTGGCGACTACTGGAGTGTCGAGTCGAGCCTCCTGGTGTGGAATTATCTGCGCGGCGTCCGGGTGATCACCTATGGCCTGCGGGAAGAAGGCAAGCTCGACCCGGGCGCGTTGTCTTTTCTCGAGCGCCTGTCCTGGAGCCACCATGGCTGGTTTCGCTTCCTTGACTGAGTCGGCCGTTTACCGGTCAGGGTAAATGTCTTACCATGCCGGATACTTCAAGGGTTGTCCGTATCGTTCATCATGAAATGACAATGGAGTCCGGGCTGGCCGGATAGATCTGAAATGAGTACCAAGATCGGCTTTATCGGTATGGGGATCATGGGACGCCCGATGGCGAAGAACCTGCTCGATGCAGGCCATGAGGTGACCGTTTACAACAGGACCGAGTCGAGGTGTGAAGAGGCTGTCGCCGCTGGAGCCGCGAAGGCCTCAACGCCGGCGGAATGCGCCTCAGGCAAGGACGTTGTCATAACGATCGTCACCGATTCTCCCGATGTGGAGGAGGTTCTCTTTGGTGAGGACGGAGCGGTCAGCGGGGCCGCCGAGGGCACCCTGTTCATCGACATGACCACGATCTCTCCGGATGTGACCAGGGAGATCGCGAAGCGGCTTGAGGACGGCGGTTTTCAGTTTCTTGATGCCCCGGTCTCCGGCGGAGACATCGGCGCTCAGAATGGTACCCTGACCATCATGGTGGGCGGCTGCCAGGAAGCCTTCGAGCGCGCCGAGGCGGTCTTCGAGGCGATGGGCAGCCGAATCACTCTGGTTGGCGAGAGCGGTGCCGGGCAGGTCACGAAGGCCTGTAACCAGATTCTCTGTGCCGTGAACCTGC
Organism: Planctomycetota bacterium; assembly: GCA_965659285.1. Lineage (GTDB taxonomy): Bacteria > Planctomycetota > UBA8108 > UBA8108 > UBA8108 > UBA8108. The sequence goes on along the minus strand of CBFHWB010000038.1, from coordinate 7,490 downwards.
TGGCCGTTTGCGAGGCTGTCTCGCTCGCCGCGCGCTCGGGGATCGACCTGGAGAAGATGCATCGCGTGGTTACCGGCGGGGCGGCGGCCTCCTGGTCTCTTGAGCATCTTGGCAAGTCCATCATTGAGGGAAACTACGACCCGGGCTTCATGGTCAAGCTCATCCAGAAGGATCTTAATATCTGCATGAGCGCCGCGCGGGAACTGGACCTTCCCGTTCCCGGAACAGCCCTGGCGAATCAGTTCTTCCGCTCCAACGAGGCTCACGGCGAGGCTGATCTCGGCACGCAGGCCATGTTCAAGGCAGTTGAGAGAATGGGTAATTTCAAGGTATGACCAACATTCCTCGGAGCCACCGTGTGCTTTGCTTTTGCGCGCTCACCTTCGTGCTGTCCTCTCTTCTGCCGAATGTTTCGAGCCTTCGAATGGCCGGGGCGGATGAGAAGAAGGGCGTCGTGGAGGACGGGGAGCAGAAGAAGCACAAGGGGAAGCCCAATCGCCTTGCAAAGGAGAAGAGTCCCTACCTCCAGCAGCATGCCTACAACCCTGTGGACTGGTATCCCTGGGGGAAGGAAGCCTTTGAGAAGGCGCGTATGACCGGCCGCCCCATTTTTCTGAGCATCGGCTATTCGACCTGCCACTGGTGCCATGTCATGGAACGGGAATCTTTTGAGAACGAGGAGATCGCCGCCTATCTCAATGCGAACTTCGTCTCGGTGAAGGTCGACCGTGAGGAGCGGCCGGATGTCGATGGGGTCTACATGGATGCCGTGCAGGCGATGAACCAGCGTGGCGGGTGGCCGCTCTCGGCCTGGCTCTTGCCGGATGGAAAGCCGTTCTTTGGAGGCACCTATTTTCCGCCGGAACACTTCAAGAAGCTGCTCACGCGGATCGTCGAGGTCTGGAAGGAACAGCGTCCACTGCTGGAGCAGCAGGCCGGCAAACTCACCGAACATCTCTCCAGCCAGGCGGGAAAATTTCAGGCTATGGCGGCTGTGCAGCCGGGGCTCTGCGAAGGTGTCTTCGACTATCTTGACCAGGCGCACGATGATGAATACGGAGGCTTCAGCGGGCCTCCCCGGTTCGCTCCGAAGTTCCCGAGGACCTCCAACCTTGATTTCCTGTTGCGGTACTCGAGTCGAAAAGGAAGCAAGCGCGGGGAGACGATGGTTTATACGACCCTTGACAGGATGGTCGCCGGGGGGATCCGGGATCATCTCGCCGGCGGGTTCCACAGGTATTCGACTGACCGGGTCTGGCTCCTGCCGCATTTCGAGAAGATGCTCTATGACAACGCTCTCATTCCCCGGACCCTCATCGGAGCCTACAAGCGCTCGGGAAACGCCAGGTATCTGGAGGTTGCCCGCGAAACCCTGGACTATGTCCTGTCGAGGCTCAGAGACAAGGATGGAGGGTTCTATTCGGCCGAGGATGCCGATACAGAAGGGATCGAGGGACTCACCTACGTCTGGACCCGCAAGGAGATCCTCGGGGTGCTGGGAGAGAAGACAGGCGAGCTCTTCTGCGATTTTTACGGAGTCAAGGAGGAGGGGAATTTCAAGGAGGAGCGTCCGGCTCCCGGTAGCCCTGAGCACGCTAATATTCTCCACCTGCCGTTCGCTGACTGGGGCGCCGACCTTGCGCGTAAGCGGGGGCTGACTCGCGAGGCGCTCACTTCGCAGATCTCCGCCGCGCGAGCCAGGCTGCTCGGGGTGAGAGACAAGCGAGCGCAGCCGTTTCTCGATGCCAAGGTGCTTGTTGAGTGGAATGGCCTGATGATTTCCGCCATGGCCCAGGCCTACCAGGTGAGTGCCGAGGGGAGATATCTTGAGGCGGCTCAGGCATCGGCCGGCTTTATCTCATCCAGGATGGTTCGAGATGGGGTGCTCTACCGCAGGTACAAGGATGGAGAGGTGGGAATCCGGGCCTTTCTCGAGGACTACGCCTTTTTCATCGATGGCCTGCTGGATCTCTACGAGTCGGATTTTGACAGGAGATGGCTTGAGCTTGCCCTGAAGCTGGGTAAGGAGATGGTCGCCTCGTTCTGGGATGAGAAAAACGGAGCCTTCTTTTCCACCGCTGAACATCATGAGAAGTTGATCCTGAGGAGGAAGGAGTTCTACGATGGAGCCCTTCCTTCGGGGAATTCCGTCGCCCTGCTCGACCTGCTGAGGCTCCAGGAGTTTACCGGGGACAAGGTCTTCGAAGAGCCGGTCAAGGTCTTCAAGAAGCTGGCCGCCGGTCTTGTCGAGAAGTTTCCGCATATGCACCCGCAGCTCTCCTGCGCGATCGAGTATGTCCTCTTCGATCCTCTTGAGATTGTGGTTTGCGGTCCTGCGGAGGATCCTGTGACTCGCGCCATGCTGAAGGAAATCCGCGGCCGGTTTCTTCCGGCCAAGGTGGTTGTCCACGTTTCAACCGCTGAGGCTGCGACCGCGCTGAGCTCGCTGGTGCCGCTCACGGAAGCCAAGATTCCAATCGGAGGAAAGCCGACCGCCTTCGTCTGCCGTAACCGGGTCTGCAAGCTTCCCGCCCGGAATCTCGCATCGCTGAAACGCCAACTCGATGAGGCTGTGACGAAGAAGAAGGCGCCTACGGGATCGAAATGAGGCGAGGTTCAGCCGGCTCAGATGCGCTCGGGTGAGAGGAGCCTCATCCTCTCGGCTATGTGGCCGAGGTGGGAGGCCGCCTGGAAGAGCGCGTCGAAGGCCTGTTGGTAGGCGCTGGTCTGGACGTGAAGCAGGACCTGGTCTTCAGAGTTTTTGTTGGCCTGCTCGATTCTCTGTTTCCACTGGGTTTCGAGCCGGGAACGGAACTTGGCCAGACGCTCCACCGTCTTTACGGCGGACTCCTCGAGCCGATTCGTGGGGCTGCGAAGGAGCACGATGATGTTTGAGAACTGTTTCATGATCAGCTCGTAGATCTCTCCGAGGTCCCGGTCCATCTCTTCTGCGGGTTGAATCTTGTCTTCGATTCTCCTCGATGCCAGCTCTCTGAGCAGCTCCGCGGCCTCGCCAACCCTGCTGAGGGCGGCGACACTTGACTGGAGCTTCTCGATCTCGGTTGATTCCCGCCGTGAGAGCTGGTTCTCCTGTACGAGTACCAGGTAGCGGCTCGCTTCTCGATGGATCCCGGCGATGATCTCTTCGCGCCGGGCCACCTGTCCTGCAAGGTTCATGTCGCTGTAGCGGAAGGAGTCAAAGGCCTCGGCTATATTTTTCTGGCAGAGCTCTGCAAGGTAGCAGATCTCCTCAAGCACCTGCCGCAGGGCCAGGCCGGGGACAGGGATCAGGTTCTCATCAAGACGGTAAGGTTTGAGGTCATCGGCGCCTCTCTTTGCCGGGAGGATCAGGGAAGCCAGGCCAGTGGCTATTCCCGGCAACACCAGGAAGATGAGGCTGGCTGCAAGGTTGTAGAAGGTGTGGGTCATGGCAATGTGGAACCCGACGTTTTCCCGCAGAGGGTGGAAAAGGCTGCCGGGAGTGACCTGGTCAATGAACCAGAGGAGCAGGGACGTACCCTCCCGAGGCATCAATGAGAGGACGGAAAACAGGATCGTTGTCAGCAGGTGAATCACCAGGAGGCAGATGCCCAGGCGGCAGGTGTCGCGATTCTTGAAGAAAGACCGAAAGAGGCAGCTCAGTCCCGACCCCAGGTTAGCTCCGAGGATCAACGGCACCATGGAGAGGGGGCCGAGGATTCCTCGCGAGGCCAGGAGCATGGCGATGATGACCACCAGGTTCGAGGTGCGAAGAACCAGGCCGATTCCCGCTCCAGCCAGCAGAAGATAGGCGAAGCTTCCGGTCATTACAGCCCAGGGCTGCTCGAAGGATAGCGAGGCCGGGAGTACATCTGATTTGAACCTGGAGCTCATCTCGAGCTGCTCAATGCCTGAGCCGAGCAGGCTCCAACTTGCCACCGCCAGGCCGGCGCCGAGAAAGATCCTGCTCCAATGGGCCAGGCCGAACGAGCGCGGCAGAACGAGCAGCAGGAGGCCGAGGCCAGCCAGAGGCGCGATGAGGAAATCGATCCGCAAGGCGAGTATCTGGGGAAGGGCTGTCGCGCCCAGCAGGGTTCCAAGAAGGAGCCCCATGGCTCCCCGGGATTTCAGGAGGCCTCCGTTTACGAAGCTCATCAGGTGGGAGGTTACGGTCGAGTGGGATTGGAAGGTGACCCCGGCAAGGATTCCGCCGAGATAGCCAAGGATTCGGTTCTTCGCCATGCGGCCCGTGGCATGGTGCAGGTGAGGGCCGAGGACAATCAGGAAACCGTTGGCGAGAAATCTTACGCCGAGCAGGAAGAAGATCACGCCAACCGAGATCTCTACAGCGATCCGCAGCCAGTCGATCGCCATGACGGTAAAGATGATTCCCCGGATGGGGGGGTCGTCTTCGTTTCCTTCAATCTCCGCGAGTACGCGATAGATTCCTGCGCGATCACCGAGTGTAAGATCTGTTCCTTTGCGAACACCGTCTTTGCCGGTCTTGGCACGCCTGTTGTTCAGGCTCGCCGGCTCGCCTCGAATCGGGGGTTCTCCCGCGATTCTCATGTGGACAGTGCGTCCCTCGAGAGGCGCCAGTTCTCCGTTGTCCTGGCGGGCCTGCAACCGCAGGGCGATGGGGATTTCCGAGCCTACAGCGGCCTCGATATTGTCAGCCAGCTTCTCCACGCCGCTGACCACCCGGAACTGTTCGTCGAGATCCTTTCGGCCCTCCCTGGGGATGGAGGCTTCTATACGCCAGTCGCCGTTTTTATTGCCAAGCCGTATTCGCACGCTGGCGATTCCGGACGCATCGGTCTTGCGGTCGACCTGTACGAGGCGTTCCGTCGTCTCTTTCTCCCCATCCAGGATGAAGGATGGCGAATTTTCTGATGGGTCATTCCCTGACTCGGAGTCTTCGGCGAGGCTGCCGAGACGAAAACGGAAGGTGACTGATTGGTTTTTCAGCGGCCGCCTTCGGCCCCTTCGTCCGAGGAAATCCCGGCTGCTCTGGCCAAGTACACGAACGACCAGGGGTTTGGGAAGAATCTCGCCCGGGAGAGCGCATTGGTGGTTTCCCGAGATGGATTCAATGAGCGCGGGGCGGTCATCTGTGGGCGGTTTGTAGCATCCGGTAATGGCACAAAGACAGATCGTTAACGCCAGGATGACTGCATTATTAGTCAATAAGCGCATAGATTTTCGCCTTGGTTTGCCAAATATGAAGTTAGCCTGCACACTTTCACAGGATCTTCACGATAAGTTAACTGGATAGACTCTGTCCCCAATTGTTGAATTCGGAAATACACGGAACCATCTGAAGTAGAACCGGGAAATGCGGTAAGAATCTGCCGTATCGGGTCCATGAAAAATTATACCGGAACGTCTGCTAAAAACGCTTATCTCGAGTTCGGCTCGACCTCGATCAAGCTCTACATCGTACCTTCTGCCTCAGAAGGGGGAGATGGGGTAGAGAGAGAGCGCAAGGTGCCCTGGAGCCTCGGCTACGATGTCTTCAGCTATGGCCGCATCAGTCCACGGACGATGGCGCATTGCGTCTCTACCCTGAAAGGGCTGCGCGAAGAGTTTTCAGGAATATCTTTCGAAGATGTCACCGCTGTTGGTACGGCGGCCCTGCGGGAGGCACAGAACGCCGAAATTTTCAGGCGCCTGCTCGAGAACGAGCTCGGGTTGCGGATCCAGGTGATCGAGGGAGGTATCGAGGCTTTCCTGCTGGAGACAGGCTTCAGGAGTATGGTTGAAAATTTTCCGACAGCTCTCTTCGACCTTGGCGGCGGCAGCAACGAGATTATCGAATATCTCAACCCGGCCTCTACCCGAAAGACAAGTATCCCTGTAGGGGCGATCAGGCTCCACTGCCAGTTGCGAAGGGCGAGAACGCTCTACAATTACGTAGAGCAGGGGCGGGTAATCGTTGAGAGAGAGATGCGGGAGCACATAGCTGGAAGTATGCCCCGGTATCAGGAGATGTTCGGCACTGGTGGAACAGTCAGGGCTATTGTGAAGAGCCTCGGTAGAGAATCCTTCACCATCGAGGATCTCCAGAAGCTCATCCAGCGAGAGATTCATGGAGATGTCTGGACCAGCATGCCGCGCCACCGCCGGCTGCTGTTTCTGCCTGGGATCCTCTCCGTCGAAGCGCTCTTTATGACCATGGGAGTGCGAACCATCACCTATCGCAAGGCCTCCGTGAAAGAGGGGCTCATATCCTTCACCAGCATGCTGCCGGCGATGGGGCGGCCTTCCTAAGCGCTCGTCCGATCCTGCTCCAGTAATTCAAGAGCTCTCGCCAGAAGTTCACGTACAGGTTCCTTGCGCAGACGTTCGGATGCCTCATCGAAACCGCACCAATGCCGCTGGCGGGAATCCCGTTCTTTCCAAATAGCCTCGCCTTCGTAGCGCAGCAGGAACATCTCTACGGAGCAGGGTCGCTTTCGCCTGCGGTCGGGGTAGCTGCCGACAGCCTCGCCGACTATGGTTCCAGAGATGCCAGCCTCTTCGGCGCATTCCTTCAGGGCCGCTTCCCGCGGACTCTCATCGACCCCGATGACTCCCTTGGGGAAGATCCAGTTTCCTTTTCGAGATGTGATGATCAGGAATTCCCAACCCCCAGTCCCCTGGCGGAAGGGAATGGCTCCGGCTTGCTCAAGCTGTTTCTCACTCATCTGATAGTGTAATTCCAGGATCGTGTTCGACTGGTTCTCCCAGGGGGGCTGGGGGAGAGGAAAGAAAAACGCCCTGCGATTCCGGATATACCGAAGTTGCAGGGCGTTCGCCACCAGGGTGGCTGCCTGGTTGAGGCAAGTTGTCAACCAGCTTTACTTCTTGGCGAAGTTCGCCTTGGCGTATTTCGCTTTGCAGTTGTTGCAGCAGAAGTACTTCGCTTCGCGCTTGGTGTGTACCACCTGCGTGGCAGCGTTGGCCGCTTTACCGCTGATCGGGCATTTGCCTGTGTCAGCCTTGGCGGCGAGCTTGGCGGAATGTTTTTTCTTGCAGTTACCACAGCAGAAAAAGGTCTTCGCGCCATTTACCGAAACAAACTGGTCAGCGTTAGCGGCTTTCCCACTGATGGGACATTTGCCGGGGCTTCCAGCTTTTGTTTTGAACTTGTTGGCCTTGGCGTATTTGCCGGCGCAATTATTACAGCAGAAGCTGACAAGCTGCGAACTCTCGTGGATTAACTTGGTGCCCTTCTTCGATGCCTTGCCGCTGTACTGGCACTTACCAGGTCCGGCATCGGCAATCGTCTTGCTGTAGCTCTTCTTGCAATTATTGCAACAGAAGCCGACAGCCTTGCCATTGACCTCTACCGAGATCTTGGGGTTGGCGGCCTTGCCGCTGATAGGACACTTGCCGGTTTTTTCAGCCGTGGCCACGCCACCGTAAACCAGGAGCAAAGCAACTGGGATAATCGCTAACTTCTTTTTCATTTCCTGCCTCTTTTCACTATTCACGGGAATTCCTCAAATGGATTGGTCAAACTTCCATTT
>CBFHWB010000037.1:0-30614 GCA_965659285.1 Planctomycetota bacterium | reverse complement strand
CGGGCCAGGGTCTTCACCGCCGCAACATCGGCCAACGAAGACCTCAACCGAGAGTCGCGCGCATCTAGCTCGGCCTGGAAATCTGCCCGCTCAGCTGCCAGGACTCTTGAGGCGATATCGAGATCTCCCATCATCTGCTCGATTCTCCGTTGAGAATCATCGATACGCCGCAGGAGACCTTCCAGGATGACCTGCCTGCGGCGTTCATCTCCCGGGTCTTCCCGGCCGGACAACTCCGACCCTGTCGCTCTCTCGGCCATCCCGCGGCTCACCCTCTGTGAATGAACGACCACGAGCGCCAGCAATACCAGCAAGGCCAGCATCCTGGTCCGCCCGCCGCGCAATCGTCCTCGCAAAGTATCAACAGTCATTGCTCGCACCGTCATTCTTTACCTGAAGAGCCCCCCTCTTCAAAGAATACGATGAGCCTCTACCCCTCAGCAAACAAGGTCAGCGGAGGGCGAAGAATACCGGAAGTTGAACCGCGTGAAAGCCGCCGACTCAGGGATTCTCCGGCTTTTCGGAACCTTTCGCCTTGCCCTGCACGGGCTCCTCGCCGGCTGAAGTCTTGGATGCCGCGGCGGCGTCTTCGGCCGCATTCTCCCGGTTACCTTTAACAGGCTTATTCTTGCCGAGGCAAACCCATATCAATCGGCCCGGAACAACCTCGACCCGCCCCACCTTCCTTCTTCCGATGAACTCCCGAACGGATTCCAGAGCGAGCGCCCTCGATTCGAGCTTCTTTGGATCAAGCTCCACCGATTCAGTAAGCCGGTCAATCATCTGGCCATTCACGAATACCGCATGTTCCCGCTCCGAAGGCTCAACAAGCTCCTTGCTGTACTCAGGCCAGGGACTGTCGTCAATCGTGTCCTCATTGCCCATGCGTTCCCAGAGCTCAAAAGCCATGTGGGGAGCAAAGGGCTTGAGCACAACGAGGAATGTCTTCAGAGTGCTCGTGTCAACCTCCTCCAGGGTCGTCTTCGGAGATGCCAGGAAATTGACGAACTCCCGGAGCGCGCTGATGGCCGTATGGAACTTGAGTTCCTCCAGCCTTTTCGACACATCAAAAATCAATCGATGTTTGGCGACGAGAACATTTCTCGAAACGAATTTTCCCTGCCCTATCCGCCCGCAGACCGCTCTCCAGATCTTCTCCAGAAAACGCCTGATCTTGTAGAGGCTGTCATCATCAAAGCTGGCGCTGTTATCCGCCGGGCCGAGGCAAAGCAGTTGAATACGGAGCGCATCGGCTCCAAACCTTCCCAGCAGTTCCATGGAAGAGGCGGCCATGGTCTCGGGACCCTCGCCCTCGGGGGCGCCTTTCGAATCGAAAGAGAGAGTCCCGACCTGGCAAAAACTTCTGAACGGCTCAAAAGAAGGAATGTAACGATTCATGTAGAGGAACTTGGTTATGCACCGGATACCGATAAGCTCTTTCGGAGACACGCGGGCTCCGGAAAAAACCACGTCAACCGGAATCGTTTTATCGAGACCTTTATCTGAAAACGGCCGCAAGCGCTCCCTGGTCGGCTTTTGCTCTTCCGGCTCTTCGCCTTGTGAAGCTTCTACTTCATCCTCAGTTTCAGATTCAGGCTCAGATTCATCCAACGAACCCGGAAGCCCATCCGTCTCCTCCTGCGAAGCAGGTTCTGCTTCTTCCTCGGCCTTCGCCTCAGCAGGGAGCTCGGAAGATTCGGATGGATCCGCATCTTCGGCCAATTCCTGCTGTTCATCCGCCGGCTCTTCTTCCCCGGGTTCAACCTCCCCGGCAGTATCAGCTTCCACGCCCTCGCTGCCACCTTCCTCCTCTTGCGCGGCTTCAGCCGAATCCTCATCAGCCGGACCGGGAAGATCCTCAGAACCGTCGACCTCTGCCGGAGCCGGAGCCTCCTGGGAAACAACAGGAACCTCCGCCGAGGGCTCCGTCACATCTTCTTCCGCTTCGACTGGAGCATCCTCCTTGAACTCCACATCGACACAGGGCTTGTCAAAATCTTCCCTGAAGCCCTCGACAACTCCACCCAACTCCGGCAGAGCAACCTGCAGATAGCTCAGCGCACGGCCCATCCAGGGCAGCAGGCTGCTCGAATCCCTCTGGACAGCCTGGCCTCCGCGCTGAATTTTCTGAGCCGAATAATCAGCTCCATCGCTGGTCTTGCAGGAGGCAAGGGTTCGCTCCCCCGAACGAAGCGTCTCTAAATCCAGGGGCGGACAATGCAGGGGGAGTTCTTCGGAATCAGCGCCCTTCGCCTCGTCTCCATGGTACATCGGAACAGGAGGACTCCAGGCTCCCGACCCGGAGACCAGCAGGTCTCTCAGAGAATAGCGGGTCATCTTGCTGCAGACCCCCCGCCTTGAGAGCTGCTTGATAATCCGTTCACGGGCTCGCAATGGCTTCATTCCGCTGCAGGGGCCAGAGTTGGTCAGCTTGCCATCGCCTTCATAGGCCTCGACAAGCAACCCCTCGTGATCAAAGCTGGCCGCGCTGGAATGAATCACCTCGCGAATGCGCAGCTTCACCTTCTTGGCGAATTCGAATTGTTTTCTATCGTGAGCCGGAATTCCGAGAACGACTCCATTGGAATAGGCGTTGAGCGCCAGGGGCGAGATCAGGACAGGCACCTTCTCCAGATTGATCGGATTCAAGGCGAAGCCGCCTGTCCTGACACCGGAATCCAGGGACTCATCTCCATTTTTGTAACGCTTCTGATAGGCCTGAACATCTTCGACGTAATCCGGGTCGGTGATGAAATCAATGATTTCATGTCCGGGAGCGACAAGCACAAAGGTGAGTCCATACAACGCCTCCAGCCTGGAAGTGAACACCCCAAGGTGCCGACACTCATTCCTGAAGGGCTGCGAGAAGGCCAGCTCGAGCTCAATCCCCCTCCTGCGCCCTATCAGAGCCTTCTGCTCCTTACGCAAATTCGCCGGCCATTTCGATTTGTCGACATCAGCGAAGAGCTTCTCAGCGAAAGGAATAATATCCAGAAACCATTGGGGCAACTCCGTCTCGGCGGGCGCTTCCGGGGCTTCCTCTTCCTCCGTATCGGCTTCACCTGCGACTGCTGGTTGCTCATCCTGAGAGACGGAACGGAGATGTCTCGAATTCAACAGCTCGAGAAAGAGCCACTGCGTGAAGCGGTAATAGGCGGGGTCCGATGTGCTCGCAACTCCAGTTCCGGGACTCGAATGCGGATCCGCCTGGATCGCCAGGGCTCTCTCGATGGATTCAAGGTGTCCAAGATCTTCACTGAGAAATTCATTCGGAAGCTTTCCCTCTTCGATGGCCTTTCCCAGAACCCCTTCGTGAAATCCGTCCAGTACTCTACCAATGCGAACATCCTGCCCCTTGAGACGCTGGAATCTCGAATAGACATCGGCAAGCGCCATACAGCGCAGATCTGTCCAGGTCGGGCCACCGGGAGCGAATGGCCATTGCAGCACCAGGCTTCCAGGCGAATCCCCAGACATTTGCGGGGCATCAGACTGCTCGATGGCCTCAGACCAGGCCTTCTGCCATTTTTCCTCAATACTTGTTATCTCATAGGGTTGAATCGCCATTCGGGCGAAGATAAGTCTCCTACAGGTAAGTTTCAACGCAAAAGCAACCCGGACAGCCGACCAGCGACCTGAAAGACAGGGGCGCGCCGCTGAAAACAATCTTGACACCCATCCAAGTGATCTAGATATTAGGGCCTTCTCGTGATATCTCCTGGGGTATCATCGGAGAGTAGAATAAGACAATTCGGGGGATTAGCTCAGTTGGGAGAGCGCAGCACTGGCAGTGCTGAGGTCACGGGTTCAAGTCCCGTATCCTCCACCAGTACACCTCTTAGAGAGCGGCGGAAAGACCTTCCGGCCGCTCTCTTTTTTTTGATGGGGAGATCGGGTTTGACGCCTGCTACCCTGTAGTTCGCTTCATCTTATTGAACTCAACCCCTGGAATATAGCGACTTGGGAGACACGATATGACTCAACGAATCAGCCGCCGCGACATGCTTCGCAACACGACGATGGCCGGGCTTGGAGCCTGGGTGTCTGGTGTCACCTCGGCCAGCTTTGGCTCCCTTCCAAGCGAAAAGCTCAATATCGCCTGCATCGGAATTGGCGGACGCGGCCGGGCCAACCTGAACGCACTGGGCAATCAGAACATCGTGGCCCTCTGCGATGTCGATGACAACCGCGCCGGGAACGCCTATGCCAAGTTCACCAAGGCGAAAAAGTTCTACGACTTCCGCAAGATGTTCGATGCGATGTCCAAGGACATCGACGCGGTCTCCGTCAGCACCCCGGACCATGCCCACTTCCACCCCTCCGTTGCGGCACTGCAGCTCGGCAAACATCTCTACTGCGAGAAACCGATGGCTCACTCGGTTGAGGAGGTCAGGATCATGACCGACCTTGCCCGCAAACAGAAGGTCGCCACCCAGCTCGGCGTCCAGCGTCACACAATTGGAAACGTCCACCGGGTTGTTGAGCTCATCCAGAAAAAGGCCATCGGCGAGGTCCGTGAGTGCCACTCCTGGGTAGGAGGAAGCAGGGGAATGCCCGGCCTGCCCAAGGGCACCCCTCCGGTTCCTGAACATCTCAAATGGGATCTCTGGCTCGGACCCGCCAGGGCACGTCCCTACAGCCCCGCCTATGCGCCCTACAACTGGCGCTTCTGGTGGGACTTCGGAACGGGTGAGACCGGCAACTGGGGTTGCCACATCCTGGACATCCCCTACTGGGCTCTGGGCCTGAAACACCCCACCCGGGTGGAGGCCTCCGGGCCGAAGGTTGATGGCGACCGCACCCCGAAATCCTTGAACACCCGGTTTGATTTCCCTGCAAGGGGTGACAAGCCCCCGGTATCCCTGCACTGGTACCACTCCAGCAGGGGACCGGACATTCTCAAAAAACACAATCTTCCCCGCTCCGGCAACACCCTCTTCATCGGGTCAAAGGGAATGCTGCTGTGCGACTTCGGCAAGCGGAAGCTCTACCCGGAAGAGAAATTCAAGGACTTCAAGAGCCCGGACAGCTTCATTCCGAACTCTCCCGGATTTCACAAGGAATGGATCATCGCCTGCAAGGGAGGCGAACCGGCCACCTGTAATTTCGATTACTCCGGCCCCATGACAGAAACAGTTCTGCTGGGGAATGCAGCCTACCGCTGCGGCAAGAGCTTCGACTGGAACGCGAAAAAGCTCGAGGCCGTCGGAACCCCGGAAGCAAAACCCTACACCCACTCCTCCTTTAGAAAAGGCTGGGAGGTCTCCATTTAGGAAGATCTGCTCGCAGGCGGCAATCCAGGAGAACCATCCAGGAGCTTGTACGGATGAAACGGAGAACTTTCCTCGAAAAAACCGGCGCTCTTCTCGGGCTCTCCATGGCCGGTGGATTCCCCCGGGTCTGCGCAACAGAACAGAGGCTCCCGGCATCCGAGCGCATCAGGGTTGCCGTCATCGGAGTCAATGGCAGGGGCAACAACCTCCTGAGAACCTTTGCTTCGAAGAAAGAAGTCGAGATCGCATCGATCTGCGATGTCGACTCCCGCGTGCTCAACAGGAGAGTCTCGGAAACAAAGCAAGCCGGGCGCCATGATCCGGTCGGGCTCGGTGATTTCAGAAAAGCCATCGATGACAAGAGCATCGATGCAATTGTCCTGGGAACACCTGATCACTGGCATGCCATCCCGTCCATCTATGCCTGTATGGCAGGCAAGGACGTCTATACCGAGAAGCCGGACAGCCACAACATCCTGGAGAGCTGCACCATGGCAGCGGCTGCCCGAAAATACAAACGTGTCGTCCAGATGGGAACCCAGGCACGAAGCGGCCCCCATATGAAGGAGGCTAACCAGTACATCTCCAGCGGCGCGCTTGGTAAGGTCCGCTATGCGACCGCCTGGGAGAGCATGAAACAGGGCAGCCTGGGACGCCCGGCGGACGGGAAGCCCCCCGCAGGGGTCGACTACGACATGTGGCTTGGTCCTGCCCCGAAGAGACCTTTCAACCGCCTGCGCTTTCACGGCAACTGGCGCTGGTTCTTCGATTACGGCACCGGCGATGTCGGCAACGATGGCGTCCACAGAATCGACTATGCACGCTGGGCACTGCAGACCGGACTGGAAGCCCAGGGCGAAAAACTGCCGGACCTGCCCCGCAGCGTCTCTGCCACCGGAGGTAAATTCTATTTTAATGACGCACAGGAATGGCCGGATACCCTGATGGCGAATTTTGACTACGGCAATTGCCTGCTTACCTATGAAATGCGGATCTGGTCGCCCTACAAGCTTCACGGTGAAGCCGAGGGCGCTGCGGTCTACGGCGACAAGGGCTACGTCATCCTTGCCAACGGACGCTGGCGCGCATTTCGCCACGGCGGTGCGCTGGTGAAAGAATCATCAGGCGGATCGAATCTCGACCAGACGAGTATCCATATTCAGGATTTTCTCGACTGCATGAAGAGCAGAGAAAAACCTGCGGCTGACCTGGTCACTGTAGGCCACCCCTCCAGCATGCTCTGCCACCTTGCCAACGCATCCTGGCGCTCGGGATTGACCCTTCAATTCGATCCTGCCACGACCGGCTTCAAAGGCAACAGGAAGGCTGACCCTTACCTCGGCAGAGCTGAATACCGCGCCCCCTGGAAACTGCCGAAACTCTCCGAGCTCTGAGAGCCTCCCGGTTCCCACTGGAAGCCCCGGAGCTGCCGACCCTGATAAGAACCGAACTTCCCCTTCTCATCGGCAAAGCGGGAAAGAAAAATATGGGAAGGGGATGCAATCGGCCAACCAGCACCCATAATCCCCAATGATCTGAAAACGATCGTGCACGTTTCGAGACTGGATCACCTGCGCTGCCCAACGCGGCAGTCCGGATAACCGGGCACCCAGATTCCGGAAGCTCCCCACGGAGCTCTACCGGAAAATGTAAACCCGGTCAACCGGCAGGAATCGTGAAGTCTCGGTATCGATTTCACGCTCTGCGTTCGGGGCAGAATTGCCCGGGGCAATAACGAACGGCAGCGCAACAATACGGCCGGGGTGGCCTGTGAGGTCCAGCCGGACAGCCATCGTTCCTGTTGAACGACGCGGCTGGCCAGGCTGCGCCAGTTTTGGCAGGTACCCTCATCTTTGTTTTTCTAATTAGCCTGTTGTCTTCAACAGAAGCGGAAGGAGGATCGATGCCAACTACAGCTGCACATAACTCAACCACCCGAAGGATTCCGACACTCCCGATGGTGCTGGCTGCCGTTCTCTGCGTAATGAGCGCAGGAGAAGCCGCCGCACAGAACAAGGGGACTGGAACACTGAAATCCCTGAAAATACGGGGCAGGCAGAAAGATTCTCTGCGGAGCGCTCCCCCGACGGCAGTCAACGAGCTTTCCGCCGCGGCGGAACGGATGCTGGAACAGGAGCTGTTGCCTGTACCCCTCCCAGTGGCCGCAGGGCGTCTTCAGGCCAATCCCCCACGGCCCCTGAGCATCTGCTATGAAGAGCTCGACCGCCCCACAGGACGCCACAACTCGATACTTTACGTACGGTTCGATAGCAACCAGCGGAGGCTGGGCTCAACCATCTCGCTCAATCCCGAAGGCTCCGTCATTGTCCTTCGCGACGATGGCAAGGAACTTGATGACAGGGCCGGCGACGGCACCTACACCGCCCTCGCTAATCTCGACCTCGAAGATCTCGATGAATGGCGAAACATCGTCAACGAGGCCGCCAATGAAGGCGCCGAGACCCTTCGTTTCGATGGAAGAGCTCTTGTCGGCAGCAAAAGCGTCCTGGAAGAGGCGGACCGTGAAGATCCTGACCGTCTCCGGCTGGCGCCCTCACCCGGCGCCAACCGGCCGATCGTTCCAGCTGACGATGTCTGCCGCGGCGGCAGCGTAAGCTCTCTTCCACCCGTCCTCCTGCCCCCTCCGCCTGCCCTGGACGCTGAGAACTCCCTGCTCATTCGTGACCTCAGCGTCGTAGAAGATCCGACCCGAACCTATGATCCCTGCAGCGGCGTCGGCACTCCCGGAGGCAAGTGGACCTTCCGCTACGTGATGGAACAGATGGCCAACCAACTGGAGACGGGGATTTCGGCAGCCGAATTTACCCGGCGCTGGCTGAAGCAGTGGGAATTCGATCTCTCCATCAACTTCCACCAGGTACCGGCACGCACCAATATCGTTCAAGGCATCATCGACCCCTGGGAGCAGGCCAGCGGCGGACCAGGCCAGCCCCTCAACCTAGATGAAGCGCCCTTCAAGCTCGTCGCGATCGTCAACCGTGTCGATCTGCGCGAGAACCTGGCCTATGGAGCCGGAAGCGCGGGTGAAGCGCGGCTGGTATTCGGTGTGCTGAATCGCAGCGGCGGCGGGTGCCTCATGATGCCATTCGCAGTCATCTTCGAATACGGCATCCAAAAGGACAACTGCCTCGACCTCCAGCAGTGGGCGGCCGAGTGGTATGACCTCAGCAACCTCACCCTGGGTTCCCCGGCCTACAACGCCGCGCTCGAAAACATCACCGAGCAGTTCGTTACAGCCGGCGCCAACCCGGCGAATCTCCCCAATAAGAGCGCGCTGAATCAGATTCGAACGAACGAGATCGCTCTCGACGCACCCTGGGAGCTGCGCGAGTTCAGGATCCAGGCGCCGGGACACTACGACTCAGGACACCTGCGGTCGGTGGCCGTCGCCATGACCCCCGACCTCTCCTTCAACCTCACCTCAACGCTCACCGATTTCATCAACCAGAACGAGACTGCAATCGTAGCGGGAACCTACGATGTGCCCCTCTCGCTGCCTTCGGGAGTTCCCTTCCTTGGCGGAAACGCGCCTACGCCATTCGGCATGTTCTGGGATGGCTCACCGGGTTGCGGCAGCATCAACAATCCCGATGCGCGGCATAACTTCTCCCTGACAACCTGCAACGGCTGTCATGCGGGAGAGACCGCCACTCCATTTCTCCACATCGACCCGCAGCAATCCCCGGCCGGTCTCTCCGGATTTCTTACGGGCATCACGGTTTCCGACCCCTGCACTGGCCTGAACCGCGACTTCGCGGATCTCGAGAGGCGAAAAATCGACCTTGAGAACCTGGTCAACAGCCCGGTCTTTCCCCCATGCCTGAACTTCATGCCGCTTCGACAACCACATTGACCGTCATTCTTTAGTGTCCGTGCAGCGCGAGGGCCGCGGGAGGAAACTCTCGCGGCCCTCTTTTCATCCAGGCTAACCGGCTCAGCCGCGTGGCCATACCATCCTTGACCCGGAAGCTTCCAGGCGGGAACATCTCCCTGTAGGACCAGACGCCGAGCGCTCGCGCGCTACGGCAGACCGTTTCAATACCGCCCTGGAGATCTCCCGAAATGTACGGCCGAGTATTTTACTGGCTGCCCCTGCTGTGGATGACAGCACTGACCCCGGACCCTGCACTGGCCTCCGACCCTATCATCCTTGACGGACTCTTCGACGACTGGAACGAGGTCACGGCCACCCAGCTCGACCCCGCGGGAGATGGAACGGCCGAAAGCGAAGATTTTTCCGAGATCAGAATCACCAATGATGAAAACTACCTCTTCATCTACCTCTCCTTCCACGGCCCGGAAGAGCTCCTGCAGGCATGGAATACAATGCGTCTCTTCATCGATGCCGATGAAGATCCCGGGACGGGCCGCTCCTTTCATGGAATCGGAGCTGAGCTTGAGTGGTGCTTCGGCTGCCGGTCGGGAACCCGGCACAACGAAAACGGAAGCCGCGGACTCCGGCACGCCAATATCTCCATCCTCAGCGCGCCCTCCGTCACATCGAAAATCTTCGAGTTCTGCATAGCCCGGGACGCGATCGCCCTGGACTCTGATGACCGACGGATATCCATCGTCATCTCCAGCTCGAGCGGCGAAGGAGATCTGCTTCCTGACCAGCAGGGAGGCTTCCCCTACACCATCGATGCACGGGAGATCCCCCCTGCCAGGCCCATCCATATCGAGCGGCCAGAGGGCGACTCCATTCGCCTCGCCACCTACAACGTCAAGAACCCGGGCATCCTCAACCCTGAACGAACTCCTCATTTTCAAAGAATCTTCCAGGCAATCGATGCCGACATCTGGCTCCTGCAGGAACAGAGCAGCACGGGAGCCGGGCTGACCGACCGGCTGAGGTCCTGGTTCCCCGGAAACAGTTGGCACGTCACCGGCAACTATCGCTGGAATTTCACAGCCTCGAAATATCCAATCATCTACCAGGGTCCCCTCACCAGCGCGCGCAGGACCATCGCCGCGCTGATCGACACCAGCGACATCATTGGAACTCCCCTCCTGACCATCAACTCTCACCTGCCCTGCTGCACCGATGACGACGGCCGTCAGCGGCAGGCGGATGAGCTGATGGAAGCCATCAGGATCCTGAAAACAGGCGATGGCGCGTTTGAGCTTCCCGAAGGCACCCCGATCATCCACGCCGGCGACTTCAACCTCGTCGGCTATTCAAGCCAGCTCAGAACTCTCACCGATGGCGACATCCAGGATGAGCAAACCTACGGGCCGGATTTCGAACCGGATTGGGATGGTTCCCCGCTGGCGGATCTCCCATCCCGCCATACCCATGACCGGATGGCCTACACCTGGCGTTCCGACAACTCGACCTTCTGGCCCGAGAAACTTGACTATATTCTCTACACCCGCAGCGCTATCCGTCCAATCCACTCCTTCACCCTGGAGACCAGGTCCATGCCTGTCGATGCCCTGGCCGACGGCGGCCTGCGGGCTGCGGACACGGTCTCCGCCTCCGACCACCTCCCCAGGGTCGTCGACCTGGCCGCGGTGGAAAGCTCTCCGCTCTTCCTGCGCGGCGATGCGAACAGCGATGGCTCCATCGACATCAGCGATGGGATCAACATCCTCGGGTACCTCTTCCTGGGGGAGAACCCGCCAACCTGCCTTGACTCGGGTGATTCAGATGACAGCGGCCTCATAGATCTGAGTGACGGCATCCTCATCTTCAATTTTCTCTTCCTGGGTGGTAACGCCCCGGACGCTGCGGCCCCATCCTGCCGACGCGACAAAACCGATGATGGCCTTGATTGCGCCGCCAGCCCGGCCTGCCAGTGAAAGATTCCGCGCCTCAACATCTTGCTCGACAAGAAAGCTTGTCGGGGCGAAGATCGTTGCTGTGATCCGCGCTAACTACACAACCAGAACCGTTACCGATTCGAGAGCACGAACGCTCCTCCTGGCCGCCGCGGCCGTCTTTCTGCTGGCCTGTTTCCCCGGCTCGATGCCTGCAGACGAAAAGGAGGGAAAAACGGCGCCCCTGCCCCCTGAACGCGACAACCCGACAGTCCACCTGATCAAGCGTGTCATGCCGTCGATCGTCGCCCTGCGTAACTTTCAGCCTGGCGGCCCAAAAGGATTGGTCAATTTTGCGGCCGGCAGCGGCGCCGTGATCCATCCTGAGGGTTACATTCTGACCAATGACCATGTCATCATGGCCGTGGCAGACAACAAGGACCGCCCGCAGGGTCTCGCCCTCTTCGCCGATGGAAGCCAGTATATCTTCAAGATCCTGGCGCGCCTGCCGGCGGAGGACATTGCCATCCTCAAGATAGAGACCGGCAAATCTCTCCCCTTCCTTTCGCTTGGCCGAAGCCACGACCTGGTTCTTGGAGAACCTACGCTCGTCATCGGAAACCCCAACGGACTGGCTCACTCGGTCTCGACCGGCATCGTCAGCGGCCTGCAACGTTCCACCTCGACCAGCACATCGTATCTCCCCGCGGTAGTACAGACCACCGCGCCCATCAGCGGAGGGAGCTCCGGCAGTCCGCTCATCAACGCGCTCGGACAGATCATCGGCGTAATCACCTCGCAACATGACAACGGCCAGAACCTGAATTTCGCCATAACGATCGACCACATTCGTAATAGATTCCCCCGGCTCATCAATGCCGAGAATCTCAATGGCTTCCTGCTCGGACTCGAGATTGACATGCTGGAGCCCGGGGCGAAGATCACCCGGGTCGCTCCGAATTCGCCTGCCGCGAGAGAGAACCTGCAGCCCGGGGATCTCATCACCGGCGCCGGCGGGCGAAAGATAACCAGCGGGTTCGAGTTTCACCTGGCTCTCATGAACAGAGCCGCCGGCGAGGAGCTTCCGATCTCCATATTGAGAGGGAAAAAAAGTGAGGCCGTCCTTCTGAAGCTGGCCCCATTGCTTTCGACCATCGCGCTGGAGAAACCGCCTGGAAAGCCTGGCGGCCTCGGCCTCGATGTCTACGAGGGCAATTGGACTCACCTTCCCGATTTCGACAAACTGAAGGCGGCCGGAAACGGAAGAGCCGACTCCCTCTCCATACCCGCAGGTCTCGCCGGTAAAGATTATTTTGGGTTGCGCTTTCGCGGCTTTGTCAGGATCCCGAAAGATGGAATCTATACCTTCTACGCAGGCTCTGACGATGGGAGCAGCGTCCTGATCGGAAACAGGCTCCTTGTTCAAAACGACGGGCTGCACGCCTACTCAGAAGCATCCGGAACCATCAAGCTGGAAGCCGGCTTCTATCCGTTTACGGCCAACTTCTTCGAGGCCGCAGGCGATGAAAAATTCGCGGTCTCATGGGAGGGTCCCGGCATCAAGAAACAGGCTCTGCCCGCCGCCGCCCTCTTTACAAAAAAAACTAACGAGAAAAAGAATAAGGCTCCTGTAGTCCCGTGCCAGCCCGCGGGAGAATGAAACAAGAGCAGGGCTCTCATCTCTTCAAGCAGGCTCCAAAAGCGAATGAAAATCCATGTTCTCGAGCGGGAGGTTCTGCTGCCTCGTTCACCTGCGGAAATCTTCCCTTTTTTTTCCCGGGCGGAGAACCTGGACGAGTTGACTCCTCCCTGGCTTCATTTCAATATTCTCACCGAGCTGCCGATTGAAATGAAGGAGGGAACCTTCATCGACTACAAGCTTCGTATCAGGCTGTTTCCGATCCGGTGGCGCTCGAAGATTACAGCCTGGGAGCCCCCGCACAGGTTTGTCGACGAGCAGGTGAAGGGGCCCTATCGTAGGTGGGTTCACGAGCACGCCTTCATCGAACACGAAAAAGGAACCCTCGCCCGCGACCGGATCGAATACGCCGTGCTGGGCGGAGCCATCATCAATCGGCTCCTGGTGAAACGCGACGTCGAGAAAATATTCAGCTATCGCCACCACAGGCTTAAAGAAATTTTCCCTTCCCCGGATGTAGAATGAATCGGTCGCCGGAACCCGGTAAATATGGAATTGCCGGTCCGGCTGGTAGAGAATCGTGCGGTCAGCCTGGCTCGGCCCCAGGCGTCCTGGAAATTTACCTGCCTGCAATAGAGATCACCACATGATCGACCAAGAGTTGCGAATTCCGGCCCTTCTCCTGGTCGTCTGGTGCCTGCTGCCGATGGAATCCCGGGCCGAGTCGCCGGAGAAACAAATCGACTTCAACCGTGACATTCGCCCGATTCTCTCCAACAACTGCTATCCCTGCCACGGACCGGATGAGAAAAAGCGCAAGGCGGATCTGCGTCTCGATCTGAAGGACGGACTCTACTCCGACCACGATGGATCCCGACCCGTCGTCGGGGGCAAGCCTGGCGAGAGCGAGCTCTACAAGAGGATCACCGCACAGAAGCCCCGGGAGCGAATGCCGCCGCCAAAGTCGAAGCTCCAGCTGAAAAAAAATGAGGTGGAGCTGATCCGCTCCTGGATCGAACAGGGAGGCACCTGGAGTGGACATTGGTCTTTTCGCTCGCTCGAGAAGATCCCCATCCCAGGCCTGGCCGAGTCAGCCGGAACGCGCAACCCCATCGACCACTTTATCCGCAGCAGACTGCAGGCGGAGGGACTGAAGCCCGCGCCCGAGGCCAGCCGGGAAAGGCTGATCCGCAGACTTACCCTTGACCTGACCGGGCTCCCCCCCACCCTCTCCGAAATTGACGCCTTCATCGAAGACGATCATCCGGAAGCCTATGAAAAACTGGTCCACCGGCTCCTCTCATCAGCCTCCTATGGTGAAAGGATGGCCTCGGACTGGCTCGATGTCGCCCGCTACTCGGACACCTACGGCTACCAGGTGGACCGGGACCGATTCGTGTGGCCTTGGAGGGACTGGGTGGTAAATGCCTTCAATGAGGGTATCTCCTACGATCGCTTCCTCGAGCTCCAGCTGGCAGGAGACCTGCTCCCGGGGGCAGGAGACGAAGAGATCCTCCCCACGACCTTCAACCGTCTCCATTCCCAGAAGGTCGAGGGCGGCAGCACGCCCGAAGAATTCCGGGTTGAATACGTCGCTGACCGGACCCACACATTCGCCACCGCGTTCCTCGGGTTGACTTTTGAATGCGCGCGCTGCCACGATCACAAATACGATCCCCTGACCCAGCGCGAGTATTACAAGCTCTTCGCCTTCTTCAACAACATCGACGAGTTCGGTCTCTACGCCTATTTCACGGGCTCTGTACCAACCCCGACCCTCCTGTACGCGCCGAAGGCCCACAAGCAAAAGATCGCGGATGCCGCTGAAAAGATCACCCGCGCAGAGGAAGAGCTTGCGAAGATCCCCGCTACCAGGAAAGCCGACTTCGAAAAATGGCTCGCCGCCAGGCCGGCTGAGCCGGCCATTCCCGGACGAATCGAGCACCAGGACTTCGAGGGACATAAAGGCGGCGCCAACGCCAGCATACCAGGGGTCGCGGGCAAGGCCATCCGGCTCAGTGGAGATGACGAGTACCATCTCAAGCAGGGCAACTTCAAACGATCAGCCCCCTTCTCGCTCGCTCTCTGGATGAAGACCCCGGAGGTCAAGGAGCGGGCTATTGTATTTCATCGTTCGCAGGCGTGGACGGACGCCGGCAGCCGCGGCTACCAGTTGCTGCTCGAGAAAGGAAAGCTGAGCTTCTCCCTGATCCATTTCTGGCCCGGCAACGCCCTGCGCATCCGCACCCGGGCTCCCTTCGCGGTGAACAAGTGGGTCCATGTCGCGATCACCTACGATGGGTCCAGCCGGGCGGATGGCGCCCGGCTCTTCCTCGATGGCGTGCCCGCTGACTGCGAGGTCGTGCGTGACAATCTCTTTAAAAACATCAGCGGCGGAGGACGCAAGAGCATCACCATCGGCGCCCGCTTCCGGGACAAGGGTTTTTCCGGGGGAGAGCTCGACGAATTCCAGGTCTTCAACCGGCAGCTCTCAGCGCTTGAGATCGCCCAGGTACATGATGGTAAGAGCCTCCGGGACGCCCTCGCAAAATCGAGAGCCTCTCTCGATGCCGGGCTGGTTGAAAAGCTCCGCGAGTACTACCTCCACACAGCGGATGACGCCTGGAAGAAGAGCCTGGGACAGGTCCGTTCCCTGCGAGAGGCTCACAATAATATTATCAACGGCACCACCGAGATCATGGTCATGCGCGAGACCGGCAAGGTTCGCCAGACCCACCTGCTGATCCGGGGAGCCTACAATAAGCCAGGCGCTCCCGTGGAAGCCGGAACGCCGGCCATCCTCCCCGCCATGAAGCAGCAGGGCGCGGTCAACCGTCTCGGACTCGCCCGCTGGCTTACGGCGCCCGAACATCCGCTGACCTCGCGGGTGATGATCAATCGTCTCTGGCAAATGTGCTTTGGCCGCGGCCTGGTGAGAACCACCGAAGACTTCGGCAGCCAGGGGCAATCTCCCAGTCACCCGGGCCTGCTCGACTGGCTCTCGCTGCGTTTCATCGACAGCGGCTGGGACATTCAAGAGTTGTTGCGAACCATCGTAACCTCCGCGACCTACCGCCAGGACTCGAGAAGCTCCCCGGAACTGACTGAGAAAGATCCTGAGAACATCCTCCTGGCCAGGGGGCGCCGCTACCGACTCCCCGCAGAGGTTATCCGCGACAACGCCCTCTCCTCCAGCGGGCTCCTTGTACGAAAGATCGGCGGTGCCCCAGTGCGCCCCTACGAGGTCGCGGTATCCTTCAAGCCTCTGAAGCGGGACAAGGGAGAGGGGCTCTACCGCCGCAGCCTCTACACCTTCTGGAAACGCACGGCCCCGGCGCCGGTCATGATGTCCCTGGATGCATCCAAGCGCGAAGTCTGCGCTGTGAGGCGGGAGAGAACCGCCTCCCCCCTGCAGGCCCTGGTGCTGATGAACGACCCGCAGCTCGTAGAAGCGGCAAGGATCCTCGGCCAGCGGCTCCTGAAAAAACACGCGGAGAACAGCGTCGCCATGCTTGGTGAGATGTTCCGAATGCTGACAGGCCGAAATCCGGGCGATAGCGAAAAAAAGATCCTCAACCGGCTCTACAGGGAACAGCTCGATTTTTTCCAGGCGAATCCTGAGCAGGCTGAAAACTTCCTCAAAACAGGCGATGCAGCCGCGGACAAGGAGTTGGCTCCCGCCCGGCTGGCCGCCGCGGGGGCTGTCGCGAATGTTCTCTTGAACTTCGACGAAGCTGTCATGAAAAGGTAGTATGAAGACATGAAACCTGAGACCTGCACGGGCTACGATTCCTCCCTGGGCATGAGCCGGAGGCGCTTCCTTGAGCGCTTCGGCATGGGGCTCGGCTCCATAGCTCTCACCGACCTGTTGCGCGCGAACGAACAACGCTCCCTTGGCGGAGTTCTTCCGACCACGCACGTTCCCCCCAGGGCCAAGCGCGTCATCTACCTCTTCCAGAGCGGCGGCCCATCCCAGATGGACCTCTTCGATCACAAGCCCATGCTCAAGAAGATGCAGGGCAAGGAGTTGCCGGATGAAATCCGCAAGGGACAGCGCCTGACCGCGATGAGCGGCAACCAGGCAAGCCTGCCGCTGGTCGGCAGCCCCTTCAAGTTCTCCCGGCATGGACAGGGCGGTACCTGGATGAGTGACCTGCTTCCCCACACATCCCGCATCGCCGATGAGATCTGCGTTGTGAAGAGTCTCTATACTGAGGCCATCAATCACGGACCGGCGGTAACCCATCTCCAGACGGGCTCCCAATTTCCCGGCCGGCCCAGCATGGGCTCCTGGCTGAGCTACGGGCTCGGAACCGAGAACGCTGAGTTGCCGTCCTTTGTCGTACTGGTGACGAAAAACAAGGGAGGGCAGCCTCTCCTGACCCGGCTATGGGGAAGCGGCTTCCTTGCATCTCGTTACCAGGGTGTCCGTTTCCGCTCCGGCAAAGACCCGGTCCTCTACCTCAACAATCCCGCCGGTATCGACAATGCGAACCGCCGGCGAATGCTCGACCGCCTGAAAGATCTTCACCAGGCCGAGTTGAAGAACAACTCCGACCCGGCGATAGAAGATCGGATCTCCCAATACGAGATGGCCTTCAAGATGCAGACCTCGATTCCGGAGGTTACCAACCTCTCGGCGGAGCCTGACTACATCTACAAGGAGTACGGAGAGGAGTCCCGAAAACCGGGAACCTTCGCCGCCAATTGCCTCATGGCCCGCCGGCTCGCGGAGCGCGGCGTTCGCTTCATCCAGCTTTACCATCCGGGCTGGGATCAGCACGGCGGTCTGCCAAAAGGCCTGGCCGGCCAATGCAAAGAAACCGACCGGGCCTCCGCCGCCCTGGTGATGGATCTCAAGCGCAGGGGGCTCCTCGAAGACACCCTTGTCATCTGGGGCGGTGAGTTCGGACGCACCAACTATTGCCAGGGAAAGCTCTCCGGCAACTTCGGCCGCGACCACCATCCAAGGTGTTTCTCGCTCTGGATGGCCGGCGGCGGCGTACGGGGAGGAACGAGCTACGGAGAAACCGACCCGTTCTGCTACAACATCGCCGCAGACCCGGTACACGTTCATGATTTCCACGCGACGATCCTGAACCTGCTGGGAGTCGATCACGAAAAACTGACCTTCAAGTACCAGGGGCGTAACTTCCGCCTCACCGATGTCCATGGAAAGGTCATCAAGGGGATCCTGGCCTGATACCGGCGAGTAGAAACCTTGCCGTGACCGTCTCCCCCGCGAGAGAGACAAGCGGGGGATCATTTCCAGCCTGCTACACTCCCCTGCGACTGTGGAACCCGAACGCCCAACGGGATATCCTATAGCCCTGACAGTATTCATACCCAGGCGAATCAACAACCGCAGGAGTCGCGAACATGACCCGGTACTCCATTTTTATTCTCACAATATCCCTGGCCGGTTTGAGCGCCGGCTGCGCGAGTTCACCCGCGGACAAAACAGCCACGCTTAAACTGCATACCCGCTCCATGGAGCGAGTTCCCGGCACGAAAGAGAAAGACGACAGCTACAGGCCTGTCCTCAAGATAGTCCAATGGGCTCCTGAAAGAACGGCGCTGGTGATCTGCGATATGTGGGACCGCCACTGGTGCAAGGGCGCAGAGGCGAGGGTCGCGGAGATGGCCCCGGAGATGAACCAGTTGGCTGAAACCGCCAGGAGCCTGGGAGTCCAGATCATTCATGCCCCGAGCACCTGCGTTGATTTCTACAAGGACACCCCGCAACGCAAACGCGCCATAGCCGCGGCCTTTTCCAGGGCCCCGGTAGAGCTCTCCAGGAAAGAGCGATGGGGGACGGCCTGGTGCTGGCCCCAGGATGAACGCGAGCCGGCCATGCCGATCGATGACTCCGACATGGGCTGCGATTGCAAAAAGAAGTGCGAGATCGTCCCTCCCTGGACTCGCCAGATCAAGACCATCGACATCAGGGAACCCGACGCCATCACCGACAACGGGCAGGAGACCTACAACCTGCTGAACGAAAAAGGAATCGACAACGTGATCCTGATGGGCGTGCATCTCAATATGTGCGTCTTAGGCAGACCATTCGCCATCCGACAGATGGTCAACGTAGGAAAAAACGTTCTGCTCATTCGCGACATGACCGATACGATGTACAACTCCCAGAAGAGCCCCTTTGTGAATCATTTTCGGGGTACGGACCTGGTTGTCGAGCATGTAGAAAAATACTGGTGCCCCACGATCGAAAGCACTGATTTCATGGGCGGCTCGCCCTTCCGTTTCAGGGAGGATCCCCTGAATGGAAAGAACTAACCGAGGACGCCAGAGCCGGCGCGCCCCAGACCGCCTCCCATTCAAATGAATCAACCGAGCATCCCGATCATCAAGGACCTCGTGCTTGTTGGCGGAGGGCACAGCAACATCGCCGTACTCAAGATGTTCGGCATGGATCCCATTCCGGGTGTCCGCTTGACCCTGCTGACCCGGGACGTACACACCCCCTATTCGGGAATGCTGCCTGGTTTCATCGCCGGACATTACGATTTCGATGAGGCCCACATCGACCTTGGCCCCCTGTGCAGATTCGCCGGCGCGCGGCTCTACCACGACTCCGCTGTCGGCATCGACACGGAAAATCAAAAGGTCATTTGCGCGAAACGGCCCGCGGTTCCCTACGATCTTCTCTCAATCAATATCGGCTCAACCCCCCGTTTAGCCAACATCGGAATCGCGCAAGACGAGGTGGTGCCTGTCAAACCCATCAGCAATTTCGTAAGCCGCTGGGAAATGCTCAAGAGCAGGGTTCTCGAAGCTGATCGGCCATTTCGAATAGGCACGGTAGGAGCGGGCGCCGGCGGGGTTGAGATCACCCTCGCCATCCAGTACGCCCTGAAACAACTGCTTGGAGAGGCAGACAAGATTGAGCTTGAGCCTGAGTTTCATCTCTTTTATTCAGAACCCGAGATCCTTTCATCCCACAACTACAAGGTCAGGAAGCACTTTGAGCGGGTGCTGAAGGACAGGGGAGTACAGCTCTATCCCGGCAATCGAGTCGAATCCGTAAGCGATGGGAGATTACTCCGAGAGGATGGCATGGAGGTGCCGCTGGATGAGATCCTCTGGGTAACAGATGCAGCCGCCCCAACCTGGCCTGGAGATGCCGGGCTGGATGTCGACGAAGACGGCTTCGTGAAGGTCACTGATTGCCTCAACTCTCCCTCTCATAAAGACATCTTCGCCGCCGGCGATATCGCGGCAAGCATCAACCATCCGAGACCCAAGGCCGGCGTCTTCGCAGTCCGCCAGGGAATGCCGTTGGCTAGAAATCTTCGCAACGCACTCCTGTCGAAGAAACTGAAGCCCTTCATTCCCCAGCGTATGTTCCTCAGTCTGATCAGTACGGGCGACAAGAAGGCCGTAGCCTCAAAGGGTGAATGGTGCATCGCCGGCGGTCCGATTTGGAGGATAAAGGATCTGATCGACCGGCGCTTTATACGCAAATACAACTCGCTCCCCGCCATGACCACCCAAGCTGAGCTTGATGTTCCGGCTGGACTGGCTTCACAGGAAACGCTCGAGGAGCTCTCCGCCGTGGCCATGCGCTGCGGCGGGTGTGGAGCCAAGGTGGGAGCTACGGTGCTCTCCCGGGTCATCGGCAGGCTCGCTCCCGTTCAGCGAAAAGATGTACTCATCGGGCTCGACGCTCCCGATGACGCCGCGGTCACCAGAACGCCAAGGGGCAAAGTACTGGTGCAGACCATTGACTCCTTCCGGGCCATCGTCGACGACCCGTACATCTTCGGAAAAATCGCCGCGAACCACAGCCTTGGGGACATCTTCGCGATGGGAGCCTCTCCTCAATCCGCCCTGGCCGTAGCCACGGTCCCCTACGGACCCGAGGAAAAAGTTGAAGACCTCCTGGAACAGATGCTGCGAGGCGCGCTGGAAACCTTTGCCGAGACCGGAACCGCCCTGGTGGGAGGCCACAGCAGCGAAGGCAGCGAGCTCTCCCTGGGCTTCTCCATCAACGGCCTGATCGATCCAGAGAAAATCCTTCAAAAGAGCGGCATGCGAACCGGCGATCGCATCCTGCTGACGAAAGCTCTCGGCACAGGCACCCTCTTCGCGGCAGACATGCGCCTGGCGGCAAAGGGAAGGTGGATAGCCGGAGCCCTGGCCTCCATGCTCCAGGGTAACCAGGATGCGGCAGCCTGCCTCCATGAGCACGGGGCGACCGCCTGCACCGACGTCACCGGGTTTGGACTTCTGGGTCACCTCGTTGAGATGACCAGGGCATCGGCTGTCGATGTCGAGCTTGACCTCGATAAGATCCCCCTGCTGGAGGGAGCCATCGAGACGGTCGCCAAGGGAATATTCAGCACCTTGCAGCCGCAGAACCTGCGCCTGCGCCGCGCGATCGCCAACGCAGGAGAGGCCTCGGAAAGAACTCCCTACCCGCTGATCTTCGACCCCCAGACAGCCGGGGGACTCCTTGCAAGCGTTCCCGCGGAGAAAGCCGATCACTGCATCGAGGCGCTCCACGAACTCGGCTACCACTGCGCCGCCGACATCGGAGTGGTTCAGCCGCGGGGAAAACTTCCTGAGTCGGTATACCTCACACCGGATGATTGACCGGTCGACCGGGGTCTTTTCTTTTGACAGGATGGCTTCTGAAAGTTGAAAATCAGTCTTCCGTCCTTGTGCTTTCTTCACAAGTTTTTCCGTGGGAAATAGTTAAGTGAATCCCAGGCAGTTGCAGACCCATCCGATCCCCGGTACCCATCCGGAAAAATGGCGCCCGCTGGCTCTTGTCGCGGCCGCGCTGCTGGCGCTGTTTTCAGGCCGGGAACTGCGAGGACAGAACAACGAGGCTGCCGCCATCGATGACAAGCTCCTCATCGTGCCGGTAGATGGCCTCATCGACTCGAAAAAAAGCTCCAGCACCATCTCCAAGGTAAAATCCTGGCTGGAGCGCGAGCCAACCATCAATTGGGTCATCTTTGAGATCAGCAGCTCAGGAGGATCCCACGATGCCGCCATCGAGTTGGGCGACTATATCTTCAGCGAGCTCCGCAATAAGACAACCGTCGCCTTCATCCCCGATGGGGCGGAGGCCACAGGCGCAGCGGTCATACCAGCGCTGGCCTGCCGGGAAATCGCGATGGGACCCAAATCAAGATTGGGAGCCGGCGCGGCGGAGCCAGGCTCCGTTGAAGAGCGGGAAAAGGCGAGGATGGCTGTCGAACTGTACAGTGAACGAAGAAAGCGCTCCCAGCTTCTTGCCGGCCTGACGGTCATGCCAGCCAGGGAAACGGTCTATTCCCTTCGCCGTCGGGCGGCGAACGCCGCAGGCCGCTATGTCTTCTGGTACCAGGCCGATCTGAACAATTCGGACCCGGTCGAGCGGAAGAGTGAATACCACACGGCCGAAAAAATTCTCGGCAGAGACGAACTGCTCACCCTCGACCAGGCGAAAGCCTTTGAATACGACTGGGTCCGCTATCGCGGAATCGAGTCCGGCGATGACCGCTACAAGAGCCTCCTGCTCGAGATGAACCTAATCCTGCCTGAAGAATCCGTCTTTGTCGTCGGCAGAGGCGCCATCAAGAAAAAGAATCTCAGCGGGCAGGGGCTGGTTGATTTCCTCAACCACCCGCTGACCCGGTTCTTTCTCGTGCTCGGAATCATCCTCGGCATCACCATCGAGTTGAAGATGCTCGGAACCATGGTTCCCGGGGTCATCGCTATACTGTGTTTCACCCTGCTCGTCAGCGGAGGTTTTTTTCCCGAGAGCGGCTCACTCGAGCCCACCACCACCTGGTTTGAGGTCGTGCTCTTTCTCGTCGGGCTCGGTCTCATCGGACTCGAGTTCGGCCTGATGCCGGGAATAGCCATCTTCGCCATAGCCGGGGCGATCCTCTGCTTCGGCAGTCTCGTCATGATCATGGTTCCCAGCACAGCCATCCCCGGCGGGGAGCAGTTGAATTTCAAAGAAGCCTTTGCGCTGATCTCCTCCGGCCTTGGCGCGGCCGCGGCCCTGTTCTTCGCAATCCTGCGTTTTCTACCGGCCAGCGTCAGCGGTGGGAGTGGCCGCGAGTCATCCATCACGGGAGTCCCCGATGCTGATACAGTTGAAGATTCCCGCAGAGAAAAGGCTCTCCTGATAGGCAAGGCCGGGGTCTGCGAGTCACCACTGCGGCCGGCCGGTATCATCTCGCTTGAAGATGGCCGGAGAGTGGACGTGGTCGCTGACGGGGAGTTCATTGAAAAAGGCGAGCGGGTGGTTATCCGGGAATACACCTCGACCCGAATTGTCGTTTCACGCATCGAAGAGACAGGCTAGACTGGAGAAGATATGGACGTCATCATCTCTGACCCCTTCTTCGCCTGGCTCCTCCTGGGAATCGGAGTAGCTCTCATCTTCCTGGAGGTATTCATACCCTCAGGGGGAATCATCGGCATAGTGGCTCTCGCCGCGCTGAGCCTCGGAATCTACAGCTTCTTCCACCAGGAAAAGGTTCTGCTGGGATCGCTGACCGGTATCGGGGCGGCTGTCTTTGTCATCTCCATGTTCTCCTTCATGCTTAAACGGATCAGCCTGGAGGAGACCCAGGATTCGGAGGCCTTCACCTCGGCAGACAATAGCCTCGCCGAGATCATGGGAAGGTCCGGCGTGACAAGATCGGCTCTCCGACCGGCAGGCGTGGCCCTGATCGATGGCAGGAGAATTGACGTGGTCGCATCCAGCGGCTTTATCGAAAAGGACAAAATGATTAAAGTAATAGAAACCAGCGGGAACCGGGTGGTCGTTGCAGAGTCGCCCGGGACCAACAAACAAGCACAGGAGCCAGCTAATGGATAATATAGGGTTAATATTCGGTATTTTAGGACTGCTGGTCGGAGTATTCTTTCTTTTCTTCTTCATCAAGTTTGGCTCCCTCTGGCTGCAGGCCAGGGCATCCGGCTGCCCCGTAGGGGTTGTTGAATTTGTCGGGATGTTCCTGCGAAAACTCAACTCGAGGCTGATCATCGACGTCCTGGTGATGGCTCACAAGGCGGGTGCTCCCGTCTCCATCGAAAAACTCCAGGCCCATGTTCTCGCGCGCGGAAACGTAACCGCTACAGTACGCGCCCTGATCGCGGCCGATCGCGCCAACATCGCGCTCACCTTTGAACGCGCCGCGGCAATCGATCTCGCCGGACGCGATGTTCTCGACGCGGTCAGAACCAGCGTCCACCCGAAGGTCATCGACTGCCCGAGCCAGGAATCAGGCAAACCGACGGTGGATGCCGTCGCGGCCAATGGAATCCAGTTGAGGTGCAAGGCCCGGGTAACCGTCCGCACCAACATCGAGAGACTTGTCGGAGGCGCAACAGAGGAGACTGTCATCGCGCGAGTCGGCGAAGGAATCGTCTCTGGTATTGGCCAGGCCGAAAGCCACAAGACTGTCCTCGCTAATCCCCGCAAGATTTCCCAGGAGGTTCTCGATGCGGGTCTCGACGCGGGCACCGCCTACGAGATCGTCTCGATCGATATTGCCGATATCGATGTAGGTGAGAACATCGGCGCGGTGCTGATGGCCAACCAGGCCGAGGCCGAAAAACGCAGGGCGCAAGCCGAGGCGGAGGCCCAGAGAGCCCGCGCGGTCGCCCGCGGCCAGGAAATGGAAGCTCTGGGCAAGGAGAACCAGGCCAAGGTCATCCTCGCCGAGGCTGAGAGTCCCCGGGCAATCGCCGGAGCCTTCAATAGCGGCAACCTTGGAATCATGGACTATTACAACCTTCGCAATATCCAGGCCGACACGGATATGAGAAAGAGCCTCTCGAATGAAGAGGATGATGACAACGATGGAGCCACCAGCTGATGCCGGGAAAGATCGACTGGATTCAGCTTCTCATCCTCCTGATTATCTTCGGCGGCGGGATTATTCGCTTCATCGTGCAAAATCTCACCTCGGGCAAGAAAGTTCCGGACCAGGGTGAACTGGTTGCCCGACCGAAGAGCCCCGCCGTCGAGATTCTTGAGAAGCTTCGTCAAAACGAAGAAGCTATCGCTACCCGGCAGGCGCGGCCCCCCGACAGCGTCCCGAAGAGCAGGGCCGCTAACCCAGAGGATGCCTACTACGGCGATGATGGACTCGAAGGTGTCCCCGCCCTGCAGGACAGCGAGGTTCCCGCGACCCAGCCAGGAAACCCTGCGGAAGCTGTCGCCCAGTCCGCGAGAGCTACGAAACCCGCAAAGAAGCGA
This sequence comes from Planctomycetota bacterium, assembly GCA_965659285.1. Classification (GTDB taxonomy): domain Bacteria; phylum Planctomycetota; class UBA8108; order UBA8108; family UBA8108; genus UBA8108. Next base: position 5,692 of record CBFHWB010000037.1, on the reverse strand, counting down.
CGCTCCGGAGACCGGATTCCCGGCACCATACGCGACCCGCGCGAGGAGGTTCTCCATCCCCACAGCATGGATATCCAGACCGGTATCGCTCTGCCCAGTTCTTCCGAGACGCGGGTCCGGCAACAGGACCTGGAGATCGGAGAAGAGCTCGCTGTACATACGAGCACCCAGTCCCGAAGGCACAGAGCCGGCAGACGCAGCCTGCCGGCGGCTCTCGGCGTCGGCAACATCACCCTGCGGCAGGCAGTCATCTGCCAGGTCATACTCGGCCCGCCCAAGGCTCTCGAAACTCGCGGTGCAAAACGCTCCGGGCTATTCTCACGAAGCTAACGGGCCGATTGTCGCCAGCGATCGACTTCAGCTGAAAATCGACTCCAGCTTCTCGATGACCTGTTCGACCGTGATGGTCTCCATCGCGGCGGAGGATCTAACCCGGGTTCCCCATCTCACGTCGTCGACCATGGCCCCGCATTCGGCCTGCAAAGCCTCCGCGTAATTGTTCACGGTATGTTCGAGGCTCAGATAGGGACCCGAGCGCAGGGGATTGCTGGCCGCATAGAGCCCGATGACAGGAGTCCCGACTGTGCTCCCCATATGGGCCGGCCCCGTATCGGGCGCCACGAGGACGCTGGCACGCTCAATCACCGCCAGTAGTTCCTTGAGGCTGGTTTTCCCCACGAGGTTGAGCAGCCTGCTGTCGGCAGCCTTCTCGATGGCCTCGGCCAGCTTGGCCTCGACCGTCAAGGGACCCCCGGTAAGAACCACATCAAGACCGAGCTTCGCGGCCGCATGATCGGCGACAGCAGCGTAGCCCTCTACGCTCCAGTTGCGAATCGCCTTGCTGGCGGAAGCGTTGATCGCGAGAACCTCTCTTCCTCGGTCGAATCTTGAGGCCGCGAATTCCCGGGCGGCGGAAGGTATCGGCAGATCCCATTCGAGTTCCTTCTCATCGAGCCCCAACGCCCGGGTAAATTCAAAGAAACTGTCGAGTACATGCTGGCGCTCAACGGCCTCAATCCGGTGAGTGGTAAAGAAGCGCTGAGCATCCCTGGCCCTCTCCCTGTCATAACCTAAACGGACAGGAGCCTTGACGAAGAGACTCACGATACTGGCACGAAGGGCGACCTGCAGGTTCAACAGGACATCGAAGCTCCGGCCTGCGAGCGCGCGACGCAGATCAACGAGCGCCCTGTAGCGGCGGCTCTTGTCAAAAACGATAAACTCTACTCCCTCGATATCCCCGACCAGTGAAGCCTCCAGCTTACCAATGATCCAGGTAATCCCGGTCCCGGGCCAGTGCTTCTGGATAGTGCGGACCATCGGCACCACATGGGTGCAATCGCCAATCGCCGAAAGCCTCAGGATACAAATGGATTTGGGTGGTTGATTGAGCGGGAGAGATGGTTTCATAGGCTCTCATTACAGGCTCTCGGGTGGAAAAAGCAATACCCGCGATGGGATAGGAACCCCGGACAAACCGACAAACTGGTACCTGAAATGAAAGCTATCGACGAGCTACGGCTACAGAGAGGCGCTGAGCAGATTGTCTACGATGGATCCATCGAAGATATCCAACCCGAGACATGGCCCAGGCTCTTCGATCCGGAGTTCCTCCGGGAAAGCGGGGTGGTGACCGCCACGGCTGAAGGAAGAGGCTCGGCTTATTTTTTCACCTGGGGTTCCAACAGGCTGGTCCTGCGTCACTATCTCAGGGGAGGCCTGCTGGGAAAGGTTATTTCTGACCGTTATCTTGGCGGCTCACTGGAGAGCAGCCGTCCCTATCTCGAATGGCAGTTCCTTGGAAAGCTGGTCGAGCTAGGACTACCGGCGCCCCGCCCGGCCGCAATCCGCCTCTGCAGTGGGGCCGGGTTCTACCGGGGAGACCTGCTGACCCACGAGATTGAAGACGCGAGACCGTTGGGCGCCCTTCTTCAGCAGGCTCAGCTCGGGGAAAAGAGCTGGAGGGCGGTGGGCGGCACCATCAGGAAATTCCACGATCACGGAGTTCTGCACAGCGACCTCAACGCCGCCAACATCCTCATCCAGAATGAAAAGATCTTTCTCATCGACTTCGACAAGGCGGAGATGAGAGACCCAGGATCCTGGAAGAACGCCAATCTCGAACGCCTCGAGCGCTCGCTGAACAAGTGGCGCCGGCAGGAGGAAATCTTCCACTTCACGACAACCGACTGGCAATCTCTCCAGGATGGCTACAACGCGGCCTGAAAAACCGCTCACTTCCCGAAGCAGATCACCTTGCCATCGACCGTCGAAAGATACAGGTGGCCATTCGCCGCCGCAAGGCCATCCCAGGCAGGCAGCGACTTCAGCTTGACCTCGGCGAGCTTCTTTCCGCTGGCCGCGTCAACCACCCAGAGGATCCCTCCCTGCTCTCCCAGCAGCGCCTCGTTCTGCCGCAAGAGCTCCTCCGCGACCTTCGGATCCTTTTCCATGATCTTCTTGAAGGTCTCCTCCTCATCGATGAGGTCAGGCGGGCCGGCGACAAACAGGGTCTTGCCGGCGAGGGCCATCGCCCTGGCGTAGAGCGGAATATCGGTCTCCCATTTTCTACGGACGAAGGATCCACGGGCCGCGGGTTTCTTCCCTCCCCCCTTGCCTCCGGCAAATTGCATCCCGCCCTTGAATTTTCCTTCAACTGGCTTGACCCCGTTGAGGCTTCCGTTGTTCTTGTTCCCGGAAGAGTCAACCGCCTTACCGCTGTCAAACGACATGGACAACATCAATGCCGGATCCGCAGTCGATCCAGTAGCGGAATAGCGGGCGGCCACCTCCTCGTCACTGAGGGCCCGGAAGTAGACCTGGACCTCATCGATGATCCCCCTGAAGGCGAGAGGGCTGGTGTAATTACCCACCGGCGATACATTGTCACCTCCAATCTCGGTCGGTTGCTTGGGATTGCCTGTCAGGAGCCCGGAAGCCCTGGCCTTCGCCGCGAGCTTGCCATCGACATAGAGCCTGAGCTGTTTGTCAGCGCCCAGGACACCGACGAGGTGCACCCATCTCTTCGCGACCTTCGACGGTCCGGTGACCGAAGAGAGCTTTTCGTCAGAGCGGACGCTGAACCGCGGCTTACCCTTCTGAAGCAGCAGGGCGTAGCCCTGGGAGGGTCCTCCACGTGCGATCACGACGCCATTGGGGCCGTTCGACCTGACCCAGGCCTCGACCGTCAGCGCCTTGCCGGTGGGATCGAGGCTCTTGCTGAGAGGTATCGCGATCATTCCCCCGCTACCGCCGCTACGGCGGGCGGCCTTATTGAACAGGCTCGAAACCTCGCTCAGAGCCTCGGGAGGCGCCTCCTTGGCGGTTGAAAAGAGCTGGTGCTCTATGGTTGTCGTCCACTTCAGATATTCCGGCTTGCGACCGAAGCCGTAGACATCCTTTCCGTCAGAAACCAGGATACGTCCGGCCGGCGCGTACTTGCCCGCCTGGTAGTAGCCATTGTGCCCGCCAGCGGAGCTTCGTCCATAGACCCAATAGGCGCGGTGGAAATAGGTCTCATCCAGGTATCCCATGGGGGCGAAGAGATGGGCCGTGCTGCCGCTCTGAACCGCTCCCTGCTTCGCGGCATCGCCGGAATGCGGACCGATGCCGATGCGATTACCCGCCGTGTCGAACTGCTGTGATCGCATATAGATGTACTGACCATCGCTTGAAAGAATGTCGACAAGCCCGGTAGACATCTGCAGGGTCTGCAGCCTGTCCTGGATATCTTTGCCTGTTCCGGGATCGCGATCATCGATGATGGTTTCCTTCACCAGAGTGCCGGAGAGATCCAGCTGAATGAATCGGAGACCCCCATCGAGGAAATTGGAACGCCCCGCGACACAGTAGACGAAGTCATCCTTTATCAGGACGCTGCCATGAACAGGCCATACCGACTCGAGCTGCTCAAAGGACATCAGCCTGTCGTCCCGGGGAGCGCCCCTGAATCGCCAGGCCAGTTCGCCATCTGTGGCCCGCAGGCAATAGACCCAGCCGTCGGCCGAGCCGAAGAGCACACGACCATTGTGAATCGTTGGAGGAGAATCTACCCGTCCCCCGGCGGTGAATACCCAGCTCTGCTTGCCGGTCTCCTCATCCATAGCGTGCACCGTGTGCTGGTTGACGCGGGCGACGAAAACCTTTCCACCGGCGATAACCGGGGAGGTCACCTTGCCTCCGAGCTTCAACTCCCAGGCCGGCTTGATGGCGCTTGGCACCGTGGTGTCCGAGTAGCCCGTGCGAGTCGCATTACCACGGTAGGTTGGCCAGTCGCCGGGCGAGGTCTCGCCGACGGACACCTGTTTCCAGGCGAGGCCTCTCTCCAGGCGCCCGGCCGCGGGAACTTCCCTGGGAGCCCTCCTGCTCTCGGAGCCGGCGCCCAGGGCGTTGATGCCGTAGAGCTTGGCCTCGGGATAGCAGGCGCAATTATGCGGAGGCGCGTAGGTCAGCCCGTTACAGGGCATGATTCCGTAAAGACACCCTCCCCGGACCCAGTGGTTGATATCCCAGTCCTTCTTCTTGAAATCGACGAACTCGATCCCCGTTCGAGAAGTCAGCAGGAAATTCTCGGTGGCCTTGGCGACATAGCAGCGGTGATGGAACCAGTAGGTCTTCACCGTAGGTGAGAATTCGACCTTCACCTCCCCCGTGACCAGATCCCGGCCGGTAAAGACCCCGGAATCGCGTCCGGAGGGGGTCGGCGCCGACCAGACCTTGCCGTCGATGACCAGCAGATCCTCGGGAGACTGGTAGCCGCCACGGGCATGGGGCGCTGTCCAGAGCAGCTTCCCGGAGACCGCATCGAAGGCCCGCATCTCTCGGTTGCCGCCCGCGAAGATAACCACACCGTCATGGACGACCAGCTTCGGACCGAAATTAAAGCTGCCGTTCTTGCCCCGGCCGGCCGGCTCTGACTGCCATCTCTTCTCGCCTGTTTTCCTGTCGAGTGAGACAACATTCGTTCCGTCGTGGATATAGATCCCAGCCGCATCTGCCGAGAGCGTCAGCGGAGCCACGCTCGTAGCCCGCTGCCAGAGCTTCTTGCCCGAGCCGGCCTCGTAGGCGACAACCCGCCGCGGCTTCCTGTTCCAGACGAACTCGGTAAGAACCCGCCGCTGATCTCCGACGTTGAATTTCGGCACATAGCCGGCGAGCTGCGTCAGCTCGTCATTGGCAAGCGCCACCACCATGCCATCGGATACGATAACCTCCTCGGTGGCCCCGGAGTCCTTGTAAACACGAATGGTCTTCCCGGTCACCGCATCGATCTCCTCCAGCGGGGCTACAAGGCCTCGGGTGACATAGATCCGGTCACCGATGGCCACCAGGCGACGGGCCAGCTGCGTAGGACCGCTCTTGAGAGGCCACAGGTGGTGGTGCCATTTCCCGAGCTGGCGCTTCCAGAGGATGACCCCGTTAAAAGCGTCCCGGGCGATCAGCTTCCAGTTCGATGGAGTCTGGATCGTGGTTCGAGACCCTTCATCCATGATGTAGATAAAGCGGCCGTTAGCTGATACCAGCGCGCTCAGGCTCGCCATGCGGTCATGATGCCGCGACCAGCGCGGACTGCCGACCCCCTGCAGATGCTGCGGTGGGCCGACCACCTTGTCCCGGGCAACGGCGTGGCCACCGGGGCCGTGCATGAAATGCGTCCACTCATCGATATTCCCGGGGCGGGGCTTGACCGTTT
>CBFHWB010000036.1:0-30641 GCA_965659285.1 Planctomycetota bacterium | reverse complement strand
ACGGGATCGTAGCCCGGGGTGTCCATCACCACCAGCCCGCTGGTGCTCACCGTCTCTGCGTAGCCGTAGACGCCATTCAGAGAGCTGCTGCCTCCCTTCGCTATGGCGCCAAGTGACTTTTCATAGATGGTGGTCAGGCCGCCGGCTTTATTTCCGGGCGTTGGATTGTTGTTCAACTCTGCCCCAAGGGTGCTTGAGTACCATTCCCACCACTTGATTCGTTCAACGAGTTTTTCTCCGATCTCTTTGCTCGCGGCTCTTCGCGTAAGGAGATGCTCGGCTCCATATATTTCAGGGGTCTCCCCGAGGATGACTGTCCCTCCATGGGAAATGAGTCGATCCGAAGCGCCTCCCAGGGCGGGGTTGGCTGTTATCCCGCTGTTCCCATCCGAGCCTCCGCATTGGGTGCCCAGCATCAAGCTTGATACGGGCTGTTCGGTTCTCTGGATTTCATTCAATTGCGGAAGAAGCTGAAGGACGGCATGGACTCCCGCCTTGATTGTAGCGGAGACTCCGCCCTCCTCCTGGATGGTGATCGTTGGAGGCGGCCCTCCATCCTCGGGAGGCTCTGAAGATGAAAGCCCTTCAACCTGGACCAACCGGGCATTCCTGATCAAGTGAGAGGCCTGGCCGACCTCGCAACCAAGGCCCACCAGCAGGTAGGCTCCAATATTAGGATGGCCGGCAAAGCCGGAAAGCACCCTGTTGAGCTGTTCATGGTCCGGGCCGTCTTCCTGCATGCCGCACCCACCCTTGTGAGTCAAGGGCAGGATCCCATCTACGTTGGGGTATTCTTCGAGGATTTCAGGAGTTATTTCCCTGCAGATATATTTGCTGGTTGAGGCTGAGCAATTGACCGTGCTGATGACAGCGAGGTAATTTCGAGTCCCGACTCTTCCATCTCGGCGCAGGTACCCCTTGAAGGTGCGTTTCGGCCCAGGATCATTAAGGGCGGGAGACTCGGTGGCGAAGGCGTAATCACGCTGGAATGTTTCAGCGCCGCAATTGTGGACGTGAACATGGCCTCCCGCCGGAATCGCCCCGGAGGCGAACCCGATTACCTGGCCGTATTTTTTTATTTCAGCCCCTTCGGGAATATCCACCAGGGCAAGCTTGTGCCCCAGTGGAATCTTCGCGGCCGCCTCGATTTCTCCATCTCCTGCCGGGATCTTCTCACCGGCGTGAATGTCCCTGCAGGCAACGGCGATATTGTCTTCGGGCCGAAGAATGACAGAGGCTGGGGAGGATGATTCGTCAGGCATCAAGTGGCCCCTTACCAGACATCTGCAGCCGCCACTCGCCTTGCGGCCTGGATCTCCCCGTCCCTGGGGCGGCACTCAAGTCCGACAAGGCCTCGGTAGCCGAGGTCGTGGGCCGCCTTGAGGACGCGGTTGTAATGGACCTCGCCCGTGCCGGGCTCGTGCCGGCCAGGGTGGTCCGCAAGCTGGAGGTAGCCGATATGCTTCCAGCCATCTCTCATCCTGCCGCAGAGATCGCCTTCGGTTATCTGCATGTGGTAGAGATCCCAGTTGATCTTGACGCTTGGAGAATCTACCTCTTCGCAGATGCGAATAGCCGGTGGGCTTCCGTAAAGGGAGTGCCCTTTATGATCAACCCTGATATTCATCGGCTCAAGGATCATGACGATCCCATGACTCTCGGCAATCGGAGCAGCAAGCTTGAGCCCGGCAATGATGTTGGCGTGCATCTGTTCCTGGGTCATCCCAGGCTGGTCATCTCCGCCGACAACCGTCATGAGACCACAGCGCAGTTTCTTTGCCGCCCTGCAGGAGGCCTCGACAGCCTCCACGAAGGCTTTGTGGTTCTTCGGATTATTAAGGCCGGGCTTGAAACCCCAGGCGGTAAACTGGGCCACCTCGATTTTCAGTTCCCGGGTTTTTTCGGCAATGGCTCCCAGGTCTTTCCCCTGAAGGGGCCAGAATTCTACGGCTGGAAATCCCAATGCCGCCGCCGCCTCGATTCGCTTGAGGAATGGGAGTTGCGTAAACCACATCTCGATGTTCACAGCAAAGCGTGTGTGTGGTGTCTTCCCGATGCTGGAGTTGTCTTCGGTGCAACCGGCGGCTTGCCTGCCCGGCATCCCGAGAGGGGCGGCCGCGCAAGCCGCCGCGGCGCCAAGAAATTTACGTCTGGATGGTCTGGCCAAGGGAGCCTCCTGTGAATTTAAACGGGAATGGACCCGGGAAATTTTCAGCTTCCAATCAAAGAAAGTATCATGATGGGATTCGCTTATTGAGCCGTTTCTGCCTAAATTTGAAGGTCATCCGCCTCTTTAGACGGGTTCTTCGACTGATTGCAGGTAATCGGAGAAATCTGGCTTCCGGCGTAGAGCGGGCAGGAAGAAAGCCTGCCGGCATCTGCTGTTTGGGGGATATCAGGTTATTTGGCCCGATAAGTCCTGTTGGGGCATATGCGAGGCTATTTTTTTCCCCGGCTGAGCTGTGGCGGGGTTTATCATGGATAGTGTGGGGGAAGCTTTGATTTTGTTCCTTTTCTTTTCGGGTTTTTAGTATGTCTGAGGAAAAACCAAAGGATGAAACCCCGCTGGAGGGTCCGCCCTCTCAGCCTGTCTCGGAGGAGGAGCACCAGGCCGCATTAGCCCAATTGGCAGCTCTCCAGGACCAGTTGAAACAACAGCAGGGAGAAGCGCCTGGCGGGCAAGAGGGCTATCCGTCCGGGTTCCAGGATCCCGGAGTGTCCTACCAAGGGCAGTCGCTGGAGGAACTCGCTGGCGCCGAAGACGTCGAGGGAGGCGAAGAGGTCTTCGCCCGCCCCGCGTTTCTGACCGAGATGCCATATTGGGCGGTATCCGCGGTCCTGCATGTTGTCCTGTTATTCATCCTGGTTGGCATGGTCATTTCTCAGCGCGAGGAGAGAAAAGCTGCCCCGCCGGTTTCCATGAGGGCCGCTCCTCCACCCATTCCGTACGATCCGACCAAGAAGAAGGCTATGGAGCGGAAGATTGAAATACCCAAGCCCATTATTCCCGACATCCCCATAGTCAAGCGGAAGATCGAGGAACCTACGGTTGATATCCCCAAGGGCACCGACCTGCTGAATCAAAGCAACGTCAACATGCAGGCGACCTTCATCAATGACGCCATCGGTGTTGGCGGCGGGGCCGCCGGGGCGTATGGAGAAAGAACCGGGAAAGGCGCCTTGATCCGCGAGGGCGGGAGCGAAGCGACCGAGAGCGCCGTACGGGCGGCGCTCGAGTGGCTCTATCGCCATCAGCATCCTGATGGAAGTTGGCGCGGCCATGGATTTATCCAGCAATGCAAGGATGGCGGCTGCCGAAGCGGCGCCGCTAACGACAAGGATCAGGCCATCGGACTCACGGGGCTTGCGATCCTGGCCTTCACCGGCGCGGGGCACAGCCACCTTTATTCCGATGTCCCCAAATTTAAAACATGCCTCAAGAAAGCGACCAAGTACCTTATCGCCACCCAGACAAACGGCGGTGGGCCGACCAAGATGGGGCGCTTCGGTAATCGAGATGGTCACAAATCCATGTACCTCCATTCAATAGCCACGATGGCCATGGGCGAGTTGCTGATTCTCTCCGGAGACGTCCTGTCTCTGAAGAGACCGGTCAAGGCCGCCATGGAATACATCCTGAGGTCCAGGAACCCCGGAAAGGCCTGGCGGTATGGCTACAGGGACAATGACAATGACGTTTCCGTTACGGGCTGGATGATCCTCGCGCTGAAAACTGGAAAGATCAGCCGGCTTGGGATTGAAAAGTCCCTTTATGAAGAAGCCTTTCGGGACTCGATCGCTTATTTCCGGGAGCTCACCAACGAATACGGAATCACCGGCTACCATGTTCGCGGTAAGGAGCATCAGCCCGTACCCTGCATGACCTCAGTCGGAGTCCTCTGCCGCTTGCTTGCCGGAGAAAAGCGAATCGCCGGCAATATCCGCCTCGGCGTTGACCAGATTGCCAAGCAGCCGCCGGAGTGGAAAAAGAAAAACCCCCAGTCGCCCTTTTATTACTGGTACTACGCGACCTACGCACTGTTTCAGTACGGAGGGACCGCATGGAGGAACTGGAATCCGAAAATGCAGTCCGCCCTTCTCGCCAGCCAGAAATCGGGGGGTTGCCAGGATGGCAGCTGGGATCCGATCATCAACTACTCCAAGCGAGGAGGCCGGGTGTACACCACGGCCCTCGGAGCTATGACCCTCGAGGTCTATTACCGCTTCAGGAGAACCCAGGCCGGGGCGGGATTCTTCAAGCAGTAGCCGTTTGCGAACCCTCAGTCCGGCAGCCAGATTTCGGCTGTCTCGGTGGCGTCGATGGCTGGAAGGCTGGCATCTCTTGCCGTCCTAACCTCGTGAGTTGGCGCTACCGGGTCTGAATGACGAGCATCGATCATTGCCGAGGCGAGCACGTCACAGCGTTCATTGAGCTGAACGCCCGAATGCCCTCGGGTCCAGGCCCAGCTGGCCTGATGGGCAAGGGACGCCTCTGCGAGAGTCCTCCAGAGGCCTGGATTCAGGAGGGTGCCTTTTTTCTTCGCGAAACCCAGCCCGGACCATTTGGTGATCCAATTCGTCATTCCATTGAATACATATTCACTATCCGTAACGACCGTCACTTTCGTGGGGCCGGTGAGGGCGTTCAGGCCGGCGAGGGCCGCGGTCATTTCCATGCGATTGTTGGTCGTGTCGGGGGCTCCGCCTCCAAGCTCCAGTTCCATTCCGCTGGCCCATAGTATTGCCGCCCAACCGCCCGGGCCGGGATTGGGCCGGCAGCCTCCATCTGTGTAGATGATGACCTCAGGAGATCCCGCTTCGAGGCGCGGACACCTCCTGATGGATAGTCCAGATGGCTGAGTGGCCAATTGCCGGGTCCTTGGTTCTCGGAAATGAACTTCTTTCGAGCGAAAACTACTTGGCCAGGGCCTCGTAGCCCTTCTTTGGCTTTCCATCATCGCCAAGCTTGCCGCAGGTCCAGAGGATTCCCCGGGACAGCAGGTCAAGATAGGTCTTTTGCTCGACGGTCACGTTGTGATGCCCCAGCGTGATGCCGAAGGTCTTTGTTTTTCCGTAGGTGCTCGCCCAGACGCAGACCTGCTTCTTGACCTTCGGGTTGCCGGGCTTCTCGCCAATGCCCAGGGGAATAGTTCCTTTGAGGGGGGAGGTGATATAGAGCTCCCCTTGCGGGCTTGTCCACGATTCAGGGAAGGCCTTCATGATGGGATGCTCAGGCTTCGCGTTGACGACCTTGATTGGAAACTTCGGTCCATGGCGCCGAGACTGGACCCCGACCAGCTTGTCCCACTCCTTGGTCGATGTGTCCCGAAAGGTGTGCATGGCGCAATGAACCATGACGACCCCGACAGCGTTATCGAGATGGGCCTTGACGATCTTGTTGATAACCTCGGGGTCTTTGAATCTTGCATGGCATTCGTTATGAACGATGACGTCGTAACCTTTGGCCCAGTCGGGATTGCTGTAGATGCTCGGCAATCCTGACTTGGGATTTTCAAAGGCGATGGTCCACTTGACGTTGACGCGAGCCGAGACGCCCTTCGAGATGATGTGCTGCTGTTTCTTGTAGTCGTGGTAGCCGCCGCCGGTAATCATGAGCGCCTTGACCGGCTCAGCTTTCGGTTGGGAGGGGTCGGAATAAACGGGCTCTGCTGCGGACAGGGTGAAAATAAGAGCCGGAACGCAAAGAATGCTGGGGAACTTCATCGTGTGTAGAGCCTCGCTTGGAAATGAATATTCAACCATTCGCTTACAGTCTCAGGCGAGCTATTCGCCTTTACGACTGGTTTTAATTCATGGACGCCAAAATAGGCGACAAATTTTTTTTTATTCCCATGGATACTGCTACAATCTTGTAGTAATTTCTCGCTTTCAAATTTTCGGGCTACGGACTTTCAACTGGAACAGGCTCTCCTATGAAATTTTCTGCGCAGGAAGAATACGGCCTTCGGTGCATTCTCAGCCTCGCCCGGGGGGAGGCCAACATCAAGAAGCTGGCTGCGGGCGAGCCGGGGACGGCCGTTCGCAATTACCCTACTGTTTCCGAGGTCGCCAGCCAGGAGGGGATCTCTATTCAATATGTAAGAAAACTCTTTGGCCTGCTCGCGAAGGCAGGCCTGATCGAGGGCGTGCGCGGCTGCAGGGGGGGGTATCAGTTATCGAGGCCTGTTGAAGAAATCACGATTGCCGAGGTCCTCCAGGTCCTCGGGGGGAGGCTTTATGAGTCCGAGACCTGTAATCGATTTACAGGTGATCGGAAATTTTGCGTCCACAGCAATGAATGCTCGCTCCGGTCTCTCTGGTCCGGATTGCAATTAATTTTAGATGGGGTACTCGACAAGGTGACCCTGAAGGACCTTACCGGCAACGAGCGAAGCATGGGCGAATGGATCCAGCTCCACTCGCCCGAGATTCCCACCCTGGATTTCTCATCCGGGGCCACACTGGAAGCCTGACAGAAGCGAAGATCTGAGAGATGCAAAGCCCTACAGACCATCTGAATGAACTTGCCAACCAGGACTACAAATACGGTTTCGTAACCGATATCGAATCAGATTCAGTCCCGCCTGGCCTCAACGAAGATGTCATCAAAAAGATATCTGCGATCAAGGAGGAGCCCGAGTGGCTTCTTGAGTGGCGGCTGAAAGCCTATGCGCATTGGCTGAAGATGGTTGAGCCCCGGTGGCCCAAGGTGGGCTATCCGGAGATCGACTTCCAGTCCATTGTTTATTACTCCAGCCCAAAGGCCAAAAAAGAACTTCAGAGCCTGGACGAAGTTGATCCAGAACTGCTTGAGACCTTCGACAAACTTGGAATATCCCTCGATGAACAGAAGAGGCTCTCTGGCGTCGCGGTAGATGCTGTTTTTGACAGCGTTTCCGTTGCGACGACCTTCAAGGAGAAACTTTCGGAGCTTGGCATCATCTTCTGTTCTTTTTCGGAGGCGGTGCGCGAGCACCCCGATCTCGTGAGAAAATACCTGGGCTCGGTGGTTCCTTACAGTGACAACTTCTACGCTACGTTGAACTCCGCCGTCTTCAGCGATGGATCCTTTTGTTATATCCCCAAAGGGGTTCGCTCCCCCATGGAGCTCTCGACCTACTTCAGAATCAACGCGGCCAACACCGGGCAATTTGAGAGAACTCTCATCGTCGCAGATGAAGACTCCTACGTCAGCTATCTCGAGGGATGCACCGCCCCGATGCGTGATGAAAACCAACTTCATGCCGCGGTCGTAGAGCTGGTCGCTCTTGATAACGCCCAGATTAAATACTCCACAGTACAGAACTGGTATCCAGGCGACGAAAACGGCAAGGGGGGGATCTACAACTTCGTTACCAAGAGAGGCGCTTGCCGCGGATCCGATTCCAAGATCTCCTGGACACAGGTTGAAACGGGATCGGCGATTACCTGGAAATACCCCAGTTGCATTCTCCAGGGGGACAATTCCATCGGCGAATTTTACTCCGTCGCCCTGACCAAAAATTATCAGCAGGCCGATACAGGCACCAAGATGGTTCATATCGGGAAAAACACTCGAAGCACCATTATCTCCAAGGGCATCTCCGCCGGACGAGGACAGAACTCCTACCGCGGTCTCGTCAGGATCAACAAGGGCGCTGAAGGGGCTCGGAATTTTTCCCAATGCGACTCCATGCTTATGGGTGATCGCTGCGGCGCCCACACGTTTCCCTACATCGAGATCAATAACCCCACCGCCCAGGTCGAGCACGAAGCCTCGACCTCAAAAATCGGCGAAGACCAGATCTTTTACCTGAGACAGCGAGGAATCTCCACCGAAGACGCCATCTCCATGATCGTGAATGGTTTCTGCAAAGAGGTGTTCAGGGAGCTTCCCATGGAATTCGCTGTTGAAGCACAGAAATTATTGAGCATCAGCCTTGAAGGAAGCGTGGGCTGAGTTTCGGAAACGGCGCCCGCAAAGACTGATCAAACGCACCCATCAAACTCGTGAGAGCACAGGAATGTTAGAAATTAAAGAACTCCAGGCGAAGGTTGAGGACACCCAGATATTGAAAGGTGTCTCGTTGCAGGTGAACCCTGGGGAAGTTCATGCGGTGATGGGCCCGAATGGCTCCGGCAAGAGCACCCTTGGAAAGGTGATTGCCGGGCACGAGGACTACCTCGTCACGGGGGGCTCGGTCACCTACAACGGCAAGGATCTCCTCGATATGGAACCGGAAGACCGGGCCTGCGAAGGGGTCTTTCTCGCCTTCCAGTACCCTGTGGAAATCCCAGGGGTCGGCAATAATTACTTTCTCAGAACAGCCCTCAACTCCGTTCGGAAATACCGGGGAGAGGAGGAACTCGATGCCTTTGACTTCCTGGAACTTGCCCGGGAAAAGGCTGATCTCGTCGAGCTCGACAGGTCGCTGCTCGACCGCCCAGTTAACGAAGGCTTCTCAGGCGGAGAGAAGAAGCGCAACGAGGTATTCCAGATGGCCGTGCTGGAGCCGGCACTTGCCGTCCTCGATGAAACTGATTCGGGGCTGGACATTGACGCCCTGAAGGCGGTGGCGGATGGGGTCAACTCAATGCGGAGTCCGGACAGAGCCTTCATTGTCATCACCCACTACCAGCGTCTTCTTGAATATATCGTTCCCGACTATGTTCATGTCCTCCACGATGGAAGAATCATCAAATCCGGAGGCAAGGAACTCGCTATTGAGCTTGAGGAAAAAGGCTACACCTGGATTGAAGAGGAGGCCGCCAACCCGGCCAGCTGATCCCTTTTCTCGCAGAGAGTGATCGGAGTCGGCTGATATCTACCATGACCGCACCCAACGCCGCAGACACCCAGGCCTTCGTTGATGCTTACGAGGAGAGGGGGAAGGTTGATGCCCCCGAATGGCTGGCCTCCTACCAAGAAGAGTCCATCAAGCTGTTTCGCTCAGCCGGCCTGCCGTTGCCGGGAAACGAGGAATGGAAATACACGAATCTTGCGGGCCTTCGAAAAAGAGAATTCGCCCTGGCAAGCGCGCAGCCTCAACAGATCGCGTCCGACGCCTTATCCGAGCTGCTCATCTGTGATCCCGACGGCTTTCTTGCCGTCTTCGTTAACGGAGTCTTCAGTGAGGAGCACTCAAGGCTCCCGGAGGCGGGCTCAGGCTTCGAGGTCGAGCCTCTCTCCGCCGCGATCGCGAGGGGCGTGACAGGGCTCGAGGAACTGGTCACCAGCGGGAAGGATTTTGGGTTTGGCTCCTTTGCCGATCTCAATTCCGCGCTTTTTCACAGCGGCGCCTGCATCCATGTAGCCAGGGGGGTAGAGATCAAGGAGCCTCTTTACCTGCTCCACATCAACGACTCCCCGGATGGGTCACTCATGGTGCATCCGCGTAACGTTGTCTGCCTGGAAGAAGGCGCCCGTCTCAGCCTTATAGAGGACTATATCGGACTTGGTGGTTCAGCCTATCTTTCCAACCCATTTACCCACTTCCAGCTTGCCGACAACGCGGGCGCTGTCCATTACAGGCTCGTCAGGGAAGGTGAGGGATCGTTTCACATTTCCAACCTGGGGGTCCGCCAGGGAAATCATTCCAGCTTCGCTTCGCATTCTTTCTGTTTTTCCGGAGGCGTTGTTCGTAACGATGTCGCGGCTTTCCTTGAAGGGGAGGGGATCGAGTGTACTCTTAACGGCCTTACAGTCGGCCGCGACGAGGAACATGTAGACAACCACACCCGAATTATTCACTCCAGGCCGAACTGCAACAGCTGGGAGATGTACAAGGCTGTCCTTGCCGAGAAGGCCCACGGAGTCTTCAACGGAAAGATTTACGTTGCCCAGGATGCCCAGAAAACCGATGCGAAGCAGAGCAACCAGGCGTTGCTGCTGTCGGACACCGCGGTGATGGACTCTAAGCCCGAGCTGGAGATTTACGCAGATGATGTCAAATGTACGCACGGCGCGACTGTCGGACAACTGAATGAAGATGGCCTGTTTTATCTCAGATCCAGAGGCGTTGGCAGAGAAGCCGCTCGCGTACTCCTGGTCTACGCCTTCGCCAGCGACCTTGTGTCCGAAATTGAGCATCCAGGGTTGAAGGCCGGGGTGGAGGCCTTGCTGTTCGAGAAATTGCCCGGCGACTGCGAGCCGGCTGGCGTTGCGATCGGAGCCGCCTGAAAATGTCGGGAATCGACGATAAAGAAAGACCCCTTGATGTGGAACGGCTCCGGGGAGATTTCCCCATCCTCACGCAGGAGGTTAACGGAAAACCCCTTGTTTATCTCGACAACGCAGCTACAACGCAAAAGCCAACCGCCGTAATCGACTCTATTTGCGATTACTACCGTGAGTACAACTCTAACATCCATCGAGGCGTTCACACTCTCAGCCAGAAAGCTACGGACGCCTACGAGAGGGCGCGAGTGCGGACCATGGGCTTCCTCGGCGCGGGGCGCCCCGAAGAAATCATTTTCGTTCGTGGGGCGACTGAAGGAATCAACCTGGTTTCCCAGGCCTATGTTCGGCCTCGGATCGAGCCCGGGGACGAGATTGTCATCAGCACCCTCGAACATCATTCCAATATTGTTCCCTGGCAGTTACTCCGCGAGCAGGCCGGCGCGGTTCTCAAGATCGTTCCCATCGATGATGATGGCGCCATTGACATCCAGGCCTACAAAGATCTCCTGGGCGAGCGAACCAAATTCATCTCTCTTGTGCATGTCTCCAACGCGCTTGGGACTATCAACCCCATCAGGGAAATGGTCGCCATTGCCCGGGAAAAAGAGATACCGGTCCTGGTGGATGGGGCGCAGGCCGCTGCTCATAGCCGGGTAGACGTCGACAAACTGGGATGCGATTTCTATGCGATCTCCGGCCACAAAATGTACGGCCCCACCGGCATCGGCGCCCTCTATGGCAAGGCTCAGCTTCTGGAAGAAATGCCGCCCTATCATGGAGGCGGAGAAATGATTCTCTCCGTCACCTTCGACAAGACCGAATACAATCGGCTCCCCTACAAGTTTGAGGCGGGGACCCCGGACATTGCCGGCGCCATCGGTATGGACGCCGCGATGGAGTACATCGAGGCGGCCGGCCTTGAGTCTATCGAGGCTCATGAAAAGAGCCTTCTGGATTACGCGACTGCGGCCGTCTCTTCGATTGATGGCGTTGAGATCATTGGCCAGGCTCCTGCGAAAGCAGGGATACTCTCGTTTATCATCGATGGTGTCCATCCTCACGATGCCGGCACCATCCTCGACCAGCAGGGGGTAGCGGTAAGGGCCGGACATCATTGCGCCCAACCTGCTCTCGAACGGCTTGGAGTGCAGGCTACGGTCCGAGCATCCTTCGCTCTCTACAACACCAGGAAAGAAATCGATCTTCTCGCTCATGGTATTACCAAGGCGATGGAGGTATTTGCCTGATGTCCGGACTTCGTGACCTCTACCAGGAATTGATTCTGGACCACGGCAAGTCGCCAAGAAACCATCGCCCCATGGACGACTGCACCCACCAGGCGCACGGCTTCAACCCGGTTTGCGGGGACAAGGTGAATCTTTATCTTTCCTGCGAGGATGGCCGGGTTACGGACGCCTCCTTCGAGGGGAACGGCTGCGCCATCTCAACGGCCTCCGCCTCCATGCTCACTCAGATGGTCAGAGGCAAGAGTGTCGAGGATATTTCCGAGTTGCGCAGAATGGTGGGGGCCATGCTTACGTCCACCCCCGGAGAACACGACCAGGAGGAGATCGAAAAATTAGGGAAGCTGGCAGCCTTCTCCGGTGTCTGTGAATTCCCCGGCAGGGTAAAATGCGCGACCCTCGCGTGGCATACGCTTGATGCTGCCCTGGAAGACGGCAAGAAAACCATTTCTACGGAGTGAAAAATGATATTCGAAGACAACGAAGCGCCAGAACCGGAAAGCCCTTCGGAGGATCTCCCCGGCCCGGAAGACCGTGAGTTGAGCCCGCTTGAGGAAGATATCCGCCTGGTCCTGAAATCGGTTTACGATCCGGAGGTTCCTGTCGATATCTATGACCTGGGGCTTGTTTACAATTTCTGCGTGAATTGCGAAGGCAAGGTAGACGTCAAGATGACCTTAACCAGCCCGGCTTGCCCTGTTGCGGGGACTCTGCCCGTTGAGGTCGAATCCAAGATCAAGGACATCGATGGAGTCACCCAGTGCAATGTAGACCTCGTCTGGGATCCTCCCTGGAACCCCAGCATGATGACCGAAGCCGCAAAGCTGAAACTCAACCTTTGAACCGCGCGTCAGCCGCTCTCCGGCAGTGGGCGACTGGTGCGCCTTGCGGCGGGGAGCGCTGGTTTAGCCCTGGATCCCCGCCAGGCTCCTGGCGATGGCTGATTTCTGTCGAGCTATGTTGTTGCGCTGGAAGAGATGGTTCTTCTCGGCCTTATCGAGACTCGATGTCAACTGCCTGAACACTGACTCAGCGCCGGCCTTGTCCTGGCTCTCAACCAGGGCGTTGAATTTCTTGGTAAGTGTCCGAATTTCGCTTTTGGCGCTCTTGTTGCGGATGCGGCTTTTTTCGTTCTGCCTGATCCGTTTCTTGGCCTGAAGGCTATTTGCCATGAGGGTGTTCCTGTAAACGTCTTAAATCGTGTAAGCCCCGGATAGTACTTTGAAGAGAGGCCGGCATAAACAAAAAAATTACTTCCGGAAATCCATGAATCGAATGGATTTCGGGCAAAGGGTTATTCCGCCTGCTTTTTCTGCATGAGGCCGTCAACACGTGTTGAGACGTCCCTGAAGCCGATATCCGTCGCCATAATGACCTGGTATTGCTCCAGGGCGTCATCGTGTTCGCCGTTGTCTTCGGCAGCGGTGGCCAGGTTGTAGCGGATATCTTTGGCGATATCGCTATCCGGGTCAGCGACCCCTTTAAGAGCCTCCTGGTACTGCGTTATAGCAATAGCGTGGACATTTTTTTTCTGGAAACATTTCCCCATATTGTTCTGGGCTCTGACCTTGAACTTGGGATCCTTGACGGCCTTCTGGAACTGCTCGATTGCCTGGTCGTAGCTTCCGCCCTGCAGCAGCAACTCGCCATACACCAGCTTGAGCTCATAGTCCGTCGGGTGAGCCAAGACCTTGCGCTCATATTCGCCGGTCTTGAACTCAATGGCCTCGGCCTCGGCTTCTTCAAGCTTTACCTTCGCGGAGCCGAGTTCATCTTCGGATCCGCCGCCCTCTTCAAGCTTGCTTATTTGTTCTTTGAGCCCAGCGACCCCTTCGTCGAGGATGGATTCCTCAAGAGTTCCGATCCTGTCGATGGCAAAAAGATCCTGCGGATTAACCTCGATCGCTTTTTTATAGGCCGCCTTGGCATGTTTCCACTTCCTGAGGTCTTGATAGAGCCCGCCAAGTTCGCGCCAGAGCCTTGAATTGGTAGGATCTGCGCGCAGATCCTCCTTCTTGAAGCGTATGGCCTCAACGCGATCTTCGTCTGTCCGGAGAACCTTGGCTTTCTGCTCGAGGTCCGCGGACTCCTCTTCACTCTTCAGCATCGACCTGAAGGAGTCGTCCCCGGTCTCAGATTTTTTCTCTTCAACGGCATCGACCATCGTGGCTGCGGACAAGTCTCGAATCGCCTTACCGGCCTCCTTGTCTTCCGGCCGATACATTTTCAGTTTCTCCCACGCCTCAATCGCCCTCTTCGGCTCGCCCTCTCCTCTCCAGAGGCTCCCCAGCTTCCTGTAGCTTTCCACGTGGGTCTTGTCGATATCCGTCAAGTCGGAAAGGATAGCGATCGCGCTTTGGGGCGCTTCAATGTGCTCGAGCATCTCGGCGAGGTCGAAAAGGAGTTGGGTATTGTGAGGCTGGATCTTGAGAATATTCTCGATTTCCAGGATAGCCTCATCCCACTTCTTCTGGACCTTGAGCTTCTTCAGGTTGGCGATTTTGCCGGCCGATTTAAGCTTGGCGCCCATTCCGCCGGCAGGGTTGCCTCCATTGCTTTCAACCAATTGAGCTTCGATCCGATGCAGCGTCTGGCGTTCGTCAGAGGCCTTGGGATTTATGGTAAGTCCCTGAAGGTAGAGCTCGATGGAATACTCGAGATTCCCTTTTCGGGCAGCCTGCTCGGCTCGTTGAAATATGTCTTTTGCAGTATTCACGAAGATAAGTCCTTAAAGAAAATCGTATCGACCAGGAAATCTTCTGGTCGACTCAAAGGCAACTTTCTCCACCCCGCAGACCTATTCAAGCCGACCGGAAACCTTGGCCAGGAGGCACAGAGGGAGGCCCGGCACAGACAGCCTGGGGACGAGGGGTAATCAAAGAAAGATACCACCTGATAGTGTCTAAAGCAATTATACCAGCGAAGGCCAGACGGCCCAAATACGGCCTTTTACGGTTCCTGCCTTCCATTGACGGGATTTTCAGCATACGGGCACTAACTGTATCCTTACACCGGTAATGCCTCAGGGCAAGCATGGCGGCGCAAGCGGCGCGCGACTGCGGGTCGGAAGGCTAATAGGGGAGCTCTCCGTGGCTGGTTTCATAATCCGGGGTATCGACCATTGCGATCGCATCCCAGGGGCAGCCATCCAGGAACGTCCCCGCGGGCCCCTTGGTTGTACATTTGCGGCAGCCGATACACTTGAGGGGATCGACCTCGATGACGCCAAAGGTCGGCGCACCGGGATTTTGAACGAGCATCATGCATTCATCTACGGGGCAGTAGGTCTGGCAGACTGGCGCGCCTGCGCACCCAGTGCATGATTCAGTAATCAACGCGATGACCTTGGGCTTTTTTTTGCGCCTCTTGGGCTCTGCCGTCGCCATTGTGAAGTCTCTCCGGGTCGTTGCCTTTGCACTGATGCCATCACCAGTCGCCGGTATTCTAACGATCCTGTCGCCCGGTGACTATTGCATTTTAATTTTGCGGGTCCACCTCGCCTAAAGGCGATTAACGTGCCTGTAAGAGCCCGGGAAGGTCCAGGAACGAGCCGAGCAGGTAATCAGGCGGATAATTTATAAAGTCCCCAGGCCGGAATCCGAACTGAACCCCCGCCACTTTACACCCGCAGTTGCGAGCCGTAAGGACGTCTACGCTGGTATCCCCGACAAGAAGGGTTCGCTCCGGGGTGGTCTTTGATTTTGCAATGAGGCTGAGGATTGCCGCGGGGTTCGGCTTTCTGCCAAGATCGTCATCTCCTCCAATCACATCCTCGAAATGAGAGCGGAGGGCAAGCTTGTCCAGGATCTTCAGCGTCGGCTCGATGGGCTTGTTGGTCAGCACGCAGAGGCGGGCAGGAGCAAGCATCGGTAAGATCTCGATAGCCCCGGGATAGCACTCTGCATGGTCGGTGCAGTGGCCCTGGTAATGTTCAAGAAACCCGGCAAGAACCTTCTGGCAGGTTTCGTCTGGAAAGTCCGCCCCGACGGAACGCTGCACGAGCTTCAAAGCCCCATCCCCGACAAATTGAACAACGGTTTCCATGGGATGGCTGGGGAGTCCCTCGGCCTCCAAGGCATGGTTAACGCTCCGCGCAAGGTCTTCCCTCGTCTCCACGAGCGTTCCATCAAGGTCAAATACTATCAGGTCAAACTGCATGGCAAAAAAGCCCACCTCTCGATATCC
Organism: Planctomycetota bacterium; assembly: GCA_965659285.1. GTDB lineage: Bacteria > Planctomycetota > UBA8108 > UBA8108 > UBA8108 > UBA8108. The sequence continues at coordinate 15,053 of CBFHWB010000036.1, read as the reverse complement.
GCCAGTAAAAAATGAGGTTAGCCTGCGTTCGCCGGCACGTAAACCCCCGGCACTATTGCCGTAAAGAAAAGCATCCTATATACTCCGCTTCTGGTGGATACTGTAAGCAGACATTTATTCTTTTCCTACCAGAGGCCGTGAGCGGGGCGGATCAATGCGACTTTTTGTTATCGGGGCCATCTTTGTTCTCTCGGCGGTTACGCTCGTGACCGTGGGAGTTCTTTCCAGCGGAATTCGCAGGTTCGAGCTAAAGGATTTATTTGATCCTGATTCTGAAATGAAGCTCGGGGAAAACATCGTCGTGGACAACGGGCAGATTGTAGCGATCGAGTCCCTGTCCCCGAACCTGGTTTTCAAATACGCTACCGAGCAGCAGCCCGAGGAAAGCATCCGTGTCGAAAGCAGTCGAAACCCTCCTGAAAATTTTCGGGTCGGAATTGGGGCGAGCATAAAAGGCACCTTCGATCCGCAGACGCGATCCTTCAAGGCCTATCAGGTCAGCACGAATTGCCCGAGTCGTTACGACCCAAAAGAAGAATTAAAAAAGATCGACCAGCAACGGAAGGCGGAAGGCCAACCGGCTCCCTACAAACCTGTGCCCACCGGCGCTTCTTTGCCTCGACATCGTGAGAATAAAACAGTGGCCCTTCGCGGTTCGGTTCGTTGACACCGCCCAAAGGACCGAAAGAGTAGTGGACCCTACCTGATGGACGTATTGAATTTCGGCTATTCCTTGCTTTGGGTGACAGTCATCCTTCTGGCTGTAATCGCAGGCCTTTGCCTGGCCGGGATCCAGGCTCGTGACCGCCGCTACATCAAGAGCGCAAGGGTCGGCTTCTATATCAACTTCATCCTTATACTCGCAGCCTCCGGCACGCTTGTCTGGGGATTCATCGCCGGCTGCTACAACAATGAGTACATCTGGGGCTATTCCGACAAGGACCTCCCTTTCTTTTTTAAATTTGCCGGACTCTGGGCCGGGCTGGATGGGTCCCTCTTATTCTGGACCCTGATACTTGCAGGCGTCAGCGCCCTGGCTGCGCTCCAGCATCGCTGGAGCTCCCTCCACCCAAGCGGCCGTCGCATGGAGCCCTATGTCTATCTTGTGCTCTGCGCCATCATCGGATTCTTTGTTGCCTTGGCCATCAGGGAGAACCCCTTCAATGAGATGGAGCCCCGCCAGGCGATCCACCTCGCCTCAGCCTACAATATTCCATTGGACCATCAGGGTAACCTGCTCAATGGAAAAGGGCTCAATCCTCAGCTGGTCAATTACTGGTTCGTCATCCATCCGCCCTGCCTCTACCTGGGCATGGTCATCTTTGCCGTGCCTTTCGCTTTCGGAATGGCGGCCTTGATCTCCGGCGAACTGGGCTCGTATTGGGTCCGGGTCACCAGGCGGTGGACCATGGCGGCCTGGCTGTTTTTGACCTGTGGAATCATCCTTGGCGGACTCTGGGCCTACCGCCAATTGGGTTGGGGCGGCTACTGGGCCTGGGACCCGGTGGAGAACGCTTCATTCCTGCCCTGGTGCGCAGCCACGGCCTTCCTGCACTCGATCATGATCCAGGAAAGAAGGGACATGCTGAAGAGGTGGAATGTGTTCCTGTTGATCTTTGCATTTTTCCTCACGATCGAAGCGACCTACATGACCCGAAGCGGCGAGATCTCATCCGTTCATTCATTTGGGGAGAATGTTGCCATCGGAAATTGGTTCCGTTGCTTCAAGTGGGGAATCATTGGCTCAGGCCTCTTCCTTCTCTTCTATCGCTTCAACAACCTGAAGGGAAGCCACCGGTTAGACTCCCTGCTGTCGAGGGAGGCAGCTTTTTTCTTCAACAATCTCGTCCTTGTCGTTCTCGCTGTCTCCGTCTGGGCGTTGAGTTGGCTTCCGAACCTCAGTTCGGCTTACTTCTCCGAGACCTGGACCTTTGAACCGCAGGACTTCAATCTCTACATGTCGCCACTCCTTGCCCTTCTGATTCTGCTGACGGCCATCGGCCCAGGGCTTGGCTGGATCAAGAGTAGCCAGCGAAGTTTGCGGAAGAACTTTTTAGTTCCAGGCGTGTTCGCCATCTTTCTTACCGCGGGAGCCTATTTGATCATCGGGGTGGTGCGACCGGACACCATAAGCGCCGAGAAGGTCTTCAGCTTCAAACCCCTCAGCGATGCTCTCAATGGGAAGGAGACCGAGGGGCTTTTTCATTCCAGCGGAATTTATCCCACAGGCTACTTTCTATTCTTCTCCTTTTTGATCATGACGACCATCGGCATGGAACTCGCCAGGAACATTCGAGCCAAGAGCCGGCTGCGGAAGCAGGGTCTCTTCAGCGCGGCCCTGTCCTTGCTGCTCCGCGACAACAGGCGTTACGGAGGGTATGTGGTCCACATTGGCATATCTGTCCTGGTCATCGGCATTGTCATCAGCTCAATGTTCAAGATTACAGAAGAGAAACTCTCGGTTCGCATTGGCGAGTATGCCCGGATCGGGGACTACCTGGTTCACCCGTTTGAGGCAAACCGCCCCTATGCGGAAATCGCGGACGCCTACTCGAAAGTGCAGGCTAAAACTCATCGCGTCGAAGATTTTGAAGAGGGACTGCCGTACCTCCTTGACCAGGTAGCCTTCCGGATTTATTACGCCCCGGAGACCTCTCCCGGCGTCGCCCATGCACAGGAGGCCCAGCCGGCAACGGCTTCCCCGCAAGCCGGCCCGGAAAATTTGAAGTCATTGCCTCCGGATGCCGCCCTTGTTTCCCGGCTTGACCCCGAGAGAAGGTTCTACCCCAAGCAGGACCAGTGGATCAACGAGGTCAGCATACACCGCACCCTGCTCCAGGACGTTTACATCTATTATTCCCACAGGGGTTCTGATGACATAGTCTCCCTGACGGCCTACTTAAATCCATTTATGGGCCTCCTCTACATTGGCACGATCATCATGCTGCTTGGCGGAATCTTCGCAGCCTTGCCGTTTTCAGGCAACCGCGTCGGGCTGGCTGAATAGGAGCTTGAATCTTCATGAACCGCGGGGCCCTTCTTGTCACCTTGCAACTGATGTCCTTCATGGCCTTTGCGCCCCAGGGCGTGAGCGCGCAGGACCCCGGGTCGACCGGAGACAGCAAGCGCATCCTGCGCCTCTTCAGCGAGTTTAAATGCAAATGTCCAAAGGAAGACTGGACTCGAACTCTTGCGGGCTGCTTTGAACCCTGTGTTGACCCGCAGAAAGCCCTGGTCAGGAAACTTGTGGCCCAGGGGCTGGATGACGACGCGATCCGGGCCCGAATGATCGAAGATGCGGGGACTGAAAAGGTGATCGCCAGGCCAAGCGCGGCCTACTGGATTCTTCTTCTCCCTAACTTGTTTCCGATCACATTTTTTATCGTCCTTGGAGGCGGCGTGGTCCTGATGTTGATGAAAATGCGAAAACAGACCAGGTTGGCGGAAGGCGGCGCGGAGCCCGGGGCCGGCAACTCCCTGGCTGGAGAACACCAGGGATCCTCCACGGAACTGGCTGACCGTGTTGAGGAAGAACTGAACAGGCTTAAGGACTGAGGCTTATGATCAGCATCTCGCTTCTGGCGCTCATCTCATTTCTCATTATCACGATCATGGTCCAGGCCGCCCTCGGGCCGAAGGAGCCGTGGGATCCAGACCTTGAGGCGGGGACACTGTCTATTCTCGGGAGACGCAAAGACAAGCTCCTTCGAATACTGAAAGACCTCGATGACGAGCGGGAGATGGGCTCCATCGAGGAGGCCGAATACCTTCACCTGCGGCGGAGCTACAAGGCGAAGGCTGGTGTTGCCTTGCGTGAATTTGACCGCGTCCGGGAAACGCGCCTGCGGAAATTAAAGACTGGGGAAATCCATGTAAGCACCGGCATTCGCAACCGGATAGATGATATGGTTTCTCAGCGTAAAGATAAATCGGACGCCGGGGAGGCGGGGAAATGACGAGATCGACCATCAACCAGCTTTTTTACCTTCTTGCAGTTGGCTTTCTATTGGCCCCCAGCCCCTTGATGGCCGGATTGATTGAAGGGAAGCTTTTCGACGGACCTGCCAGTACAGCAAAAATCAGGGTCGAGGGCTTTGGGTCCAGCACCTGGAAGGTGCCCCTGGCCGATGTCTCGGTAGAGATCCAGGCGGTCGGCACGGGAGAGGCAGGAGCCTGGACCGCAACCACGTCGAAGGATGGCGGCTTCAGCGTCGAAACCGGAGCCTCGAACGCCCTGCTCTACGTGGCCGTAGCCGCCGTTGAAGACAGGAGGCTGTTTACGGGCGCATTCGCCGCGAAAGCTTCGGGCTCCATCGAGCTCTTCGCCTATCCCATCAGCGACGACTCCGAAAGGGTTCGCTCGACCACCAAGATCTATCACACCGTCCAGAAAGTTGACGGAGCCCACCTCCTGAAGGTCCAGCTCCATGTTGAACTTGTCAACGGAAGCGACACTCTCTATGTCGGAAAAAAGCTCCAGGATGGCACCTCGGAAGTTTTCCGTATCCCCCTGCCTGCCGGCGCCCGGCTCATCACAAACAAAGGCCCTGTCCCCGGAATGAAGATGAGGATCTCCCGGGACGGGAAGTTCCTTGTTATCGATGAGCCGCTTGTAGGTCTTGCCGACCTTGCCGCATCCCAGCAGCTTGGCAATGTCAAGGGGTGGTCTGTTGAGTACATGATTCCAGCCTCTGATCTGTTTACGATGGTTTACCCCCAACCGCTTACTCCGATGGGTAGGGCAGAAGGAAGGCCTCCTGGCTTTCTTGTGTATGTCCAGGAGGAGGAAATGCGAATCGACCCGGTCTTGTCTCCCCTTCAAAAGCTCACAACGTTAAAGGAGGGCCCCCTTGGGGGGACTCCCAGGAGCTTTGATGTCTACGCGATCAGCGCGGATTCAAGACGCGCCCCCGGAGACCCTGTCCCCGTGCCCATTGACATCTCAGATGTTGCCGTTGGAGAGGTGAGTGAAAAGGCTCTTTTCTGGCACGGGGGGACCCTCTCGATCATTCTCCTTTCAATACTTGCAGGACTCGCTTTCAACCGAAAGAAAGGTCTCTCTGTTTCTATAGATGGCGCGGCCGGGGGCGACCTCTACTCGGTTCTCGACCAGATTGCCAGCCTTGACGAGCTCTCAGCCTCCGGCTCGATTACCCCCGAGACCTATAACGCGCAGAGAGCGGTGCTCGTCGAATTGGCCGCAGGAGAACTCGAACAAAGCCCCTCTCCCGAGGCTTCCGCTGTTCCGGCTCCGGCAATACCCAGTGCCGCGCGCGGTCTTATTTCACGAATCGCGGAATTAGATGCTGAGCCCGAAGCTACCGTGGAGACGACCCAGGAGCGAGCCCACCTTCTCGAGAGCCTGTACAAGTCCTTGAGGGACAAGCGGGGGGGCTGATATGGCCGAGCTACGCTCCAATGCGCCTGGCGGAAATGGAGAGGCTTGGGCCGTTTGTCTCCAGGAGGTCTCCAAGAGCTTTGGCTTTCGCAGTGTCCTGAGCGATGTAAGCCTTGAGATCCGTCCAGGAACGTGCCTTGCGGTCTATGGCCACAATGGAGCCGGAAAATCGACTCTTGCACGCATCGTATCAACCCAATGGGCTCCCAGTTCAGGAAGCGGGGAAGTTCTCGGGCACTCGCTCGGGCGTGGCAACAGAAAGATCCGGGCGGCCTCCGGATGGGTTGGCGACCAGAGCTTCCTTCGCGCCGAATTGAACCTTGAAGAGAACCTGCTTTTTTTCAGCTCATTATACGGAGCAGTCGACGCGGAGCATTCAAGGTCTCTTCTTGAAAAGTTCGGCCTGTATACGAGACGGAAGGATCCAGTCTCAACCTATTCCCAGGGAATGATCAAGCGGGCCAACCTCATTCGAAGCCTGTTGCACCATCCTGACTTGTGGATTCTGGATGAGCCATTCGGTGGGCTTGACCAGGAGGGCCAGGCTCTGCTCAAAAACTGCATCCGGGATTACACAAGCAGCGGGCGAACAGTTCTCCTGGTGACTCATCACAGAGAAATTGGCGAGGAACTCGCATCGGCAAGTATCGAGATCCAGAATGGATTTATAGTCGACAAGGTCGGACTCGACGGCGGGGGGGTTACATGAGCGGCCTCGCCCTTTTCTTTGCACTGATTCGGTGGGATTTTCTGCGTGAGATGCGGCGCAAGGAAATCGTACTGAATATGTCCTTATTCGCTGTCCTGATGCTGACCATCGCCCAGTTAGGGACAAGCGGGGATTCAGTCGCGATGAAAAACGTCGGGCCGGTCTTTTTCTGGATGGCGATCGTCTTCACCGGGACGGTCGGCCTGGGCCAGTCCTTTGCCGCCGAGCGAGAGGGAGGCAGGCTCACTGGGGTTCAGCTTGCACCCATCGACCTGGGGGTTTTCTATCTCGCGAAGGTCGCGGCGACCTGGGTGTACATGATGCTGATGAGCATCGCTCTGCTGGGAATTTACATGTTGTTCTTTAACTTCATGCGTTGGGATCTCATACCCTCCCTCCTCTGCGCTATCGGCGTCTTCACCCTGGGATATTCCGGAGCCGGTATTATCCTGTCTTCGATGACGACGGCTTTGAGGGGGGGCGGCGAGATCGTTCTCCGGATCCTGATCCTTCCTCTGATGGTTCCGGTTATCCTGCTCACGCTCATGGTCAGCCAGGCGACCTTTGGCGAGCAGGTGGCCGGAGGAATCCTGGGCCCCCCTCTGGCGCTTTGGAAGTACGCCCTCACCGTGCTCTCCCTTGATGCAATTTACCTGACTACCGGTTACCTTGTCTTCCCGAAGATTATCGAAGAATAGGGATCCGCTTCCTTTTATAAGAATTTTTGTTCACATCAAGGCAACCCTATCCGGACAATTGACGGAACGGTTGCTTCCGAAGAAACGCAGAGATTGAGAGGGCTGGGGGCATGAAGCTCCAGACGAATAACCTGCTGGGCTGGGCGATGGTCATCATCACCCTTTCTTTTGTCGGTTTCTGGGTGCCGCAGGAAGAGCGGCAACTGGGGTCAAGCTATCTGATTTTCTTTTTCCACTTTCCCTCGGCGCTCAACTGCATGGAGTTCTTTCTTTTGGGTGGGGTGTTCAGCGCCATTTACCTGCGCAACAAGAATCCATCCATGGACCTGTGGGCAGTGGCCTCTATCGAGGTCGGGATGCTGGCCTGCACGATCACCCTGGTTACCGGCGGGATCTGGGCCAGGGCCGCCTGGGGCGAGTGGGACACCTGGGTCATCAACGACCCTCGGCTGATGAGCGTTTACTTCATGTGGCTTACCTACGCCGCCTACCTCGCCTTGCGCTCTTCCATGGACCAGGGAAAGCGCCGCGAGTTGTATTGCGCCGTCTTCGGAATTCTCGCCTCAATCAATGTGCCTGTTGTCTATTACGCCATCCGGATCTTCGGTAAAGAAAACCACCCCATGTCGCTAACGCTGGACACAACATCGATGAAGGTGACCCAGTGGTTCGGATGGGCCTCCTTTCTTGTTCTCTACATCGGCCTGATACGCCTTCGCAGGAATTACTACCAGAGATGCCGCCAACTCGACAGGCTCCAGGAAAAATTCAATCGAGCCCAGATTTAAAGTTGAATGGGAGTAGCTTTATGATTCGTACACTTGCAGCCATCTTGATCGCGGCCATGTCGGCCCTGGCCGCCTCCTGGTCAACCGAGGTCTTTGCCCAGGCCGCCAAAACACCGGAAAATTTCCAGGAGGCCGCTGCGAACAATATGCCTGATTTTCGTCTGTATGTTTTTGTCGCCTATGGAGCGACCTGCCTCCTGCTCTTTCTTTTTTCACTTCGAACCATCAGCCAGGCTAACCGCCTCGCAAGGCGAGTGGATGATTTGGAGGAGAGATTCGCGGCGTCGGCTGCTGAAAGTGAGCCCAACAAAGGCCAACCCACGGACTCACCAGGCTGATTCTCCCTGCGCCGGAGGTTCAGCTTCAGTTCCACGCCTCCCGGCCTTCGCGACTTATCGGCCAGAGGGCCGCTAATTGCGGTTTGCATCCTCGGGGTGTCGACTTTAGAATCGCATAGTGACCTGCGAGGGACGCCTACTATCTGGGTTTTTGTTTCGGCAAGCGATTGCCCGGTGGTAACTGTCGTTCACTTCAGGGTTTCCGCTCCTCAAGACCGCATTCCTGTCAGCTCGATAGCGACCCGATAGCCAATGGCAAACCAGCATACTGAACCCGATGTCGTTACGACCGAGGAGGTCCTCAAGAGGGCTCCTATGCTCAGCCGCATCTCGAGAGATGTCATCAATTGTTATGAGCACCGTCATAAACTCAAAGAGCGGCTCGAAGAATTTGTCGTGATCTCAAGGAAGTTCAATTCTCCTGAGATCCAGGAGACGATTGAAAGCCTTCGACGAAAAGTTTCCGAAGACGACACCGAGATGAATGTCCTCGAAAAAGAGGTTTGCCTCCTGGGTGGAGTACTGAAAGAGCAGAGGCAGGGCTTCATCTATTTCTACACCGAGTTGAATGACCACCGAGTCTACCTGGTGTGGGATCCTGCTGATTGCGACATGGTCTACTGGCACGAACTGGATGAGACCTATGAAGATCGCACCCCCCTGCAGTTCAGCGATGGCCCCACCCCATCGGCCATCGACACCACCGAATAGTCAGCTCCTCTGGAGGGTTGCAGTTCGTACGTTTTCCTGCCCGGTGCGGCGGAGACAACAATGCTGCCCCGAGCGGCATAGAGCTATTGCACATCTCTTCGAGATAGCTATGCTGCCGGGATTGGATTCGCCATCTTTGGCTTAATTGCACGGAAGACCGCTTCACCAGGAGGGCGGCTCCATTCAGCCCTACTCAACGTTCTATTTTTTCGCGACGGCCCTTGCGGTTGGATCGATTTCGATCCTCCCTCTGGTGCCTGCCAGCCTTTTCGGCCGGCGGTTTTTCCTGCTCGTAGGACTGATCGCGATCCTTTTCTTTGTTTTCGCGCTGGTCAGCCGGGGGCTTGCGATGGAGCCTCTTTATCTCTGCTCCATGGGGTTTCTTATACTTTACGAGATCACCATTCCGGCCCATCCCGAGGCTGATCAGTCGGAGGCGGCGGAAAAGCCGCTTTCAATGCAGCGGACCTCAAGCATCCTGGTGCTTGCAATGGCCATCCTTGCTGCCTGGTCAGGCCTCGCAAGGGAGAGCCTGGGCATCTCCGCTCAACTTCATATTGAAGACCTCCGCGCGCCTGGCGTCGCCTCCCCGGCCGTTTGCCTCCTTAGCTCCGCCTCTTCCGCTTTGCTCCTGGGATTTTCACTGGTATCGATGATCCTTGGCCATTGGTACCTTGTTTCACGAAAGCTTTCCTTTCAGCCATTGAAGTTGATCAGCGGGCTCCTTTGCCTGGCTGTCGCCGCTCGCGCCCTTGTGATGGTTGCCGCGGCGTTCGAGCAAGATGAGTATTGGAGGCAATCATTTTCCGGCGGCTTAACTCAGTATCTTCTTTCCGGCGGTTTGTTTGTCGCATGCAGGCTATCCCTCGGTCTTCTCCTGCCTGCAATTCTTGCTGTGCTCGCATGGAGATGCGCAAAGTTAGAGTCTAACCAGTCGGCCACTGGTATTCTTTATGTCCTGGTTGCCTTTGTTTTTTTCGGTGAAATTCTTTCCAAGCACTTCCTCGCAGACCAGGGATTGGTCCTATAGCGTTGAGGGCGCCGTTGCAGGCGCTTGAGAAAGCCCCGCAGTTGCTGATTGATTTATGACGGATCCAGATAATAAAGAAGGGGCCTCCTCGATACAGATGGCCTGCCCGGCTTGCGAACGTGAGTTCCATCTTCCTGGCGGATGCACCGCTTTAAATGCCGGCGCCCATAGCTGCTGCCCGGGATGCGGATTCGCCTTTGAGGCGAGTCTGAAAAACTTCACGGGGGATCTCCCCCTGACGGAATGCGCGGTATGCGGCTGTAAAGAGTTTTACATCCAGAAGGATTTTAACCGGCAGTTGGGCGTCATCTTTGCAGTCGGCTCCCTGATGTGCGTATTCCTCCTGATGGTTCTAGTCGGGCACCTTGCCGGACTTTACTGCCTCTTTGCCCTCGCAGGTATCGACTTCCTGATTTACTGGCGCTGGAAAAACGTAACCGTTTGCTACCTCTGCACGACGATCTACCGGGGCTTCAGGCAGCAGCCGGCCCATAAGGGCTTCTATCTTGGAAATGAAGAAAAATACAAACACCTCAGGCGAGACTGGATTGACACTGTGGGGAGCCGCGGCGATGATGGGGCTGACAGGAATGAATCGAAGCCCCCAGGTCTCGGCGAATGAAATTATTTGACCACAGGCCAATCCCCATCTTCCCGCTACCTTCGGTGGTTCTCTTCCCTCGGATTGTCCAACCTCTACACATTTTTGAGCCAAGGTACCTCGAGATGTTCACCGAGGCTCTCGACAATCAAGGCCGGATAGCCATGGCCCTGTTGAAGCCAGGCTTTGAAAATAACTATTTTGGTTCCCCGGAGATTCACTCGGTGGTTTCCGTAGGAAGCATCATTACCTACGAAGCCCGAGACGATGGAACCTACGATGTCGTCCTTTTGGGCGATAAGCGCGCCCGGGTCGAGAGAGAGATCGGGGGGAAAATATACCGGCGCGGAGCTCTCGACGAACTCGAGGAGACCTCGTCGGGATCCCGGGAAGACAGAGCAAACCTTCGGACGAATATGGAGGCGCTGCTGGAGGCCGCCATCCAGGACATGAAGGAAGAGAACAAGGGTCTCGCCCTTTTGCAGAGATCTTTCGCTGAAGAGTCGAGCTTTGGTTTCCTTGTTGATTTCCTTGCCTACCATTTCATCAAAGACCCGGAATTCCAGCAGTCCCTGTTGGAAGAACTTGACGTCTCGTTGCGCGCAAGAAACCTGCTGGATGCCCTGACAACCATATAGCTTCCGAGCTTCTTCTGCGCCGCGATCTCAGAGACCTTGCCGTGAGCGGAGCTGCGCTGACGTGAAAACCTACATAGTCGACGGCTACAATCTGCTGTGGAAGCTTTCCCCTGCCTTGATGGAGAAGGGGCGCCTGGAGGAGGCGCGGGCCGGCCTGGAAGGACGGCTCGTTGAATTTCTTTCAGCCGTCGACAATACCGAGGCGATTGTTGTATACGATGGCCAGGGGAGAGGGAGCCCGCCCGGGAAACCTCGCCACGGAGTCCGGGTCGCTTTCTCTCCATCGGGCACCCCCGCAGATGAAAAGATCCTGGATTATATCCAGGCTTCTGCCGATCAAGGCGAGGTCTTTGTTGTCAGTTCGGATCGCAAAGACATTACACGAAGGCTTGGCGGAACGCGGGCCACCCCTGTTCCTTCAGAGGACTTCATCGAGATCCTGCAGCAGAGGCTCGACAGCTTCAGGGGTCCCGGGGAAGGCGCCCCGGCCAATGAGGAAAAACCGCCTGCGCCGGACAACTCAGAGGTGGATGATTGGCTCCATCAATTTGGAATGAAGGACGACTGACCTGCAATGCCGGACGAGCCTCGCGAATTAGAGCTCAAATACCGAATTGATTCGGAACCTGACTATCTCCGCATCGTTGACAGCCTCCCCGCAGTTCCTGGGCGAGAAGATTCCACCCTGCGCAATTATTATTTTGATACACAGTCCTACCTGTTATCCAGGAGCCAGGGAATGCTTCGGCTCCGCCGGGGAGAAGCCGTCGTGCTGTGCTTTAAGAAGGGAGGGGAGAGAGAGGGCACTCCCGGGTTTTTTGATGTTGTTGAAGTTGAAGGTGAAGTCAGGGAGGAATTGCTCGAGGAGGCTCTGGCTCGGCCCGACGTACTTCTCAGGGAGCCCCACCCTGCGATACGTTCAGTCTTGAAGCATTATGGGCAGATTGAATTGGAGCCCATCGGCTACCTGGACACACTCAGACGCTGTCGACAATATGAAGGCCACCTTCTTGAGTGCGATGCGGTGACCTATCCCGATGGCTCGCGAGCCTTCGAGGTTGAAGTAGAAACAACGCGTCCTGAAGATGCGCGGAAAGCCCTGCTGCGTATCTTTGATGGACTGGGCATAACCGCCTCCCCGCAAAGACACTCGAAGCTTCAAGGGCTGCTGCGCAAAGGCGGGATTCTTCCATAGGACGCTTTCCGGGGACAGCCCTGCCGCGGCAGGCAGAATCTGCCTTTTCGATTCCCCGGCGATCGGTGTAGACTGGCTTCCGGCCCGGGTAAACTCATCCGGGCCCGACAACAAATATGTGGAGGATGAAATGGGCGAGCAGGTATTGGTGGTGCCCCGGGAAACACTTTTCAGCAATGAAACCACCGCATTCCAGGGCTTCAAGGAGGAGGAGGCCGGCCCTGTCCTTCAACTGGTGGCTGAGAGCGCTCTCTTCCTCCCACGGGACGAAGTGGAGGAGGATCCTTCCTACAAACAGATCATTCCCTATGCGGTGGTCTCCCACACTTCGCCATCGGCAGGCGAGCAGTGGTTTCTCATGAAAAGGAAAAAAGGCGGCGGGGAAAAGAGGCTGCACAATCTCTTCAGCCTCGGGGTTGGCGGTCACATCAACCCGGTCGATGACCGGATCGACCCCGGCATTGTCGAGAGAGCGCTTCTTCGCGAGGTCGAGGAAGAACTGTCGGTCCCTGAGCCAAGAGCCATCTCCACCATCGGCCTCTTGAATGATGATTCCAACCCGGTTGGTTCAGTTCATTTTGGAATCGTGTTCAAGATCTCGATCCAGGAGGCGAATGTTTCGGTTCGGGAGGTCGAGCAACTCGAGGGTTCCTTCGTTCCTTGTGACGCCCTGGGGGAAAAAGCGGAAAACATGGAAACCTGGTCCCGACTGATCTGTGAAGGCCTCAGAGTTCTGAGTTGACCGGATGTCCTCGGGCGAAAAAGAACCACAGAACCTGGTACCAAAGGCCGCAGCGGCGCGCCTTTCCCTTTATCTGCGCCATCTTGAATCTTTGCGGATCACAGGCGCCGCCACTATATCTTCCAAGGAATTAGCAAGGGCTCTTGGGGTCACTGCAGCACAGGTTCGAAAAGACCTCGGCTATTTTGGCCAATTCGGATTCCCTGGAATCGGATACAAGATTGAAAATCTGATTGTTGAAATTCGGAAGATTCTCGGCACCGATCGAATCTGGAATGTCGCCCTGGTCGGCTACGGCAGTCTCGGAGCCGCTTTGTTCAGATACAGAGGCTTTGAAAAGCAGGGATTCAGGATCTCCGCCATCTTCGATAACAACCCTGCGATCATCGGCCAGCCTGTTGGCGGACTATTGGTTAAAAATATCACCGCGTTGGCGCGTGCCGTGGCTGAGGGGGATATTTCTTTAGGAATCATGGCTGTCCCGGCAGAGACTGCCCAGGAGGTGGCCGATGCGCTTGTTTTTGCCGGCATCAGCGGGATCTTCAATTTTGCCCCCGCAGTGCTGAGCCTTCCCGAGAATGTCGCCTATGTTTCAATCGACCTGGCTGTTCAACTTGAGCAATTGAGCTTTCATGTGAAGCAGTTAAGAGAAGACGCCCCTTTTGAAGAGCCTGGGCAGGGCATTTAAGACAGTCCCCCGGTGTTTCAATTCCTTTGACAGTAGGGGCTTAAGTCGCTATATTTCCAAGTTTTCCGCGATGCCCGGTGGTGTAATGGTAGCACCGCAGGTTTTGGACCTGTTAGTTGGGGTTCGAATCCCTACCGGGCAACCATTTTGTAAATAAGTTTAACTAAATGTTTTCGTTAGTTGTACTTGCAGCAGGAAAAGGGTCGCGAATGAAGTCCGACCTCCCGAAGGTTCTCCATAAACTCATGGGGGAGCCCTTGCTGGAATATGCACTTGAAACAGCCGACAAGCTGGCCCCTGAACGCCTCGTGGTAGTGATTGGACACGGCCGTGAAAAAATTCTGGAGCGATTTTCGAATCGAAAATTTGCAGGAGACAAGAAAATAACCTGGGCTGTCCAGGAAGAGCAGCTCGGAACGGGGCATGCAGCCAAAATTGGGATCGACGCCCTCGATGAAGCTCAGGAAGCCGGCTCGGTATTTATTGTTAACGGCGACCTTCCCTTTTTACGCACAGCTACCCTCCAGGAGATGCTTGAAAAGCACGCGTCGAGTTCCTCCGATGTCACCGTGCTTGCCTGCACAAAGAGCGATCCCCGCGGGTTCGGCAGAATCATTCGCAATGAAGGGGAATTCGCCGGCATCGTTGAAGAAAAAGATGCGGATGAGCAGACCGCGAATATTTGCGAAGTCAATGTCGGCACTTACCTTATGGGGGTGGACGTCTTTAATAAAAATTACGAGTCCACGAATACGGATAACGACCAGGGGGAACGGTACCTTACCGATGTTGTTGTCCAGGCTTGCCGGTCGGGCTCCAGGGTGGAGACGGTTCAAGTTGCCGATGAAAATGAGACTGCGCAGGTCAACAGCCAGGCAGAGCTATCCGCGGCCCAACGCATCATGAAAGATCAGCTGATTGTTAACCACCTTGAAGATGGCGTGCGAATAGACGATCCTTCCTCCACTTACATAGAGAAGGGCGCCGTCATAGCCTCCGGCGCCAGGATTCATCCCTTTTGCGTAGTCAGGGCAGGCGTCCAGATCGGACCCGGCTGCGAAGTAGGCCCCTTTGCCCATTTGAGGCCAGGGGCGCGTCTTGAAAAAAATGCCAAGGTTGGAAATTACGTTGAAATCAAGAACTCACGCCTCGGCCCCGGCAGCAAAACCAATCATTTGAGCTATGTTGGTGATGGAGATGTCGGCGCCCGAGTCAACATTGGGGCGGGAACTATTTTTGCCAACTACGATGGGACCAGCAAGAACCAGGTAACTGTCGGAGATGATGCCTTTATCGGCAGCGGCTCAGTGCTTGTCGCGCCCGTTACAATCGGAGAAAATTCAATGACCGGAGCTGGAGCTGTGGTCCTCAAGGGGCGTAATGTGCCTGACGGGGGAATCGTAGTTGGCGTTCCGGCGAAGACACACAAACAAGATGAAAATGGCGACAGTGGGGACTGTCAGAATTAGTTAATATTTGATCATATGGGTTCGGTTATTCCGGCTCAATTTGAGATA
>CBFHWB010000035.1:0-30985 GCA_965659285.1 Planctomycetota bacterium | reverse complement strand
GATCCTGATTGAGACCGACAAGCCGATCTACAAGCCATCCCAGACCATCCAGGGTCGTGTCGTGTTGGTCAATAACGCCATGCGCCCGGTGGCCGGTACGGTCGAGGTCAGCTTTCACGATGCCAAGGGGATCCGCATCGACAGGCGCACTTTGCAGGCCAACGAGTTCGGCGTCGCGCCGTTTTCGCTTCGTCTTGCCAGCGAGGTTAATTTTGGTACCTGGAAGGTGAAGGCCAGGAGCGAAGATGTAGAGAGCATCCGGGATGTGAGGGTGGAGGAATATACCCTGCCGCGCTTCAACCTCGGGCTTGAGCTGGCGCGAGACTGGACCCTTGTTGACCAGGAGGTGCAGGGGAGCGTCGATGCCCGCTATTTCTTTGGCCGCGGGGTAGAGGGCACCTGTTACATCGTCGCCCGCAGGTACGTGGGGGAATGGCAGGAGTACGCGGTCATCGAGGGGGAGCTTGTCGAGGGCGCGCTCGAGTTCACTCTTCCGCCGGTTGACTTTGTCGCTGGAGCCCCGGAGGGCGCGGGCCAGGGGTCGATCACCCTTGATATTGATGTGACTGATTCAACAGGGCATACGGAATCGATCAGTGAGGTTCTGGCCGTTGTCGAGGCTCCCGTTGTGCTGGGAGTGGTTCCCCGGGCAGACACGGTCAAGCCGGATATTCCCGCCGCGGTTGTCCTGACCGCGAGAACTCCTGGTGGGGCTCCCCTTGATGTGGCGATCAGCGTTTCGATTGAGTTTGAAGATTTCCGCGGATCGAGGATCGAGAGGATTGAACGATCCGTTGATGTGGCTGACGGTCGATTTGAGCTGAACTTTACACCTCCAGCCGACACCTTCAGCGTTGAGGTCACGTCGGAGGGTGTTTTTGATGGGTATCGCACCAGCGCCTCCCGTCGGATTTCCGCCTCCTATTCGGATGCCGGGAACTATCTCTCGGTTGCCCGTTCTGATTCCGACGAGCCCGCCGACCCCGGCCAGCGGGTGACCTTCTCAGCGCTGGCGACCGAGGCGGCGACCGTCTACTACGAGGTCTACAGCGGCGGCCGCACGGTCCTGTCGAGCTATACGGAGGAGGACAGCTTCAGCTTTACGGTGACGCCCGAGATGGCTCCGAAGGCGAAGGTGGTGGCTTATTCCCTCGGTCGTACGAACGAGGTGGCGGCCGACAGCGCCGTCATCGAGGTCCGTCCCGCCTCCAGCCTGATGGTCCAGGCGAGCTTTGACCGCGAGCAGGTCGAGCCCGGAGATCCGGTGAGTGTGACCGTCGATACCGGCGAGCCCGGCCGCGCCCTGATCGGCCTCGCCGTCGTTGATGAGTCGGTGCTGGCTCTTGGTCGGAGCCGGCTGCATCTCGCCCAGGTCTTCGCCGAGCTCGAGAGCCGCTTCCTGGAGCCGCGCGCGGAGATCCACGAAGAGGAGGGGGGCGGCCCGCCCGCCGGCGGACCTTTCATGGGATGGGGCGGCCCTCAGCGACCGCCAAGCTCCGGAGCCCTTGATGTCATCGAGGGCGTCGGCCTCGGTGTCGCGGCGAGCGACAATGTCACGGTACGACGCGGGCAGGATTTTCAGCGCGACTGGCTGGAGGCGGTGGACGATTTCGGACCTCTCCCCGCCCCCCCGGATGTGGCCGTGGGGGGGGATCCCGCAGATGAAGATGGAGGCTCCCCCGAGGGGGGCGGCAGCGAGACGGTTCGCGTTCGGCAGTACTTCCCCGAGACCTGGGTCTGGGAGCCGGTGCTCTTTACCGATGAGAGCGGCCGGCTTACGGTCGAGCTGGAGGCGCCCGACAACATCACCGGCTGGAAGCTTTCGGCGGTCGCCACCTCGCCTTCCGGGCTCGGCTTCGGTGAGGCCGAACTGACGGCCTTCCAGGAATTCTTCGTCAATCCGTCCCTGCCTTACGATGTGACGCGTGGGGAGGAATTCCCGGTCAAGGTGGACGTCTTCAACTACCTCGACAGCGACCAGGAGGTCTCCCTCAGCTTTGGCGAGGGTGAATGGTACGAGTTGCTCGGCAGCCCGGGCGCGACGGTGGTGGTGCCCGCCGGCTCCGCGAAGGCGGTCTATTTTCCAATCCGGCCGGTCGAGGTGGGCGAATACGAGATCCAGATTACGGCATCAGGCTCCAAGCGGGTCGATGCCGTGCGCAAGTCGATCAAGGTGGTCGCCGAGGGGACCCCGGCGGAGCGGGTATTCAACAGCGTGATCGAGGCGGGACAGACCGTCGATCTCGCGCCCAGCTTTCCAGCCGACGTGATCAACGGCTCGCAGCGCGCCTATCTGAACATCACCCCGAGCCCGGTCGCCCAGACCATGAACAACATCGCTGATCTTCTGCAGATGCCCTATGGCTGCGGCGAGCAGAACATGATCTTCCTGGCTCCGGACATCGAGATCTTGAAGTACCTGCGTGAGGTGGGAGAGCTGAGTCCCGAGATCCGTATCCAGGCGGAATTTTTCGTCAACACCGGCTACCAGAGGGAGCTGACCTACCAGAGCGACGATGGCGGCTTCGCGGCCTTTGGCGGCCCCCAGGGCAGCCTGTGGCTCAGCGCCTTTGTGCTCTCGACCTTCGCCGGCGCTCGTGAGGTCCGCGACATTGATGAGGCTGTGCTCGCGCGTTGCGCCGGGATGCTGGTCTCGCGGCAGAACGAGGATGGCTCTTTCAGGACGGATGACTTCCTGATCCACCGGGAGATGGATGGCGGCCTGGAGAACGCCTACTCGATGGCGGCCTATGTCACGCGTGCGCTCACCGATTACGCTGAGGGTGTCGAGGTGGCGGAGAGCGTGACGGGCGCTATTAACCGGGCGGCCGCGTACCTCGCGGCCAACCGCTTGCGGGTCAACAACGACGCCTATTCTCTCTCCATCGCGGCGGTGGCCCTGCAGGCGGTGGCGGGTTACGAGGAGGTCGCCGAGGACGTCGTGGACCGGCTGCTCGAGCTTGCGATTGCCGAGGGGACGGGTCTTCACTGGGAGCCCTACCCGGTTGAGACGACCGGCTACGCGGCGCTGGCCCTGCTCCTTTCGGGGAGGCCCCAGGCGGCGGCGGCGATCGACTGGCTGACCACCCAGCGGAATTCCATAGGAGGCTATGGAGGCTCAACCCAGGACACCGTGGTGGCTATCCGGGCCCTCTTCGTGGCCGCGCGGACCGTTCGCCGGGACATCTCGCTGACCCTCAGCCTGCTGGATGGCGACAATGTTATCGAGAGCCTCCTGGTTAACGAAGACAACTTCGACCTGCTGCACACCTTTGCCTTGCCGCTCGGGGCCGGACCCTTGCGGCTGCGCGCCGCCGGAGACGGCTCCGTAGGTTTCCAGGTGGCGAGCAAGTTCAACCTTCCTGACGCGCAGTTGCCGCCGCCGAGAGACATGGAGATCACGGTGGATTACGACAGCGAGGGCATCGAGGTCGATGAGATTCTCGATGCCCGGGTTCGGATGGTCTACACCGGCGCCAAGGAGAACACCGGCATGGTGATCGCCGACATCGGGGTGCCGACGGGCTTCTCACCTCTTCGATCAAGCCTGAACGCCCTGATCGAGGCGGGCACGGCGAGTCGTGTGGATGTCGCCGGCCGGAGCGTCATTCTTTATGTTGACACCCTGGCGCGCGGGGAGGCGGTTGAATTCTCCTTCCAGATGCGCGCTCTCTACCCGGTTCGTTCAGAGGGCCCCGTCAGCCGGGTCTATGAGTACTACGACACGGAGGTCCAGGCCTATCACTGCCACCTGCCGGTGGTGGTGCTCGATGCCGAGGCCGTGCCCATTCGCTTTGTCCGGGGCGACTCGAATGGCGATTCGGCGGTCGACATCTCGGACGCCGTCGCCACGCTCAACTATCTCTTTGTCGGAGGGGGGCAGGTGCTTGCCTGCGAAGATGCGGGAGATGCGAACGATGACGGGTCACTCAATATTACCGACCCGGTTTACGTCCTCTCTTATCTCTTCCAGGGCGGCTCGCCGCCGAGAGAACCTTTCCCCCAGGAGGGGGTTGATGAGACCGAGGACCAGCTGAGCTGCGCCGCGGCGAATTAGGCCACCCCGGGGGCGGCCGCTTCCGCCAGCTCAGAGCCGATAGGTGCTTTTTGCCAGGTTGTAGGCGAGCTCGGAGATCATCTCCGCCGCTTCGTCTTCTTCGAGGACGTGTTCGGCCACCAGGCGCGCGAGGAAATTGGCGTCGATGCGACGGGCCACGTCGTGGCGCGCGGGGATCGATGGGAAGGCGCGGGTGTCATCGTTGAAGCCGGCGGTATTGTAGATCCCACAGGTCTCGGTGACGCGCTCACGGAAGCGCGTCATCCCTTCGCGGCTGTCCTGGAACCACCATGGCGGCCCCAGGCGCAGGCAGGGGTAGTGTCCGGCCAGCGGCGCGAGCTCCCTGGAGCAGGTCGACTCATCGAGAGTAAAGAGCACCAGGGTGAGGTTGGCCTGGTCGCCGTAGCGCGCCAGCAGGGGCTGGAGGTTGCGCGTGTAGTCGGTCGCCACGGGGATGTCGCAGCCCATGTCGGCGCCGAAGGCGTTGAAGAGCGAGGTGTTATGGTTGCGCCACGAGCCCGGGTGGATCTGCATGACCAGCCCGTCCTCGACGCTCATGCGGGCGAACTCCATCAACATATGTCCGGTGAAGTGTTTCGCGTCCGCCTCATCGGCTTCTCCCGCCAGCGCCCGTTGGAAGAGAGCTTCGGCCGCGGTCTCGTCCAGGCTTGCCGTGTAGGGGCTGAAGACGCCATGGTCCGTGGCTGTCGCCCCGAGGGACCGGAAGAACTCCCGACGATTTTCAAGGGCGCTGATATAGTCGCCGAACGTCAAGACGTCCCGGCCGCTGACTTCCGCCAGCTTTTCAACCTCTGCCTTCCAGCCGGGCGCGAGGATGTTGACCACGGCATCCGGCCTGAAGGTGGGGCGCACACAGCCCGCCCAGTCGTCTTCGAGAATCCGGCGGTGGAAGGCGAGGTCGTCTGTGGCGGCGTCGGTGGTGCAGAGAGTCTCGATGTTGAAGCTGTCGAAGAGGGCGCGGGGCAGGAACTCCGGGGTCGCGAGCCTGGCGGCGATCTGGTCGTAGACCTCCATCGCGTTGGCGCTGCTGAGCCGCTCCTCGATACCGAAGACGGTTTTGAATTCATGTTGGAGCCAGCCGGCCGTGGGGGTGCCGCGGAAGAGGTGGTAATGATCGGCGAAGAGCTGCCAGATCTTGCGGGAGTCCTCTTCGCAGGGGCCGCCGTCAAGGGGAGCGATTCCGAGGTCCGCAAGCCTGATCCCCTGGGAATACAGCATGCGGAAAATATAGTGGTCGGGGATGATGATCAGCTTCGCCGGATCGGGAAAGGGCTCGTTTTCGGCCAGCAGGCGGGGATCGACATGCCCATGCGGGCAGACCAGCGGCAGGCCGGCGACGGACTGGTACAGGCCGGAGGCCAGCTTACGGATGGTCGGGTCCGGATCAAAGTAGCGGTCTGGATGGACCATGGGGAGATCCTTGCTGTGGTTGGCGAAGAGACAACTAATCTGGCAGAATCTACGGAATGAAAGCCTTGAGGGCAAGGGTCCGGTGGATGCCGACGTTGTATTCTTACGAGATTCATTGCCGGAAGACATTCAACAATGGAGGCCTGATATGTTCTGGGATCTGTTAAAAATCGTCTTCGTCACGGGTGTGTTCCTGGGGCTCTTGAGGCTGCATGACCGCCTGAGAAGCCTTGAGAGGAAGGTAGAAGACATCGAGGGCGCGGCTGGAAAGAACGAAGCCGAGGATGAATAGGGCGCCTTTGAGATTCGTCTGAAGAAAAGTAGAATAAGCCAGATGCCCAGTCCCGAAGATTCCTCAAAACAGCTTTCCTATTCTCCCGGGGAGCGCCGCCACCGCTTTAACGTGTTGCTGGTGGTCGCCGATGATCTCAGCGCCCGCCATCTGCCTTTTTACGGCTATGGCCGGGACACCATGCCCCTGCTTGGCAGTCGACTCGAGGGCGCCACTCTTTTTTCAGACTGTCATTCGCCCGTGGGCTGGACCTTGCCGGGCTGCGCCTCGATTATCACGGGCCAGCTTCCTGAGGGGCACGGTTTGTGTGATCACAATCAGAGGTTTCGGAAGCCGAAGCTCGGCGACTACCTTGGCGACCACTACGAGAGGGTGGGGATCACCAACAACGGCAATGTCGTCTCTGACAGGATTTCGTCCGAATATCTCGAGAGCCTCGGCTTCAAGCGCCGCCCGGCCAAGTGGCGCTCCTTCGGCTGGGACGATGGCTTTGACAGCTACGAGTGGGTGCACCGTGAAGATCACGACCGCCCCTTCGAGCTTGCTCGTGATTTTCTCGGCAAGCGCCGGGACTCCGAGTCGCCCTGGTTCCTCTTTTTTCACAGCAACCTGGTACACGACTACCACATGGGGAGGGATTATTACCTGGAGACGTCGGACTGGCTCGATGCCGAGATCCACCCGGCGTTGCGGGATGTGCGAGATGGCCCCGACATCTGGCGTGAGCCGCCGGAGGGGGTCGAGCTCGAGGAACAGAAGCGAGAACTCACAGCCAAGTACGACTCGGGTATCCGGAGCTACGACCGGCGTCTCGAGGAGATTCTTGGCCTGGTCGATTTCGAGGAGACCATCGTCGTCTTCATGAGCGACCATGGCGAGAGCTTCGAGCCCGAGCGCGGCCGGGTTCATCATTGCGGGCGTCTCCACGGTGATCTGACCCATGTTCCCCTGGCGATCTGGTTGCCTTCCGTGCTCCAGGCTCATTACGAGGTTCCGGCGAGGGAAACCCACGCCTGCTCAACTATCGATGTCGTTCCCACCATCCTGACCCTCCTGGGAGATGCGGTTGCCGGTTTCCCCGGCCGATTCCTTTTCGATCTGCCGCCCCATCGCCGGCTCTGCGGCGAAGACCGCGGCTACCTCTATTGGAACGAGGATTGCGTGAGGGAGAGCTACGACACCTGCAGTATCGAGGTGCGTTCGGAGTACGCCTACCCGCTTAAGCGGATCAGCGTCCGAAGAAACGATACGACCCGGGATTTTTCCTATAACGTCGCCTACGACCCCCTCGAGCACGAGAACCTGCTCGAAGAAGGAGCTGTCGCGGGGGAGGCCATCAGCTTCGTGGTCGCGGTGAACGATGACGAGGAGCTCCGTAATAATTTCCTGGCCTCGCCGGTTTCCCGCGCCGGTCGACATGAGCTTCTGTTGGTGGAGAACCCCGGCAACTCGTGCTATGAGAGCATCTCCGCGCTCTACAGCGAGGCGCTCACCAGGGCGAAGAACGACCTGGTTCTCTTCGTTCACCAGGATCTCTATCTCTATGATGGATGGGAGAAGCGGTTCTTCTGCGGCCTGCGCGAGTTGGAGGAGTTGGATCCGCAGTGGGGCGTCATTGGTCCGGTCGGGGCGCTGGGCGTGATCGCGGGCGAAAAGAAACAGCTCAGAGGCCATTGGTCAGACCCCAGCGGTTACCATTTCGAGGGTCCCCTTCCCCACGAGGTTGAGTCGCTGGATGAACAATTGCTGGGTGTGCGCCGGCGAAACGGCATCGAGTTCGACGCGGAGCTGCCGGGCTTTCATTGCTATGGGATTGACCTGAGTCTCACCGCGCGTGAGCGGGGGCATAAGAGCTACGCTCTCGATTGTTACGCGTGGCATAAGTTCAAGGATTCCGAAGGACGACTCGTGGAGCGCAGGGAGCGTTCTTCAAAGATCAAGCGCCGTTGGGGCGAAGAGTTCATGCGTGAGTTCGGCCCCAGCGCGGATTACGTGGAAAAGAAATGGCAGAAATATCTACCCTTCCAGACGACGTCCTGGACCTGGGGCGCGGACTGATCCCGCGTCCGGTTTTTCTCCTGGGCTGCGCCCGGTCGGGGACATCCATCTTCGGCGAGGCGCTCGCCTCCCACCCCGCCGTCACCTATCTTTTTGAGCTCAGCCCGGCCTGGAACTCGATCGTCGAGGAGGGCGCCGATCATCGCCTGGAGGCGGCCACCGCCGACCCGGATCTTGCCCGCCGGGTCTACGAGGAGTTTTCCGGCCACCTGAGAGGAGAGCCTGGCGAGGTGCTGCTCGAGAAGAACCCGAAGCACGTTCTGCGCCTGCCTTTCCTCGCGGCTCTTTTCCCCTGGGGGAGGTTTATCCATATTATTCGAGACGGCCGTGATACCGCGGCCTCCCTCATGTTCCGCAACCGGGGCGAGGGTTGGGGCCATCTGCAGGTTCCCGGCTGGCGAGATCTGCTGGAGCGTTACCCGCAGGAGAACCATATTCGCTGCGCGCACCAGTGGCGGATCGCTGTTGAGACGGCTCGCTCTGACGGCGCCCGTCTTGGAGGCCGCTACCTGGAGCTTCGTTACGAGAGCCTGGTTGAGCGCCCCCT
Source organism: Planctomycetota bacterium (assembly GCA_965659285.1). Classification (GTDB taxonomy): domain Bacteria; phylum Planctomycetota; class UBA8108; order UBA8108; family UBA8108; genus UBA8108. The sequence continues at coordinate 22,600 of CBFHWB010000035.1, read as the reverse complement.
CGCCATCACGGAGGAGGCGCTCGCCTTTATGGGCCTCGATGCTCCCGGAGCCGTCGCCGAGTTTTGTCTGAAGATTCAGGATGAGACCGAGGGCTCCTACCATGCTCTCAAGCAGGTCCGGCACTACGTGGATAACCACTCCCGCCGCATCGGGCGCTATCGCGAAAACCTGGCTCCCGGCCAGGTCGCCGAGGTCGAGGAGGCTTGCGGCGAGATCCTTTCCGAACTCGGCTATCTGGCCTGACAGGTGGGCCGGCCCCTTGTTTTTATCGCCCCGGTAGTCTTAACATGGCGGATCCCGCCTGTTGGCGGCGGGCATTGATGGAGTCATCGGAAAATTTTTTACTCTCATTAAGGAGCCTGACCATGAAGTCATTCTCACGCTGCTGTTTCGCTGTTCTGCTTCTGGCCGCTGTCTGCACAGGGACCGCCTGTACCGGAACTATGCACCACGGCGCCTCCGGCGCGCAGCACAAGCACGGCTCGCAGTGGAAGGGTGTCCCCCAGGTGGTGGCGGTCATGCATCCCACCGCGGGCAACAAGGCGGCCGGCACGGTGGTGTTTACCCAGACGAAGGATGGGGTCAAGGTCGAGGCCAATATCACGGGTCTCAGCCCCGATAGTCAGCACGCGATCCATGTTCACCAATATGGCGACGTGCGGCTCGACAATGGCAAGGGCACCGGCGGTCATTACAACCCTGAAGGTCACGACCATGGTCTCCCGGCAACGACTCAGCGCCATGCCGGTGATCTCGGAAATCTCAAGGCCGATGCCAACGGCGCGGCGAGCTATACGATCGTGGCGAAGAACATCTCCGTGGCCGGCCTGAAAAACCCGGTGGTCGGACGCGGCGTGATCATTCACGCGAAGGTTGACGATGGAGGCCAGCCCACCGGCAACGCCGGCGCGAGGATTTCCCAGGGCGTGATCGGGGTCGCCAAGCCGGCGGAGTGATCCGCCCGGCGCCCGCGAATTACGCAAGGGGCGGGGCTGCCTCAGGCATCGAGGCCTGTCGCGGCGCCGCCCCGTCTTCTTTTCCAGAGACCTTCGGCTCTTCTTCCTCCCGCCACCAGAGGAGGAGCTTCCTCCTCAAGATCTGGACATCTTCGAGAATGAGGTAGCCGACGGGCACCATCACGAGCGAGATGACGGTCGCGAAGAGAACCCCGAACCCGAGAGACACCGCCATCGGGATCAGGAACCGGGCCTGGATACTGCGCTCGAGCAGCAGGGGCGTCAGCCCGGCAAAGGTGGTCAGCGAGGTCAGGAGTATCGGTCGAAACCTCACTCTCCCCGCCTGGACGATGGTCTCGAAGAGTTTCGCGCCAGATTTGCGGGAGATGTTGATGTAGTCAACCATGACCAGGCTGTCGTTGACCAGGACTCCCGTCAGGGCGACCAGTCCGAACATGGAAAAGATCGTCATGTCCATTCCCATGAAGATGTGGCCCCAGACGGCGGCGACGAGCCCGAGCGGGATGACCGACATGATGATCAGGGGCTGGAGGTAGGATTTGAAAGGAATCGCGAGCAGGATGAAGATCATGAAGAGGGCGAGGACGAAGCCTTTCTGTAGCCCGGCCAGGGACTCCATTCTTTCCCGCCGCTCTCCTTCCATTGAATAGTGTACGCTCGGGAAGTCAGCCAGTATCTCGGGCATGATCTTTTCTTCGATCATCGAGCTGATGGCGTTCGAGCTCGAGGCTCCCTTGTCGACGTCCGCCTTGACGGTGACAATCCTGCGCCTGTCGGCGCGGTTGATCGAGGCGAAGCCGCGCCCGTATTCAATGTTGGCTACGCTTTTGAAGGGAACCTCCGAGCCGTCGCGTGTGCGCACGCGCATGTTCTCGATGTCCCCGAGAGAGCGTCGCTCAGCTTCGGGATAGCGGATCATGACCCGGATCTCGTCGCGCCCCCGGAGGATTCTCTGGGCCTCGAGGCCATAAAAGCCCTGGCGCACCTGCCGTCCGAGGTCCGCCTGGGAGAGTCCGAGGTGCTCGGCGTCTTCGCGGATGCGCAACTGGAGCTCACGCTTGCCGGGGCGGAAGGAGTCCGTTATGTCGTGGACGGCCTCGAGCCGCGAGAGCTTGTCCTTCAGGAGGGTGGAGGCGGCGTTCAACTCCTCCGGGTCGCTGGAGGCCAGGTCGACATTGACGGCATCGCCGGTGTTGAAGAAAGACGCGGTGTAGGTGATCTCGTTGGCGTCGGCGATGGAGCCGGTCAGCTCCCGCCATCGCCTGGCGATCTCGTTTGAGTTGACGGTGCGCTCTTCCGCGGGGGCGAGCTCGATATTCACCTCGCAGAGGTGTGAGCCGGAGAAGCCGCCCGAGCGGCCGCCGCGGTTCCCCTGGGCTTCGCGGAAGGGCAGCCCGCCCAGGGAGCTGCAAATGTGGCGGAAGACTCCCTTGCCCTTGCTGTGGCCTTCGGAACGGAGCTCGGCCTCGAGTTCGCGGGCCGAAGCCTCCAGCTTCCGGATGGCGCGGCTGGTGATCTCAGCGGGAGTTCCCTGGGGCATGGACACAAAGGCGACGGCATTGTCGGCGTCCACCTTGGGCATGAAATGAAACTCGATCCACCCGCCAATGAACAGTCCACTGGTCGCGAGGATGATCGCCAGGCTGGCGGCGACGGAGAGGTAGCGCCAGCGCAGGCAGAAGTCGAGCAGGGGAGAATAGAAGCGGTCGATGACGAAGGCCAGTCCGCGTTCGACCGTTCCCTGGACCGCGCCCCAGGCTGCGGTCACGACATTGGGCCGCCGTTTCTTTTTCGGCCGGCCGTGGGAGAGGTGGTTGGGCAGGATGAGGAGGGATTCTATGAGAGAGAAGAGCAGCACTGAGATAACGATGGTGGGAATCACGGCCATGATCCTGCCGAGGCTTCCGGGTACCGTCAGCAGCGGAAAGAAGGCGGCGACGGTGGTCAGGACGGCGAAGATGACCGGACGAGCGACCTGCCGCGCCCCCTCGATCGAGGCCTCTAGCCGGGGGCGGCCACTGTGCTCGGCCCGGTAGATACTTTCTCCCACGATGATCGCATCGTCCACGACGATTCCCAGCACCACGATGAAGGCGAAGAGCGAGACCACGTTGATCGACATGCCGAACAGGGGCATCAGGGCGATGGCGCCGAGGAAGCAGACCGGGATCCCGAGGGCGACCCAGAAGGCGAGGCGCAGCTTGAGAAAGAGCGCCAGGGACAGGAAGACGAGGACCAGGCCTGCCCGGCCGTTTCGGATCAGGAGATCCAGCCGGCCTCGAAGCACCTTGGAATCGTCCTGCCAGATCGTCAGGCTCAGCCCATCCGGCAGCCTCAGTCCTGCGGCCTCGGTTTCGATGTAGCCAGCGATCTTCTCGGCGATGTCGGTAGCGTTCTGGTCGCCGACCCGGAACACGCTGACCATGATCGCCGGCTTGCCATCGAAGAAGGTCTCCTGGTCGGTGTCGGCGAAGCCATCCCGCACGGCGCAGACGTCTCCGACCCTGACGCGGGTTCCATCGGGCCTTGTCAGGATGGTGATGTCCGCGAATTCCGCGCCGCTGAAGGACTGTCCCCTGGTGCGCAGCAGGATCTCGCCGTCGCCTGTTTTGATCGACCCGCCCGGCAGGTCGAGCGAGGAGCGCCGCACCGCCGCCGCGACCTGGTCGAAGTTCAGCTGGTGTCGCTGGAGGGCTGTTTCGGAGAGCTCGATGGAGATCTCGTAGGGGCGGGCGTTGGTGAGCTGCACGAGGCTGACTCCGTCGATGGATGAGAGACCATCGCGGACCTTCTCCGCCGCCTTCCTGAGCGAGGAATACTCAACTTCGCCATGGACTGCCACCTCGAGAACCCGTCGGCGCAGGATCAGCTCCTGTACGAGAGGCCTCTCGCATTCTTCCGGGAAGGTGGTGATCGAGTCGATCCGCATCTTGACCTCCTCGAGGAGGGTCTTGATGTCGGTGCCCGGCAGGGCGTCGATGGTCGCGGTCCCGGCGCCCTCGCTGGCGGTGGCGTTCAGGCGTTTGATCCCGGCAACTCCATCCACGGCCTCCTCGATTCGCAGGCAGACGCCCTTTTCGACCTCCGCGGGAGCGGCGCCAGGGTAGGCGACACTCACCAGGATCTTGTCGGTGGAGATCTCGGGGAACACCTCCTGCTTGACCTCCGAGAGCGTCACCATGCCGGCGACGGCGATCAGGAGCATCAGGAGATTGGCGCAGACGCCATTTCGGGCAAACCAGCTGAGCATGACTCTTATTCAGTCTCCCCGGAGGCGTCGAGGGTGACGGCCATTTTTTCTCTGAACACCTCGACGGTAGAGATGCAGATGAGGTCGCCGGCGGCGACCTCCGAGGCCCCCAGGTTGATGATCGCCTCATCTCCCTTGAGGCGTATCACCGCCGCCTTGCGGCTGATGAGCCGGTGCTCTCCCTCCTCCGTCTTCTCGGCGACGAGAACCAGCCCGTTTTCCCTTACGGCTTTGCGGGGGAGGACCGCGATGTTTCTGAAGGTTCGGCCACTGATCTCGGCCTTGACGAAGAGCCCGACCGCCAGGGGCGGGCGCTGCGGGTTGGAGCGTGCGTAGGGGTCGGGCACCTGGGCTACGGCGTGCACCATACGGCTTTGTGGGTCGATGGCGCCCTCGGTGCGAACGATGCGTCCCTTCCAGGGCTCCAGCTCCTTGCCGCCAAAGCGGGCGTAGAGCAGGACTTCGGGCAGGGGCTGCGATTCAGGAGAGGCGTCATTCCTGTAGGCCAGCGGCAGGTTGATGAAGCTGAGGTCGCTGTCATTGATCGGCAGGCGCACCTCGGCGAAGTCAACCGAATAGACCCTGGCGGCGGGAGTTCCCTGGTTCACGAACTGTCCGACATCGGCAAAGGTTTCGCGGATGCGCCCGTCGAAGGCGGCCCGGATTTCTGTCCTTGAGATGTCGAGCCGGGCCTTGGCGAGACCTGCGCGGGCGGCGTTGAGAGCCGCCCTGGCCTCGGCGACCTGCGGCTCGCGCAGCAAGAGCGGCGAGGCCTTGCGTTCCATGGTCGGGTCAATCTTGAGCAGGCTCTCCCATTCTCTGCGGGCGACATCGGCCTCCTGCTCCTCACGCGCCAGCCGCAGGTCGGCCTGGGCCACTGAGGCTTCGGCCTTGGCGAGCGAAAGTTCGTAGTCGCTTGGGTCGACCTTCAGGAGGGTCTCGTCTTTGGCGAAGAAGCCCCCGCTGGCCCAGGAGTCCGAGACCCAGGTGATGACTCCCGAGACCTGGGGAACGAGTGTGCTCTCGGTGCGCGGGCGGATCGTTCCCTGGGAGCTGATGGAGACGCGGAGGTCGCGGGCTTCGAGCTTCAGCGCTCGAATCGCGGGGAGCTCGCGAACGGGAGGGCGAGTGCGGGGCTGCTTGCGGGCGCTCGAGAGCATGAAAAAGACCGCGACACCGGTCAGGACGACGACGATTGGAAGCAGGATTTTCAATAAGAGTTTCATGGTGTTTCGTTCGAGGTTACCGTGACATCTTTGTCCCGTGACGGGGAGAAGCCGCCGCCGAGGGCGAGGTGAAGGTCCACCCGGGCGTCGAGGCGCAGCCGCTGAACCTGCAGGAGCAGGCTTTCGGAGCGGAAGGCGTCGCGCTGGGCAGAGAGAAGGGTGATGATTCCATCCAGGCCGCGGGCATAGCGGTCTTCCGCCAGGTCGCGGGCGGATTGGGATTGTTCTACGGCGCGGGACAGGGCCGCCTCCCTGCGCGCCAGGAAGTTCTCCAGGGCGAGGGCCGTTTCGACCTCGGCGAAGGCCCGCAGGGCGCCCTTGGCATAGGTCTCCAGGGCCTCGCGGAGGTTCGCATCCGCCAGGTCAATTCCCGCGAGGAGCCGTCCTCCCTGGAAGATGGGCTGCAGAAGATTCGCCGCAAGGCTCCAGACAGAGAAATCCTGGTTGACGATGTCGCGCAACTCGTTGGTGCTGGTCCCAGCCGAACTGCTCAGGCTGATTCTCGGCAGCAGGGAGACCTTCGCCTGCCGCAGGCGGGCCCGTTGGCCGGCGAGGCGGCGCTCCAGGGAGAGCATGTCAGGCCTTCTTGCCAGGAGCTCGGAGGGCAGCCCTGCGGGCACCTCGCCGGGGATTTGCGGCAGGGCGGTGGCCGCCTCCAGGGCTGCCGCGGGGTATCGGCCGAGGAGGATTTCCAGCTGGCGCAAGGCGCCATCCTTGCGGATTCTCGTGGATTCGAAGTTGTCCTCCGCGGTGGCAAGATTGGCCCGGGCCAGGCGCAGGTCGAGAGGGGAGCGCAGGCCGCGTTCATAGCGTTCCCGCACCTGCTTCTCGCTGGCCTGGTAGTTTTCGAGGGTCGCAGCGGCAAGCTCCTCCTGGCGCGTGGCCTCCAGGGCGGCGAACCATGCCTTGCAGGTCTGTCCGACCAGGGACAACCGGGCGCCGTACAGGTCGGCCAGGACGGCCTCCTGGTCAGCGAGAGACGCGGCCTTCGCTGAGCGCAGTCTCCCCCAGATGTCGATCTCCCAGCTCAGATTGAGCGCGGCTCCGTAGTTGGAGAAGCGGTTGCGGGGAATTCCGTTCGTGCCGGGGATCGGGAAGCCGATGAAGTTGCGTTGTGATTTCGCCCCGTCGGCCTGGAGCCGGAGGGTAGGGAGCCTGTCGGCTCCGCTGCTGATGGCCTGGGCCTCGGCCCGGTCCACCCTCACGGCAGCGATCCGCAGATCGTGGTTGTTGCCCAGGCATTCTTCGATGGCCGTGTCCAGTCCGCTATCGCCGAAGGTCTTCCACCAGCCGGGGTCGTTGGAAGGGGCGCCGTCATCGACCTCTCCGGGGGCCGTCCACCCCCCGGGGGTCGGGGTGCCGATCGCCGGCGTTTCGGTCGGGGGAGAGGAAGCGCAGGCCGCCGGCAAGAAGGCCAGCGTAAGCAGTATGAGTCGGCGCAGGTTTTTCATTCGCTCGCCCCCGGATCCTGTCCCGGCTTCTCTCTTCCCATCTGCGATCGAAGCCCTGCGGAGACGAAGTCGATGAGTCGCCGTCGAACACCTTCGATGTCAGACGGGTCACAGAGCCCTCCGGAGAAGGCCCTGATGGATGGCTGGTCGGCTACGGTGTGGATCATGGCTCCGAGCATGAAATGCACTCGCCACATCAGCTCCTCGGCGGAGAGTTCGGGCAGGGTGCGGCCGATCGCGGCGCTGAAGCGCTGCAGGATCTCGCCGAAGAGCTCCCGCAGCAATGTCTGCAGGCTGTCGCCCGGCTCGCTGTAGATCCGGCCCAGGAGCCTCTTGAAGCGTTTGCCCTCGGGGCTCTGTCCCATTCGCAGGGCGGGCATGACCCATGCATCGAGAATCGCTTCAAGCTCGATGGGCGATCCGGCCGCGGCGACCTCGAGCGTGTCGAGCAACTCGAGCCTCTCGTTGTTCAGCGGCTCAAGGCGCCTGAGAAAAACAGACCTGACCAGGCCGTCCTTGGATTCGAAGTGATAATTTACAGAGGCAAGGTTTGCCCCGGCCGCACTGGTGACAGCCCGCAGGCTGGTCGCATCGATGCCGCGGTCGCTGAAGAGTTCTTCGGCGGCATCGAGCAGGCGGTCTTTCGTCAGATGGAGTTCTTGGCGTTCCATGTTAATTCAAACGTTCGTTTGAATTGTGGAATTTCAGGCCTCCGATTGCAAGGTTAACTCGCGAGCCGCGAGGATGGACCTTAAGTCTATTATTTAAAAGGTCTTGTGTCTGAAATAAAGGCTCTGAGACCGCCGGCGAACAGTTTTTTTATTCGCCTCGCCGCTTTTTTCTCTCTGCCTGGAACGCTTTTTCGAGCCGAGCCAGCTCCGGGTCGGATTCCAGGAGATGACTCTCCAGGGTACGCCAGGCCTGGCCGATCTTTTGTGAGCTTTCCCGAAAGGCCGGTGAGCTTTCGTTGAGCTCCTTAATGGCCGCTTTGCGTTTCGCTACGACCTCTTCGTTGGTGAGCAAGAGCTGCGGGTAGCGGCTGTCGAGCCTCTTTTCGAGGATGGTCCTGGACTCGAGGAGTTGGTTGAAGGCCGGGTCGGCCGCTCGTGCGCGCACGCGGAGCCGCTGCAGCTCGGCCTTGTATTGCGTGGCCGGAAGGCTCGAGAGCCTGGGGTGTTTTTCTTCGAGGTAGCGAATCTCCTCCCGTCGCGCCTTGTTGATGGCGTGGGTGAGCTCCTTGTAGGCCGGGTCATTTTTCAAAAGCGCCTTGCGTTTTGCGGAGACCGCCTTCTTCGCCGCCTTGGCGGAGAGATAGGCCGCCGGGAACCGGTTGCGCGCGTCCTCGCGAAGCCTCTCATGGTTCCTGACGAGCTCCCGGTACCGGGGGTCGACTCTCCAGGCTCGATCCCTGGCGATCACCTTGCGGTTCTTATGGCGTTCAGCCAGCGTCCTGGGTACTGCGACTCGTCCGGCCTGCGTCTTCTCGAGCCGCGCACGACGCTTTGCCCACCCGTCAACCGCCGCCCCCTTGCTCAGGCGAACACGGTCAAAGGCGGCGGAGGGACCATCGACCTGGAAGGCGAAGTAGCTGCGCTCCCGGTCGATGATCGGATGCTGTCCGACCACGAAATGTTCATCGTCTATACGGGCCAGGATTTCTTCTCCAAGGACCTCGACCTGGAGCCGGTACCATTTTTCCGGGTCGAAGCGGAAGGCGCACTCCCCCTGGATGCTCGGCAGGTGCGGAACGGTTGAGTCGCTCGCGGTGTTGACGCGAAAATGATCCCGGCGAAGGAGAATCACGAAGTTGTATTTTCCGGGAGTGCCGGACATCAGGCGGATCTCTTCGGCGCCGCGGAAGCTGAAGGAGAAGCTGATAACCGAATCGCGGTAGACGGGCTTTTTCCAGAAGAGCCGCTTGTTCTTTCCGGGGAGCTCGTTGCGCAGCAGGAGTCCATCGCCGGTTGCCCACCATTCGGTGAAAAACCAGCGCTCGCTGATTTCCCCAGAGCTGAAATCTTCCCGGATCACCTCTGCGCCTGGTCTTGCAAGCCAGGGAGCGAGGGGGTCGAGGCGGTCCTCGGCGCCAGTGACGGGAGCCGGGCTTCCGACAAGGGACAGGTGCAGCAGCAGTCCAGCCATCTTCGTTTTCATGCGTTCCGTCCGTTTAATGTTCTCAGTTGAGCTCGCCCGGGTGCGGGAAGCGGATGTTGCGGCGTGCCGCCGTGCCATCCAATGTTGTCTTTCGGGGCTATAGTTTCAAAGAGATGTTTTCTCCTTTTACGGTTGTCGGTTATTAATGTTGCCATGCATCAAGAGTCCCGCTTGCGCTCCTGCGCGATAGCCGAATGTCTCGGCACCTTCCTCCTGGTTTTTTTCGGATGTGGATCCGTCCATGCGGCCGTGACCCTCGATGCCCTGCAAGGCGGCTGGCAGGTGGCCAGCGTCTGGGGCTTCGCGGTGACGCTGGCGATCTACGCGGTGGGGAATATCAGCGGCGCCCACATCAACCCGGCCATTACCATTGCAATGACCTGCTGGCGGGGCTTTCCCCGGGCCCGGGCTCCGGTCTATATCGCTTCACAACTGGCGGGCGCCTTTCTTGCGGCCTGTTGCCTTTACGCGATTTTTTCCGGCACCATCGCGGAGTATGAGCTGCAGAACGAGATCGTGCGGGGCTCTCCGGAGAGCATTGTTACCGCCGCCATGTACGGCGAGTATCATCCCAACCCGACGATCAGGCTTCATTCCGTCGCCGCGGACGGCCATCGTGATACGGTAGGCTTTGGGGCCGCGGTTTTCGCGGAGATGTTGGGAACAGCCTTGCTTGCCTTCTGCGTCTTCGCCCTGACGGACAGGCGTAACAGCTCGCGGCCGGGCGCGAGTCTCGATCCGTTCTTTATCGGCGCCACGGTGGCTCTCCTGGTGGCGGTGGTCGGCCCGGTAACCCAGGCCTGCCTGAACCCCGCGCGGGATTTCGGGCCGCGGATCTTTGCTGCTCTCGCCGGTTGGGGTGAGGTCGCCTTGCCGGGGCCCAGGGGGCTGTTCGACACCCTGGCTGTCTACCTGGCGGCGCCCGTGGCGGGGGCGGTGCTCGGGGGGCTGGTTTACCGGGAGCTCGTAGGGGCTGCGCAACCCGCCGAGTCCACCGGCGCTAAAAGCGATGCGGGCGCGTGAGCGCGCGTCTTCAGCGCCGCTCGTTGACGTACTTCTTCCATTCGTCACTGTAGGGGTGGATCTGGTCAGCCGCCCGCTCCTGCTTGTCGACGATCGGGCCGCCGCTGTTGAACCAGCCAATGATGCCGCCGGTGAGGCTGTAGACGTCTCGCCCCAGGCGCCGCTCGAGTTCTACCGCGGCAAGGCCGGAGCGGTAACCGGCGGTGCAGTAGGTTACCACCAGGGCGTCTTCGGGGAGCTCAAGCGGTCCGTCCGCGAGCTGCGCCGGCGGCAGGAGGATCGCGCCTCCCAGATGGCCGACATCGAACTCCGGCCGTTCACGAGTGTCCACCAACACGATCGCCTGCTCCTGCCGGAGCCGGCCTCTGAGCTCCGCGGCGGAGATCCGCCGGGTTCCCGTCTCGCGGTCGAAGCCCTCGGCAAGCTGACGAAATTCTTCCTGGAGTTGCTCCCTGCCGGGGGAGCCTTCCCTGCCGCATCCACACAACAGAAGGACGACCACTGCCGCGCCGGCAGTTCGCCACCGAGGATCTTTTTGAGTGGCAGGCATCAGGGGACGCGTCTCACTCAGGGCAGTTGGATGTTTCGCAATTCTCAGCGGCCCCGCTGTCGCAGGCGGGGAAGGGGCTGGCTGGAATTGCGCCGCCAAGGAAGAGGTAGTTCAGGTTGAAGACCGCGTCGCTGAGGGAGATCTCCCCATCGCTGTCGCAATCCATAGCCTCTCCACAGCGTATATCGGAGTCACCAAGGAACAGGTGCCGCAGGGTGAAGACGGCATCGGCGAGCGTGATTTCTCCATCGATATTGGAATCGCAGCGCAGGAAGGAGACAATATCTGGCGCAGCTTCATCGGTTATGGTCACGATGAAATCTCTCGAGTTCTCGCTGTCGGGAAGTTCCTCTGAGGAGACCGTCAGGCGGAAGAGGTATTCTCCCGCCTCGGTAAAGACGATGCTCAGCACCGACAGGTCGGCGGGGCCTGCGAAGGTCGCGCCCTCCGGCCCGGAGAGCTTCTCCCAGGCAAACGCGAGGTTTTCCTGGTCGCAGGAGCCGTCGTGGGAACGTCGCCCATCGAAGGTGATTTCCACGGAGCCGTTTTCCAGGGGAGCCTCGCTGGATGGTGTTACGCTAAGCGCCGGCCACGCTCCCGCGGCGCCGGCGGGCCCCTCGCCAAAGAGCTCGTTGAGTTCGGGTTCGACCATGTCGGCGTCAAGGCTGAGAACAAAGGCATCGACCTGGGCCCTGAACTCCCGGACTCCGAGGATGAACTCCAGCACCCTGCCCGCGTCGACATCCTCCTGGGAAACGACGTAATCTCCCTCGCTGCGCCATTGGAGACGGCCGTTGTTCCCGGTGTTGATGTTGATGTCCGGCTCCACGTTAAAGCCGCCCGGTCTCCAGAAGCTGTTGGAGTTCCGGTCGAAGCCGCGAACCCGGAAGTAGCCCCGGTAGGTTCCGGGCTGGTTGAAGCGCAGGCGGTAGATGACGGAGGATTGGAGCAGGCTGCGGAAATCACCATCGTTCGGAGCTGCCAGGACTCTGCCGTTCGGGTCCAGGGAGGCCTCTACGCCTTCGGCAAATGCCCAGGTGATGTTGTCTTCGTCGGGATCCGTCACCTCCGTGTAGTCGGTAGAGAGCATGGCGATGTAGTCGGCCCCGGCCTCCTGTTCGCCGGCGACGCCCTCGACAGCTTTTCGCTGTAGTGGAGCCTCGGTCGGCAGGTCGATCCGGTTGCGTTCGAAGCCGGTGCGGTCCCGGGCCACGATCTCGAGAATACCGGCCTCGCTGATCTCGACGTTGCCGCTCCAGATGCCATCCCTGTAATCGAAGACAGCCCGGGTCTCACCGACGAAGATGTCGGAGGAGCCGCAGGAGGGAGCGATGCCCTGGATTGTCACCACCGCCCGGTTCGGGTAGAGGACGCCGTCGCAGATGGTTCCTCCGCGTACGGACGTGATCTCAAAGCGAGTATCGATACGTTCATTGAGATAGGCGCGCCGCTGGTCGGCGTAGTCACGCAGGCGGTTGACCCGTCCGCCGGCGAAGAGCGGGGCGACATGGTCGATCCGGGCGTCGACCTGCTCATCTCCCCAGGCCGACTCGAGGAAGGTTGCGATATAGCAGAGATAGTCCGGGGCGTAGCGGGGGTGCTCCAGGAAACGCTCGATCTGGTCCACTGTCGGCCGGAAGAGCACCTGGTTAGCCTGGTCAAAGCAGCTGTCGAGATCCCAGGGCAGCAGCACCCATCGGTCGTCGCTGAAGCGGTGGTAGAGGAAGTAGTCATCGCCATTGTTCAACACGATGCTGTTCTCGGTGGAACCGAGCATCGCGAAGGTTGCGAAATACTTGCTCCATTGGAGAACGTCAATTCTCTGTTCGATCGCGTCGGGAAAGTCATCATCGGAGGTTTCTACACGATCGAAGTCGCGGCAGAGATCGAAGACGTCGGTGTAATCGTCCTCATCCCGGTTGGTGTCCTTGCGGTAGTCTCCGCGGTAGCGGCCGGCGTCTTCTCCTCGGTAGTCGAGGTTCGCCTGGCCGATTCCGCGGTAGAGGTTGCCATCGTTATCGTTGGGAAAAACCCGTTCGAGAAACGTCTGGCGGATGACCTCGACGCGAAGATGCCAGCCCGGGTCGAGCTCTCTGTTGAATGAGAGCCGCCGAAACCACGCCAGCGGAGTGGCGGTTCCCGTGCGCCGCAGGAAATCCAGCCCGAGCCACTGCTGGTCCGCGTTGCAGCCGTTCATGTTGATTCTTTTGATCCCATGGAAATCTGAATCGTGATCGAACTGGATCCGGTAACTCAGTGGGTTGCAGTTGCGCGCCGACGATCCTCGCAGGCGGATGCCGCGGTTGTGCCAGGCGCGGCCATCCGCGACCAGCGTGATGTTCAGGAGTTCGTTATTTCCCCTGCCGCGGTTTCGCAGGCTCCGCAGGGCGTCTCCCCGCATGACCACCCGATAGAGAGGGCGAAGCTCATCGGCCGGAGAGTTCTCGACCTGGTAGAGGAACGGCCGTTCCGGGGCGTTCGCCGGCGCGCGGACGGCTTGTTCGCCGGCGCCCTCCGCGTCGATCCAGAACGCGATGACCTCGCGATCCGCGCGTGGCGGGATGTCGGCTCCGTAGACACCGTTGCCTTCCACCCCGTCGTCTCCTTCGCCATCATCGACCATGGCGGTGGACTGTCGCGAGTCCTCCGTGCCATCGACTTCCCAGGCGAGTGTGACGGCCTGGAGTGGCCGGTCGTCGGAGACGACGGCCAGGATCCGTACGCTTTGCTGGTCTGTCGGAATGATCGGCTGGTGACGTACGCCGACAATGACAGGCGCGGGGTCGGGCAGGGAGGACGTGTTAAAGCGTCCGGGCGACCCCTGCTCTTCGCTCGCCCGCCAGGCCGGCCCGTAGCGGTTTTCCAATCCGGGGTGGATGAGTTCAAGGGATGGTCCCTCCCCATCGGGTGACTCGGGGTAGCTCCCTTCGTCGGCGAAGCGCACCCGGTCGGCGGTGTTTCCGTTGGCATCTCTCAGCAGGAGAGTCTCTGCGGTATTGCTGAGCGCTCCATCCCACGGTCCCAGCGCGCCCTCGAGGCCATAGTGCTTCTCCAGCGCGGCAGGATCCCGGGCCAGCACCAGGTATTCGCCCGCGCCTACCGTCGTGCCGGCCGGAAACTCGTAGTCGATTCCCCGGGTGAAGGCCCAGCCCTCAAGGTCGACCGGCTCGCCGGAGCGGTTCAGCAACTCGATATACTCGCCGCCGGCAGAGTCGGCGGGATGATACATGATCTCATTGATGACGATGTCGTCGCGCGGCTCGTAGCGGTTTGCCATGCTGGGAGTGTTCTCGGAGAAGACGACCCTGTTGTCGGCCCCATCCGGGAAGCGTCCACTGGAGGAGCCCGCGGGAGTTGTGCGGGGGTTGAGGCTGTCGATGAAGCGTCCGTTCCCATCATCGACAAGAATGGCCTGGGCTCCGTCCAGTTCAAAGCCCAGCTGCGATTCAAAGCGCACGATCCTTTCGCCGGCGGGCAGGGCCAGGCCCTCAGGGAAGGTGAAGCTGCCGGCCTCGAGCGGGAAGAGGCGTATTCTTCTTCCGCCGAGGTCGACCGTTTCGTCTGTCGGGTTGTAGAGCTCAACCCACCCGCTGCCGACCCCTCCCATATAGAGTTCGTTGACGACCAGGTCCCTGGGCGCGGGCTCCGGATTGGGCTCTTCCTCCTCCTCCTCCTCTTCCCGCTCAATGATGTCGAGAAAAGGGGAGAGGCTGAAGTCGGAGCTTCCCAGACCGGTATTATTTCCCTGCACGGCCAGGATGTTTTCGCCTTCACGCAGCACGCCAATGTTCTCAACCGGAAACTCTTCCACCACCCCGGCCTCGTGGTTGACGATCGTGGGACTGTCGAACTCGGTGGCCTCCATATTTGCCCGTGCGATCTCTTCGCCGTTGAGGTAGGCGACGAAGCCGTCGTCGTAATCAACCGAGAGAATCATCTGTTGTGCCAGGGCAGGGTCTGCCACCTCGAAGCGGTGTCGTAAGAAGACGCTCTGGTAGTTTCCCGCCATGTCGTCCAGCACCGTCGCATCGTCTCCGTCTCCATAGCCGAAGCCCGCGGGTCCGGAGTCCCAGTCCCCGTCGTCGAAGTCGAGCCCGTTCCAGTTTTCGGGCGGAGCCTCGGTTCCTCTGAAGAAGCTGAATTCCGCCCCGCGGTCGACGAGCGCTACCCGGTTTTCCCGGGGAGCTTCGACCGAGGTGATCTTTACCGAGTTGGGTTCTCCGGGCGTCCCCCCGACGACATTCGATGCCGCCCAGGCCCGCGGATCGGTTTCTTCGCGATCCGGGGAGAGACGTTCAAGCGATGGCCCCAGGCCATCGGGCGTCTCCGGCCAGGAGTCCGATTCTCCGTAGTCGGCGAAGGAGACCATGTAGCCGCCGGGTGTCCAGAGCTGGAGCAGCTCTCCGGCATTGTCGAGATTGCCGGAAAAGTTTCCCTCAAGAGAGGCTCTCTCGAGGTCATAGCGGTCCGCAAGCAGGTCGGCGTCCCGGGCGATCACCAGGTAGTCGTCCGCGGCGATGGTCGTTTCCGGCGGAAAAACGTAGGTTACCGCTCCTCCAAGCAGCCACCCTCCAATGTCGACCGCGCGTTCGCCGTAATTATAGAGTTCGACGAATTCCCCTGAGGAGGCTCCGTCGGCCGGGTGGTAGTGGATCTCATTGATGATGATCTCCTGCGCGTCTGCCGACGCCGGAGCCAGGGCGAAGGCCGCGCATAAAGAGATACCGGCGAGTATCCGAATTCTGACGTTCATTGGTTGTCTGTCCTGGCTGAAGCCTGACCCACAAAGGTACATCTTCCCGCCTCAGGGGCGTCAGCACAAGCAATATGAGGGTAATCACTTTGCGGGGACCCTGAAGGGTCAGGGGCCGCCTTTCTTCCGGTCTCGCGGGAGGTTAAAATTTTCAGCCATGAAGGGTGGACGGAAAAAAAAGATTCGTCTTCGTCTCGGTTGGGTTGTCGCCGCCAGCCTGGCCCTGGCCGCTATGGCCGCGATCCTGCGGCAGGAGCCTGACCCTGTGGCGCTCTGGCGTGAAGGCATCGCGGCGCAGGTGGGCGCCCGCGCAAGGAAGGAGTGGGGGGCGGCGCCCGCGGTTGAGGGTACCGGGAGCCTCGGCTCTCCCCGGATGATCACCGTTCATCATTCCGGCGGCGGAGTTTTTTCCGCGCTCGATGAGCGGGCAGCCTCCCTGGCGATCAAGGGGATCCAGGAGACGCACATGTCTGTCAAGGGCTGGGATGACATTGGCTATCACTACATTGTCGATCCGGCCGGTCGAGTCTGGGAGGGCCGTCATCTCGACAGGAGAGGAGCGCATGCCGGTTCCCGGCAGCTCAACACCGGCAACATAGGGTTGCTCCTGCTGGGGAATTTTGATCTCCAGGAGCCTCCTCCGCAGCAGCTGGCCCGGCTTGGAATTCTGCTCGACAAGCTTCGCCAGCTCTTCGATATTTCTTCCGCTGAGGTCTATACGCACAACGCGGTCCGGACAAGGGAAGGGCTTGGGCCGACAGCCTGCCCGGGCCGCCACGTCAGCGAGTGGCTGCAGAAGCGTCGGAATAAGAAATAACTCTTGGGAGTGCCAAGCTTGACTCGCTTTGTTAAGGCGGTTATCGTTCGGTTCTGCGTTAGATGTTGAGGAATTTTGCAGACTGTCTTTAGTGTGCGAGGACTGTCTTAGGTGCTAGATTCGGTCCATGATGAATGCGGCATTGCCGCGGTATACCGGCTGGACGAGTCGCCGGACTCCGGAGGAGAACCGTACGAGGGCTCCGTAACCAAGCTGGTTCCGGATATGCTGATCGACCTGCAGAACAGGGGTCAGCTCGCAGCGGGTCTCACGCGCTACGATGAAAACGCCGCGCAGCTGATCGATACCTACAAGCAGGTCGGCAGCGTGACGGATGTGTTTCACCTGACCCATCCCGACCCGGGGAAGTTCCGGGCCATTGTCGATGAGTACAGCGGCCGCGCCGCGATCGGCCATACCCGCTACGCGACCTGCGGCAAGGAGGGTCGGGAATACGCCCAGCCTTTCGAGCGTCACCATGGCCGCAAGTGGAAGTGGTTCGCTTTCTGTTTCAACGGCAACATCGCCAACTACGCCGAGGTGCGCAACCAGCTCCTCAAGCAGGACAAGGGCGATTACCATCTTGCGCATGACACCGACACCGAGCTGTTCATGCACCACCTGTCCTATGCCAACAAGGGAGATAAGAAGCCTGATTTCGTCGAGGTCTTCAAGCATATCGCCGATACGGTTGATGGTGCCTACAGCCTCGCCTTCCTCAACGCGGATGGAGACCTGATCCTGGCGCGCGACCCCCTCGGCGTTCGCCCCCTGGTCTACGGCTTTCGCGGAAATCTGTTTGGCGCCGCTTCCGAGAGCCTCGCTCTTGCCAATAAGGGCTTTGAGGATCTTCGCGACCTGGAGCCCGGCCACCTGATCCATGTCAGGCCCGAGGGGTACGAGATCAAGCAGTTCGCCACCTCGCCGCGCAAGGCGCATTGTTTCTTCGAGTGGGTGTATTTTGCCAATGTCGCATCGGAGCTCAACGGTAAGTCGGTATATCTCGCCCGTAATCGGCTCGGCGAGGCGCTGGCCGATGTGGAGCCGCTGGAGGTCAACTCGGAGGATTGCATCGCGGTCCCGGTGCCTGATACGGCCAAGGCGGCCTGCGATGCCATGGCGCACCGTCTGGGTATTCCCACGAAGGAAGGCCTGATACGAAACCGCTACGTGGGGCGAACCTTTATCGAGGGCAAGAATCGCAAGGCGAGGGTGGAGAGAAAGTACACCGTGTTGCCGGAGGTGGTGCGCGGCAAGAAGGTCTTCCTGGTCGAGGACAGCATCGTTCGCTCGACGACACTGCGCGTTATCGTGAAGATGCTCAAGCAATACGGCGGCGCCAGCGAAGTTCATGTGCGCGTGGCTTGTCCTCCGATCATGGCGCCCTGCAGCTATGGGATCGACATGTCGACGGTCAGCGAGTTGATCGCCCCGCAGTTTTTCGACAAACCGGTCAAGGGGGAACTGGCTGACGATGGCCTTGCGGCGCTGGCCGCGGACCTGGGCGCCGACTCGCTGCGTTACCTGACAGTTGAGGAGCTGAACGCCGCGCTCGGCCTCTCCGAGTGCGAGCTGTGCGAGGGCTGCCTGACCGGTGAATATCCAACTGACTGGGGGCAGAAACTCTACAAGGAGGCACTGCTTTCACGGGATTGTCCGACCGAAGGCCGCACCTACGAGCGTCTTGGCCTTGGTGAAGAAGGCGAGGCGGGGGCGGGTCCGGAGGGGTCCGCGCAGGAGGTGCCGCTGGGGGCTTCCGCCCCTGAGGAAGGCAGTTGATTCCGACCGCATCGCCCTGACCTGGCGCAGGGCTTTCCCGGGGTGCCGCCGCTCCGTGCGAGCATCTTGTCCTGCGGGCCGCAATGCCCTACCATACCCGGCTCTTCTGGTTTGATGGTCCTTGCCGAGCCCGGGACAGCCCGGCTTGAGAGTGAGGGCTGAGCACATCATGGCCTCCCACGACATCCGGAGTATGACAATGCGCTTCTTCCCCATCCTGCTGTTGGCGGCTCTCTCCTTCCCTCCCAGCCTCCGCGCCGGAACCCGGCTGGTGGTCGTATCCGATCCGCCAGCCCGAGACCTGGCCTGGACACCCTTGAGCTTCAGGCTGCAGGGCGTACCCGACCTGCCCGGAGCCAGGATCCGGCGGGTCTCCGATGGCAAGGAGCTTCCAGCCCAACTCGAGCGGATCAAGGGCGGAGTCATCGTCCACTGGGTTTCGCCCGGGCTCCATGCCGGGAAGAAGGGTGAGTGGGTCATCGAGCTCCTGGGGAAGCCTCCCGCGGGGAAGGACCGCGTGAAGGTGCTCACACAGGGGACTGGTTCGAGCCGCATCGATATCGATGGAAAGATCTTCAGCAGCTATGTTCACGGCGGCAAGGGTCTCTTCAAGCCCTACTTTTACCCGCTGGGGAATCCTGCCGGCGGAAATCTGACACGACATTATCCTCTCAAGCGGGGGGTCAAGGGTGAGCGCGCGGATCATCCGCACCATCGATCCCTGTGGTTTACCCATGGGGAGGTGAATGGCGTGGACTTCTGGGCCGAGAGCAAGACGACGGGACGAATTGTTCATCGGGGCTTCAAGAGCAAGGAGTCCGGATCCGTCTACGGCCGGCTGGTTTCGACAAACAGCTGGGAGACCGTAAAGGGAGAAAAGATTCTCGAGGAGCGCAGGGCTGTGCGGATCATCCCGCTTGCATCAGGACAGGTGCTGATGGATTTTGACATCCGCCTGGTGGCTACGGAGGGCGAGGTTTTTTTCGGCTCGACGAAGGAGGGCTCTTTCGGTATCCGTGTGGCCGGCACGATGAAACAAACCAGCGGCGGCACCATTAAGAATGCCCGCGGAGGCCTGGGCGCGGCGGAGTGCTGGGGTAAGCCGGCGGAATGGATCGATTATTACGGACCGGTCGATGGCAAGGTGGTCGGAGTTGCGATCATGGACCATCCCGAGAGCTTCCGCCATCCGACCCATTGGCACATCCGGGATTACGGTCTTTTTGCCGCTAACCCGTTTGGCCACCGGCATTTTTACGGCAAAGAAGCGGCAGGCAAGGGCGATTATCGGCTACAGAAGGGGCAATCCATTCGTTTTAAATACCGGCTTTACATTCACCATGGAGACACTGCAAGCTCTAATGTGGGAAGAGTTTACGAAGGTTTCTCCAGCCCGCCTCTTCTCCATCTGAAGCGCTGAAGGATTCTCCGAGCCCTCTTCCGGTGTCGCCCCTCTGCGTGATACAATCGTCGTTTTGCATCACTTTCGCAGGATCTGTCGATATGGACCGCCTTCTTTCGTCTCAGGCCGCAGCCCACCAGGGCGAGGAGATTCGCCTCGCTGGCTGGGTACATAACCTCCGTAACCACAAGGATGTACAATTCCTTGTCTTGCGGGATCGGGGAGGCCTGATCCAGGCGGTTGCCCAGCCATCCGCCGAGGTCGACCTTTCCAACCTCGGCAAGGAGTTTGTTGTCGAGGTAACCGGCACGGTGGTGGAGGAGCCCCGAGCGCCGGGAGGGGTCGAGGTTCATCTTACCTCGGCCAAGGTCATCTCGACCGCCGAGGAGCCGCCGCTGGAGATCAACCGGCCCAGGGTCCTGGCGAAAACGCACCTCGATAAGATTCTCGACAATCGGCCGATCTCCCTGAGGGCGCCGGAGATCCGCGCCGTCTTTGAGGTCCAGGCGGTTCTGGTCGAGGCCTTCGGTTCCTATCTCAGGTCCCAGGGTTTTACCGAGATCAAGAGCTCGAAGCTTGTCGGAACGGGCACCGAGGGTGGCGCCAACGTTTTCGAGATTGATTATTTTGGCCAGCCGGCCTTCCTCGCCCAGTCGCCCCAGTTCTACAAGCAGATCATGGTGGGTAGCGGCCTCGAGCGGGTTTTCGAGATCGGGCCGGTTTACCGCGCGGAGAAACACGAGACCTCGCGCCACGTGAACGAATACACCTCGCTGGATTTTGAGATGGGCTTCATCAGCGACGAGCAGGACATCATCTCCATGCAGATCGGCCTGGTGGGACATATGCTGGCCGCCGCCAGGGAGCGCTGCGAGGCCCAGCTCGAGCTCCTCGGGGCGACGGCGCCGGAGGTGGATGGAAACATACCCCAGGTGACCTTCAAGGAGGCCGGCGAGATTCTCGCGGACCAGGGCCATCGTTGCGGCAAGAGGGGGGACCTCGACCCTGAGGGCGAGCGACTGCTCTGCGCCTGGGCCGAGCAGGAGCACGGCTCTGATTTTCTCTACGTCGTGGGCTTTCCGCTCTCCAAGCGCCCGATGTATACCGCCTTCCGCGAGGATGACCCTGAGACCTCTCGCAGCTTTGACCTGCTGTGGCGCGGCCTCGAGGTGACCACCGGCAGCCAGCGCATTCATGACCACGCCCTGCTGTGTGAGAAGATGAAGGAGCGGGGGCTCGACCCGCAAGAGTACGATTATTACGTAAGCGCCTTCCGGCATGGGATGCCGCCGCATGGCGGTCTCGGCCTTGGCCTCGAGAGATTTACGATGCAGCTGCTGGGCCTGGCGAACGTCAAGCAGGCGACGCTCTTTCCACGCGACCGCCGCCGGATCTCCCCCTGAGAGCCGAACGTGCCTTTCCCGGAGGTTGCTTCAGCGCGAGTTCTGGCCGAAGATGGGGCCATGACAGGCAGGGAGCTCTGGTTATGAAGAAAAACGCCTGGTGTCGCGGGAACCTTTTCGCTTTCGTTCTGGCTGTCGCCCTTTGCGGCTGCGATGGAGCCGGCGGCGGCGCTTCCGGTCCCGTTTCGGTTTCACAGGCTCCTCGAGCAGACAAGGTGACGACGATGATTGAAGAGCTCGACAGGATCTGCCGTGAGCAGACGGTCTACATGGTCGGCCCTGAGAAAGGCGCCCGGCTTGCCGAGCTGGTTCGCAGCCGGAAGCCCGCGGTGGTGGTGGAGTGTGGAACCGCCCTGGGGTATTCAGGGCTGTGGATTGGCCGTGAGCTGGAGAAGCTCGGCAAGGGCCGACTGATCACGATCGAGCTTGATGCCGACAGGGCTCGCCAGGCTCGTGAGACTTTCGAGAAGGCCGGACTCTCGGACAGGGTCGAGGTGCGCACCGGCGATGCCAGGGAGCTCGTACGTGCGATCAGCGAGGAGGTCGACCTTCTCTTTCTTGACTGCAACTACGCCAACTACGGACCTTGCTACGCCGGGATCGAGGGTCGCCTCAGTGACGGAGCCCTGGTGGTGGCGGACAATGTGGGCATCGGCGCGGCGGGAATGAAGGACTATCTTGACCGGGTTCGTTCGTTACACGAAAGCGAAACCGAATGGTTCGATATCGATCTCCCGTGGGGTAAGCGGGATGCGATGGAGGTAACGGTCTTCCGCAAGGCCGAAAAGTAACCTCCCGCTCAGGCCTCCAGCTTCCACGGCGACCGTCTCTCCCTGTCGAGCCAGGTGTTGGCCTCGTCGTTGCCAATGAACCGGTAGGCCTTCGGGTCCCATTTCAGTGAGCACTTATTCCAGAAGGCGAGATTGCCCAGGTGGCAGATCGTCACCGAGCGGCAGCCGATCTCCGCGGTGCAGATCGGGTCCTTCCGGCTCCGGATGCATTCGACCCAATTGCGCATATGATGTCCGGTCTTGTAGAGGCGGACCTCGTCATCGCCAATCTTCTCCTTCAGAATTCCAGCGGGGTCGCTTCGCAGCAGTCCCCGGTTGACCTCGATCTTGCCCTTGGTGCCGGTGAAGAGGACCCCGTTGGCTCCGCCGTGATACATGACGACCCCGTTGGCGTAGCGATAGGTGAGCCGCTTGAATTCTTTCCCGTCCGGAGCATGGACCTCCACCGGGCCGCTCTCATCCATTCCGAGCCCCCATTGCGCGATGTCGAAGTGGTGGGCGCCCCAGTCGGTCATGCCTCCACCTGAGTAGGGCTTGAAGTTACGCCAGGCGGGGTAGTGGCCGTGGACTCCCTTGGGACAGAGCGCCTCGTGGTAGCCGCGCAGGGGCGCGGGTCCGAGCCACATGTTCCAGTCAGCGTCCTTCGGCGTCGGTTGTTCCGGAAGGTTGCACTCCCGGGAAGGCCCTCCCACTCCGACATGGACGGTCTTCACCTCTCCAATCCTCCCGTTTCTGACCAGCTCACAGGCACGGTGAAATCGTCCACCGCATTCGGAGCGCTGCTGGCTGCCGGTCTGGAAGATGACACCTTCCTTTTTAACGGTGTCGGCCATGACCCTGGCCTCGCGGATGGTCAGCGAGAGAGGCTTCTCGCAGTAGATGTCTTTCTTGGCGCGCGCCGCCTCAACAACGGGGATCGCGTGCCAGTGGTCGGGTGTCGCGATCACGACCGCGTCGACATCCTTGCGGGCGAGCAATTTCCGGAAGTCTCCGTAGGTCTCAACGCCTTTATAGTCGCCCTTG
>CBFHWB010000034.1:27837-31367 GCA_965659285.1 Planctomycetota bacterium | reverse complement strand
CGGACTTCTTGTCGAGGCCGACCAGGCGTCCGCTTTCGACCCCGGCATTGATGATCACCAGGTTTTCATAAAGAACCGGGGAATTGGCCGTGCCGAACACATGAGTTTTCTTGCCGAGCTTCTTTCGCCACAGGAGCTTGCCCTCGAGGTCATAGGCGATGACGCCGTTGGGGCCGAAAAAGGCGTAGACCGAGCGGCCGTCGCTCGCCGGCGTCGATGAGGCGTAGCCGTGCAGGGCGACGAAACGGCCGTAGCCCTGAACGCTCTCGGTCGATTTCACCGACTGGTCCCAGAGCTTCGAGCCCTTGTGAGCATCGTAGCAGACCAGGTGAAGCTTCAGGTCGCCCTTGTCGCCCGGATTGTTCTTGTCGAGGCCGTAGCCGCTGTAGCAGGTGAGGAAGGCGCGATCCCCTACGATGATCACGCTCGATGCCCCGCGCCCCGGGAGCTTCGCTTCCCAGAGTACGTTTTTTCCATCTCCCCAGGTCAGCGCGAGGCCGGTGGCGGGGGAGGCGCCGGAACCATCCGGCCCTCTGAAACGCAGCCAGTCATCGGCGCCCTCCGCGCTGCGGGCAAGAAGGCCTGAGAAGAGCAGAAGCGCCAGGATTGATCGTGACATAGTGGTTGCTCCGTAAATTAGTTTCCGTTTTCCGGTGTGCCCTCTTACTTGCTGTCAGGAAGAGGGAGAATCTTCATATTGGCGAACCAGACCTTGCCATGGTCGCCCTGCAGCTTGAACGGCGCCTTGCTGAAAACCGGCGGCTTCACCCTGTGGTTGTCGGTGCGGGTGGGCACCGATGTGTTGTCATGGATGAGGATGCCGTTCTGCCAGACAGAGATCTTGTTGTCGACCAGCTTGACGCACATCGTGTTCCAGCGGTTTTTCCCGTTGTTGGAAAGCTTTGCCGGAGGATAGTAGGAATAGAGCGCGCCATCGCCATGCTTGCCTTCTTTCCGGCCGTCGCCCCTGGGCCCGTGAATCTGGATCTCCCACTGGTCGCGCAGGTAGAAGCCGCTGTTGCCGCCGTGAATTTTCGGGTCGCTGCGGTACTGGTAGAAGGCGAGGAAGTTTCCGTAAGAACCCTTGGTCCAGATGTCATGGCCGCCGCCGCCGGCGGCCGTGTTGGTGAAGGCGTTATCCTCAACGGCCCAGCGCAGCCCCTTCTTGGCCCGCCGGTCGTTCTTCGCGGTGAATTCACTCAGATCCTTGCCGTTCCACAGCGCTGTCCAGCCTTCGCCGGCACAGAGAGGCCTGATCCGGATGTTCCTGTACCAGACCTTGCCGTGGTCGCCCTGGAGCATGAGGGGCCCCTTCTTCGGGGTGAGCTTCCGGTTGGTGCCGGGATAGACTCCCATTGCGCCCCCGGTGAACTTGTCCTGGTAGACGTTGTCCTGGATCAGCACGCCGTTGTGCCAGACTGTGATCCTGTGTCCGACGTGGATGATGCGATAGGTGTTCCATTCGCCGGGTTTCTTCTGGGCGTTTTTCAGGGCTACGTAACCGACGCCGTAGATCGCGCCTGAATCGGCCTTCGAGAGATCCTTGTCAGCTTTGCCGAAGCTGTCGAAGATCTGTACCTCGCAGGTGCCGCGCAGGTACACGCCGCTGTTGCCCTTCGGGGGGATCTTGTAGTCGATCTCGAGTTCGTAATCGGTGAACTCTTCCACGGTGCAGATGTCATTGACTCCGCCCCGGATATTGGCGAGGGCGCCATCCTCAGCGGCCCAGAGGTTCTTGCCTCCAGCCTGTCGCTTCGGCTTGGCGTTCTGCCAGCCCTTGGTGCTCTTGCCGTCAAAGAGAGTCTTCCACTCACCGAAGCCGGCATCGATATCACGGCTCTTGTCATCAGCCGCTCGCAGGGTGTTGGTGATGCAGAAAATACAGACTAGAAGGATCGCGAGCCTTGCCATGGTATGTCTTCCTCGTATTAGACCGATTTTATGAAGCCGGGAGCCGGCCGCGGCGTCAATGCCGCAAAGCTCCTTGTGAAAGATAGATTGTCGACACTTTGGGGTCCTGATTCAAGATAAAGGAGCCCGTTTCAGGGCAGATCACGCAGCCGGGATATAAGCTGGGCGCTGGTTCCGGGACTGTGTCCGGCGAAGTGGTTGTTGGAGAAGGCCCAGGCGGAGGCCGCTCCATGCCGGGTGGTTGCCAGGTGAAGCGTCTCGGCCCATTGCTTTACCCGGTCCCCTTTGTCCTCGACCAGCCTGTCCCAGGAGGAGGTTTTTTTCGCGATGGAGCGCCGGTCGCCCAGGAGCCGGGCGTAGCAGAAATCCGTGGTGACCATCCCCAGCTCGAGCTGCTGTCGCGGCCCGGGCATGTAGGGGTGGTCGATCAGCACGGCAGCGGCCCCGTAGCGCCCCAGGAGAGCGAGATAACGCGCCCCAATCCAACCCTTGTTGCGGAGCTCGACTGCGTAGCGGAGGTCAGCGGGGAGCCGGTCGAGGGTCGCCTCGAGGCGATCGAGGAAGTCCTCCTCTTCCATTTCCCGGATGCGAAAATAGGGAAACTGAAAGAGGACAGGGCCGAGCTTGTCGCCGAGGAGCGCCGCGGTCTCAAGGAAGTCCGGCAGGTGTCCCCCTTGATCCTTGAGCACATTCTCCAGGATCGGGCGAGAGCCCTGGGCTCCATGCGTCACGATACCCGGCACCTTGAGCGCGAAGCGGAAGCGGCCAGGGGTGCGTTCGGCCCAGGCGCGTACAGTCTCCTTCTTCGGAACGCCGTAGAAGGTTGAATCGACCTCTACGCAGCTGAAGCGTGAGGCGTAGTGGGCCAGGCGCATCTCCTGGCTGCAGCCCTGCGGATAGAAGGGCCCGTCCCAGTCCTTGTAGGACCATCCGGAGGTTCCGATGTAGATCTGGTCTTCTGTTGCGGGGCCCATCTCGGCGCTCCGTTCCTCGTCTGGCTGGGGAGCAAAAAACGCTCACGAGCTCTTCTCTTGCCGTATACTGCAGCCTTATGGAGTTCGAATTCAATAGTAGTCCGGAACCGACTCTTGGTGTTGAGATAGAGCTTCAGCTGGTTGACAGGGAGACAAGGGCGCTGACCTCGGCCGCGGCCGAGCTCATCGACTCCAGTGGAGAGGTCGGCTGGCTCAAGGAGGAGCTCCTCCAGTCCACCATCGAGATCAATTCCGATGTGTGCGCCGACATTGGCGAGGCCGAGGCGGACCTGGGCGCCAAGCTGGAGCGGGTTCGTGAGTGTGCGCGGCGTCGCGGCCTGGCGCTCATCAGCGCGGGAACCCATCCTTTTTCCCGCTGGGAGGACCAGGAGGTCAGTGAAGATGAGCGCTACCATCGGCTGGTTGACAAGGTCCAGTGGCCTGCCCGCCGGATGTTGATCTTCGGCCTGCATGTTCACGTCGGCGTGCCGGACGCGGAGTCGGCGATACAGATTATCAACCACCTGGAGCCCTGGCTGCCCCACCTGCTCGCCCTGAGCGCGAGCTCTCCGTTCTGGGAGGGGAAGGACACCGGGCTGGCTTCCTGCCGCAGCAAGATCTTCGAGACGCTTCCAACCGCCGGAC
>CBFHWB010000034.1:0-27827 GCA_965659285.1 Planctomycetota bacterium | reverse complement strand
CTGGTGGGCGCACTGATCCGCTCCGAAGGAATCGAGAGCATTCGAGAGGTCTGGTGGGATGTGCGGCCTCACCCGGGTTTCGGCACGGTGGAGGTGAGGGTTTGTGACGCGATGCCGACGATGGGGGAAAACCTGGCGGTCGCCGCCCTGGTGCAGGCTCTGATTGTTTTCCTGCAGGGACAGATCAACGAAGGCGTCACCTTGCCGATCCTGCACCCGAGGATTGTGACGGAGAACAAGTGGCGGGCGGCGCGCTACAGCATGGAGGGAACGACCATTGTCGACGAGGATGGAGCCCAGCGGCCCATCGCCGAGACAATGGAACAGTTGCTGGAGGATCTCGCCCCGGTGTTTGACCGGCTCGGGAGCGCGGGCCAGGTTCCGCTGCTCCAGCGGATGGTCCGTGGCCCGTCAAGCTATGCCCGGCAGCGCCGAGTCTTTGAGAAGACCGGCGACACCTCGGCTGTGGTCGATGCCCTCATCCTCGAGGGGGAAAGCGGTCGGCCGACGGAAGCCTGAAGCCTGCAGGCCTCCGCCGGCGACGCTGTTTTACTGACAGACGGGAGATGGGCTCGCGCAGCCCAGCGCATCATCGGTCGGGTCTCCCCGGCACTCCTCGGCCGAGTAGCCAGGGCTCACAGGAGATGGCGCGGCTGGCGGCGCGCCGCCGGTGAACAGCCAGCTGAAGATAATGATCGCGTCGGTGATCTCGATGTTGCCGGTGTCGTTGGTGTCCGCGGCATCGGCGCAGGCAGGGGCCGCGCCGCCGGAGAACAGGAAGAGCAGGGGGATGACCCCGTCGGTGAGATTGATGCTGCCATCGGAATTCGCATCTCCGCGAACGAAGGTCGGGCCCGCGGGAGCCTGGCAGCCGGCGGCATCGGCGCAGTCCGTGTCATCGCAGTCCGTAGCGCCGTCTTCGTCATCATCAATTCCGTTGTCGCAGCGCTCAGGCGGCGGCGGGGCTACATCGGTGCGGCGCACGGAGATCCCGGAGATCTTTGGACTCGGGTCAGGCGAGGCGGGCTCGCCGGCGCCTGCATCGGGCTCGGTGAGAGCGATCGTCAGGGCCCCATCGTCTACGGACAGGGTGTAGCGCAGCGCGGCGGCGGCGGCGTTGCCGCATTCGCGAGCCGGAAGGATTCGGTCGAAGTCCGGGTCGTCTTCTCCGAGGGCTCCGTTGTTGTCACATTCGGCGAAATTGCAGGGATCCGAGGAGTAGAGCATCTCCGCGTGTCCCACCGGGTCGTACAGGTTGTCGAAGCCGAAGACCGGGTTCGCCCTGCCGCGGAAGCCGGTGTCGCTCATCAGGTCACAGTGCTCAAAGCCGTCCTGCTGGACACCCTCGAGAATTACGTGGAAGAAGCGCGAGCCGGTGCCGGAGGTGCCGCTATAGGAGTTAGCGAAATAGAGCGTGACCTCGTATTCTCCGTTGTCGACCGGGACCTGGTATTCCTGGTCCGCCCATCTCTCGGTGTGGAAGATCCGGTCATCGTCATTGATGCCGGGAGTGGTTCCGCGGGCATCCCAATACCCCATATTAGTTGTGGCGACCTGGAGGCCGGAGTTGCTGCCATCGCTGTTGGGCAGGGGGGTGACGGTGAAGAACTCGTTTTCCGCTGCATCGAGGCTTCCCCGGGCCGCTTCGTCGCCGAGCCACACAACGCGCTCGCCGGTTATCTTCGCTCCAACCATCTCCGGGGCAGGGTTCTGGGTGGCAGAGCAGGCGAGCAGGGGACCGCCGCAGTTGATGTAGAGCTCTCCGCGGCTTTCTCGCCAGAGCTGTCGGGCACGTTCCAGGGCCTCGCTGACCGCGTTGTCGCCGCCGGAGTCTCCCTCGGCGGCATCGATATAGATGTTGTCGATGTCGGTGTGCTGGGTGCGTCCGCCGGTGCCTCCCGCGAAGCCAATGACCGCCTCGGCTCCGAAGATCGGCACCAGGTCAGCTTCGCAGACAATCTCCGGTCCGAAGTCAACCCCCTCTGCGGTGAACCCCGAGAGGGAGACCGTGATGTGGCCGGCATCGTATTCGATCTGTACGTTGACCCCGGATGGATCGAAGAAGTTCGGCCAGCCGGTGCCGCCAAAGGCGACCGGTTTGAGGTCCGGGTTGTACTGTACGTGGTTGATCTCGGAGACGATGCCCGAGGACTGGATGCCGATATGGGTGAACTGGTCGGGAGTGTTGAATCCCGAGGGTTCATTGCAGCAGGCGCCGTTACTCCAGGTGTCGAACTCAACGGCGAAGCCTGCTCCGCCAACGGGAAGTCCGAGTCCTCCGCCGCCGGGGCCGAGCGCCGTGGTGTCCGAGCCCTCGCGCAGGAAGAAGGCGGCTCCGTCGGCGGCCTCGGTTCCATCCGGGTTGCCCAGGAAGAGGTCGAATTCGGCGACCATCTTGAAATCGCAGACATTGACGGTTTCTTCGTAGATGGCCGTGGCGGCCGTGCTCCCGACGGTGTCATCGGTGATCCTCAGGCGGCCGTCAACAACCCGGGGAGTGAAGTTGTTGCTGTTGCAGACCATCCCCGGGGGACATTCCTGGTCGAGGAGGTCGTCGAAGTCGTCTTCAAGCAGAGTGCCGGGCGGGGATTCTCCCGGTTCCTTCTCAATGCACTCGAGCGCGCCGCTCACGGGCTCTCCCGAGGCATCTCCCGCGCGCCGGAAGGCCAGGGCGTTGAGGCCGGCGGTGTTTCCAAGGTCTTCAACGTAGATCCGAAGGACTCCATAGTCTTCACCCTCCAGGCCGTTGACATCGAGCTGGAAGGCGCGGGCGGCAGCCTTGTCGAGGGCGGCGGCGCAGGCGATCCTCGGGTCGCCCGTACCGATTCCCGCGGCGGCGGCGGCGCTCCAATTGCAGAGCACCTTCTCTTCGTTCAGGTAGACGCTGTAGAGCCGGACTCCCTGGCCCAGACTGTTGATGGCGGTCTCGGCACTTTCACTCCAGAAGAGGTGGACATCGTAGCGGCCCGGAACTACATGGGCCCGGTACTCGATACCGACATCGGAGGATGCTTCGTTGATGAAGAGCCGGGAGGTGTTGATCGCGCCGCCATCGAGGTTCGAGAGGTCGATCGGCCGCAGGTTCGTATTGGCGGTGTCATTGCCAGCGGGGACGCGGCCGAAGGCGGAGACGATGACGCTGAGGTCTTCCTCCAGGTCGCCCTCGCGGCTGACCTCGGCTCCGAAGAGCCGGTCTGCCAGGAACGAGAAACCAATCTCGTTGGTCGCGTTTACACGGCGGGAGCCGCAGTTGATGCCGCCCTCGGAGAGTGGAGGCTCGGGCTCCTGTCTTACCCGGGTGTCACCTTCGCGTACGACGAGGTTGTCGATCCACTGCCAGGCGTTGGCGCCTCCGGTGGTAGCCGCGAAGCCGATGTTGGCCGGGCGCCGGGGAAAATCCTGGGTCGTGTAATCAAGAACGATCATCTCCTCGAAAAATTCACCGCCACGGCTGGGCAGGTCGGTCCACCCGCCGGCCATTCGCACCCTCATGACCCCGGCGTCAAAGATGATCGAGACATGGATGAGGTCGTCCGGGTCGAAGGTCTCATTGCCGGTGTGGGTGGCGACGTTCGGTGAGCCGTAGACGGCCGCGCTCGAGATGAAGTCAGGGGGATCGCCGACGGCCGGCGGCACCGCAAGGTGTGGAGAGGCCTGGTTCTGGATAACCTCGACATCGCAGGTCGCCTGCGCCCCGTGGCGGCCGTCACAGTGGGTCTCCCGGTCGGCTTCGCCGTTGTCCCAGATGTCAAAGCCGAGCGCGATGTATTCGTAGCTGCCTCCCGCGCCCCGGAGGTTGCCGACGCCAAGGTCTCCGCCGATATTGCCGAAGGCCTGCAGGTCGTTGTCGAATTGGAAAATGACGGCCGCGCCATCGGCAGGAACCGCGCTGGTTCCGCGTCCGATGAAGAGATCGAACTCGATCTCAACACGCCGCTCGCCAAGCTCAAATTCCTGCGGAAACCACGCCCAGGCGCCCTGGTTTCCTTCTGCCTGTGTCAGGGAGAGAACCTGGTTGTCTCCGCTGCCGTCATCAATGACCTCGATCCGACCGTTGCTCTGGGTGACAACACCAACGTCTCCGGGAAGCCCCCCCTCAAAGTCTTCCTCGATGACCAGTTCGCCATCTCCGCCAAGAGCCGGGCGCTCAATGAAAAGAGCCGGGAATATGCAGGCCAGCAGGATGAGCGTTCGATAACGGTGGGGCATTTCTTTCTCCGTCGGGTTGCAGCCGCCGGTGCCCATTCGGAGGGCGGGCGGGGTCGGAATGAAACAAGCGTAATGGATCTTCGAGAAAAAAAGCGGGAACCGGCTCTTGCTCCCCAGGGGAAGAAGAAAGCCGATTCCCGCCAACTGACCGCTAAACGTCAGCCTGTGATGGCCCGATCAGGGACATACAGGAGATGGGCGTTCGCAGCCAAGACCATCCTCGGTCGGGTCACTGTCGCACTCGGCAGCCGAGTAGCCGGGGCTCAGCGGCGTAGGCGCGGCCGGAGCGGCGCCGCCGGTGAAGAGCCAGCTGAAGATGATGATCGCGTCGGTGATCTCGACACTGCCAGTGTCGTTGGTGTCCGCCGCATCGCCGCAAGCCGGGGCCGCGCCGCCGGAGAACAGGAACAGCAGCGGCACCACACCATCGGTCAGGTTGATGGCGCCATCGGAGTTCGCATCGCCGCGCACAAAGGTCGGACCAGCGGGCTCCTGGCAGTTGCCGGCATCGGCACAGTCGGTGTCGTCGCAGTCGGCATCGCCATCGCCGTCGTCATCTACGCCGTTGTTGCAGATTTCGGGGCAGGCCGGGCAGTCGCTGTCAGCGCAGTCGGTGTCGCCATCGCCGTCATCGTCGAGATCGTTACCGCAGATCTCGCGCGCCGGAGGCACGAAGCCGGAATCACACTCATCGGGGTCGGGTGAGAAGCAGAGGCTGAAGCCTTCCGTGATCGGCTCACCGGTGAACGGATCCTGGAGGCGGAGATGGAAGCCGTGGCCGCCGCCGCCCTCGAAGGTCTTCACCATGATCTGGTGGAGACCGGCCTCGAGTGGATCCAGTTGGAGGACGGTTGCGCTGGAGATCACATCCTGCACATCCATTTCCCCGCCCCAGCCGCGCGCCACGCGGTTGAGCCAGATTTCCTCGCCGTTGAGGAGGACCTGGATGGAGTCATCGCTCGACACGCCAATGTCTACGCTCATGTCATCTTCCAGGTTCAGGTAGATGACGGCGTACACCATGTTGTTGTCGAGGTTGCCTCCGTAGTAGTCGTCGAAGTTGACCATGCTGTCGCCATCGACCCATGGGTACCAGGTCGGGACCCGGTCGGGGTTGATGATGTCAGCGGCGTCACCCATGGCCACGCCGAGGCCGCGGCTGATGGCGATCGCGTAGTCGGTGTCCACCGTATCGCCGGGCACCGGCTCAACCGTAAGCTCGGTGAGGTCCAGTCCGTCCGTCAGGAAGTCGGCCTGCATGTTTTCTTCCCGGGGTTGGGCTCCCCAGCCGAAGCCGGTTGGCATGGCGTAGGGGCCGAGCAGGAGCCACTTGCGGAAGAAGCCGCCGTTTGCAAGGTCCGAGGGGTTCGCCAGCCGGGAGTCTCCGGTGGTGGCAAACTCGATGATCGAGCCAGACTCGACAACCTTGCCGGCAAAGTAGGCATCGCCGTTTCCTTCCGCGGCGGTCGCCTGGTAGCTGCGGGTTCCTTCGGCAAGGGTGTCGCCTTCGAGGTCCCAGGTGATTCGGCCATCGTTGACCGTGCCGCCGTCGGAGACGTTGCTGATCGTCCAGCCAAGCGGAACGCGCTCCGTCAGGGTCACACTCTCGGCCGCGTCGCAATCGCCGGCTGCCCGGACATCGCTGAGCGTAAGGGTCACATCGTAGGTTGAGCCCGCGGTGTAGGCCGGATAGGTCGACAGCTCGATGGAGGCTGTATCATCGGTCGCCACGCTGCGGCGCGCCGCGATGGGGGGCTCCGCGCAGACCCCGGGAGGATACTTGGTGATCTCGAGGTCCTCGGTGAGCTCCAGGCCGAATTCGTCCTGGAAGCGGAAGGCGCAGTTGAAGCCGCCGCCGCCCTCGAAGGTCTTGAGCATCACGGTGTTGAGCCCGGGCTCGAGAATGATCGGATCGAGAAAGGTGATGAAGTCCGGGGCGATGTCCTGCGGAGCGCAGGCTCCCTCCAGGGGCGCGCCGCGGGCCACGCTGTTGATCCAGACCTCTTCTCCATTGATGATCACCTGGACGGAGTCGTCACTCGAGACGCCGATGGAGGTTTCGATGTCGTCACCCGAGATGTTGTCCACGTAGAACTGGGTGTAGGCCATGACGTTGTTCGGGTCGCCGCCATAGATTTCGTTGAGATCGATGAAGCTGTCGCTGTCGTTCCAGCCGAACACCGTCGGGACGCCGTCAACATTCCGGCCGTTGGCGTCTTCGAAGAGGCCGCCGGCAGCGGAGCTGTTGTTGTAGTCGGTCGCGATCTGCGCGCCGGGGAAGAAGACGAAGTCGAGCTCTGAAATGTCTCCATCGGTGAGGAAGTCCTGGCGCATGAGATCCTGGCCGGGCGCCGCGCCCCCGGTCTGCATATACGTTCCAAGAATGTTCCAGCAGGTGATTCCGCCGCAGAGATCAAAGGGTGAGTCGAGCCGAACGGTCGATTCGCCGCTGGTGGCCGAGGCGATCCGCTCAAAGTCAGCCCCTTCGCCTTCCTGGACCCTGCCGGTGAAGGTCTCGGACAGGTTGCCGTTGTCGATGGCTTCGCACATATAGGAGACGACCTTGCCCTCAACGGCGTCCTCGCCTTCGAGGACCCAGGTGATGGTTCCGGTGTCGCGGTCAATGGTTCCGCCATCGGAGATGTCAAAGCCATCCCAGTTCGGGGGAAGGCTTTCTTTGAGAACGATGGTCTCTGTCGCCTCGCAGAGCACCTCTCCGATGTCATTGAGAACCTGGCCGCGGACCTGCTGCAAGGTGATCGAGACGGGGAACTGGTCGCCATCCGCCCAATCGCCGCAGTTGTTTTCCGCGGTGCGGGTTGTCTGGACATCGCGAATGGCGACTCCAGGCGGCTGCAGACAGAAGCCCTCGGGAAGGTTGGAGAGCTTGGCATGGTGCAGGATGTGGTTCTGGTTCGCGCCTCCGGTTGAGGCCGTGACGCCGAGGTAGCCCTCAAAGCCGCCCGCGGGGAAGTCAGGAATCGTATAGGTGTACATACGTCCGAGATTGTCGTTGAACTCGGGCTGGTCGAGCGCCTCGAGGTCACAGGCGACCGTTGAGCCCTGGACGTAGACCGTCATCTTGTAGCGATTGGGGCTCGCCGGGGCGGGCTCCCGGTTGTGAAGCCTCGGCTCCGGGAAAGGAGAAAAGGTTTCATCGACGACATTGATCGCATCGCCGGCGTTGAAGCCGGTGGCGGACCAGGCAAAGGCGACGTGGTTGTCGTCACCAAAGTCCTCGAAGTTACAGGACCAGTCGTCGAATTCAAAGATCATGGTCGGCCCGTTGCCCATTCCGGTCGAGGCCATTCCGCCGCCGCCGCCGCCGGGCTGCATTGGCGGATCTTCGGCTCCGAGGACGACGACAGTCATGCCGTCAGCCGGGCGCCCGATCGCGCCGTCACGCAACTCGACGGTGATTTCCATTTTGACGTTGTCATAGAGTGCCCGCTCGCTGCGGAAGACCGCGCCGGCGCTGCTGTTCTGCGGCGGGGTGACGAGAACATAGCCGCCGAACTCCTCGAGGTCCATTTCAAGCTGGTCCTCGATGATCTCCTCGGAGTAGAGGGTGCAGGGCATATCGGCCAGGAACATGGCGGGGTCCGGATTTCCGGGGCCCGCTTCGCAGTAGATGCTCTCGGGCGGCACCCAGCCGCCGGGGGTGCCGGAATAGAGCAGGATCCAATCATTAAATGTCGGGTCCTCGGTAAAGTTGTCATCAAAGATGACAAGATCCTCATCCTGGGCCAGCACCGGGGTGCCGCCAAACAGGAGACAACAGGCTACGAGCAGCCAGATAGATAAAAATAACCTCATGGAAAAACCTCCAACCTTTCCGGGGCCGGCTCCCTTGTATAGGGAAAAACAGACCCAAAATAAATCAACTCCTGCGGGAGAGCCTGCATCGCGGCAGGCGACTCTCAAAGGCAGCGATCATTCTGACTAATATCGATTAAAAAGAGACCCTTGGCGTTCTCACATTACCCAAGTCGACTAACGATTATCTAACAGCGTCAATACAGACTCCAGACTAAAATAATCTGAAAATGCGGAGGTCATGAATACATCCCGGGCAGGCAGAAAAGCCATTGTCGAGAAAAGTATACGGCGGGAGGGCCGAATGAAATCACTGGAGGCGATATCGCGCTTCCCCCGATCCGGGCGTCGGGTTGCAGCGACCCTGGTGCTGGCGATTACTTTTTGCGGTTGTTCTCCGGGCGGGGATTCCGCCGGCCGGAAAGAGCGGGTCCGTTTTCTCGAGGAGGCGAACCGGCTTGCCCGGGCCGGTCGTCCGCGGGGAGCCGCGGAGCTGCTTGAGAGGAGCCTGGAGGGCGCGCGCTTTCCTTCTTCGCCCGCGGTGTACGGCAGGATTGCCGAATATTATCTTGCCAGCGGCTCGAACCAGGCGGCCCTTCGTTTCTGTGCAAAGGCTCTGTCCGTAGATGGTCGCAACCCCGCGGCCCTGGCGGTACGAGGAGAGGCCCATCGCCGTCTGGTCAACCTGGATGACGCGCGCTCGGCGCTCAATGACGCGATCAGGCTGGCGCCCGGCCATCCTCGCGCCAGCCTCTCACTCGCCCGGCTGGAGTTTCGTGCCGGCAAGCCTCTGGGCTCCCTGCCCCTGTTTGACACCTATTTTTCGGCAAAGGCAGAGGCCGCGGACGATGCCTTGTCCCGGACGGCGAGACTCGAATATGGCAGAGCGCTTCGGGCGGCCGGCAGATATCAGGATTCAGCCGATCAGCTTGCCATTGCCCTGGAAGAGGAACCGACCCGCAGCGAATGCTATTCGGAGCTCGCGGCGGCCCTTTACAGGCTGAAGCGCCGCCAGGAGGCCCGGCTGATCGAGGGAATCTACCGGGCCTTGTCACAGGGAAGTTTTGAAGAATACGGGGTCGACAAGATGCGGCTGCAGGGGCGCGAAGCCCAGGCCCTTGCGCAGCAGGCCTCGAACCAGCAGCGCCAGCGCAGGTTCCTTGAGGCGTTCCGCTCGCACCGTAGCGCCCTGGAGGCCAACAATAAGGATGCGAGAATCCCGGGGCTCTACGCCCGCTATTGCCTGGCCTTCAGGCGGACCCGGGAAGGGCTCGATGTGATCTCTGCCGCGGTGGCCGGCGGCTGCCGGCCGGTTTCGGGTCTCTTGTGGGAGCGCGGGCGGATCGAGGTTGCCCGGAAAGACTGGTCGGCCGCTGTCGAAGCTTTTCGTTCAACTCTCCAGGCAATCAGTTCCGAAAACGGGGGAGCTGACCGCCCGAAGCCCGGGCGGGGGCAGGCCAACAGTTTCTCAGCCCAGCTTGGGCTGGCCCGGAGTCTCCTTGAGCTGGGACGCCGGGGACCGGCCAGCGAAGCCATCGCGGCGGCACAGAAGCTGTCACCGTCAGCCTGGGAGCCCAGCTATTGGAGGGGGCGTTGGCTGCTGTCGGGGGGCGATCCCGGGCCTGCGCTGGAAGCCTTTAAAGCCGCCGAGGAGAACTGCAGGCGCCAGGAACTCCAGGTTCCCGATGATCTGGCGGCCTATAAGGTGGTCGCCAGGTGGCGTTCCGGATACGAACCCGGAGCCCTGGAGGCGCTGGTTGCCCAGCTGGAGAGAGCTCCCGGCCGTCTTGAGCTCTATGGTGAGCTGATGAAGCCCGAGGTAAAGGATCCGGCTCGGCAGGAGTGGGCGCGCAAGCGCTTTACGGAAATGAAGGCGAACCAGGCGAAGATCGATCAGCTCGAGACGCGACTCCAGGAGAGCCCCTTCGCGGCCTCCGCGGCGATCTACGCCGACCTGGCCGCGGCCTGTTCCAGGTTCAGGGAACGCGCCGCCTACGACTATCTTTTCCTGGCCAGTGACCTCGACCCGGCCAACGCGGCCGTGTTGAAAAACCTGCTGAATATACTGAGCCGGCCGCAGGATGTGTTTTTCAGGCTTCGCCTGCTTCGACGCCTGCTGGACGCAGAGGCCGGCAGCGAAGCCGCGTTGTACGGGATGGCGGAGATCTTTTTGAAGCTGCATGTTCGTCTTGGCGAAGCACGACAGCTGGTTCAGTCAGGTCTTGACAGTCATCCGGGCAGCCTGCGGTTGAAGGCTCTGCAGGAGCGGCTGGCCGCGCTGGATGCGGGCGCATCTTCACCGGGCAAAGGGCGCCCATAAGATGCTTGCAGCGAAACGACTCCATGCAATGATGTCGTCGTGATGCACGAAAGAAGTGACCGATTCAGAACCATCGGGGCGATCTTCACGGTCGCGGCGCTCCTTGCTCTGACTGCAGGGTCCTGCAGCCAGAAGACTCCACCGAGCGCTTCGCCTTCGCAGGAGGAGGCTTCGCCTGTGGCGAAAGAGCCGGCGGAGACGGCAGAGCTCGAGCGGCTTCGCGCCCGGGCCGCGGCGCTTGAAGCCCAACTCGCAAGCCTCGCGGACAAGAATACGCCGCCGGCCGACGACGCGTCGGCGGTCCTGATGGGACATCTTGACAACCTCAATGGGCCGGGCATGTACGCGGCGATGGAAAAGCGCCTCCTGGGAGAAGAGAAGGACCACCAGGAGCTGCTCCAGTTCTTCATCGCCTGCGATCAGGAGCACGAAAAGATTCTTACCCTGACTCATGATTCCCGCCTGGTATTCGCCATGCTCCGGCTGGTGGCGCTCTATCCGGGAGAAACGGCGGCTCTCTGCGCTTATATGATTCGCAACACGCGGGAGCAAACAGGCTCTTTTGTTCGCCGGGAGATCTACAATTTTCTACCCGTCTTTCTCAACTATCACCGAGGCAAGTATCCTGAGCTGCGCCGGCTCCTCAAGGAGGACATTGTCTTCCAGCTGCAAAAGGGCGGAGACTACCTCTACAAGCTGATGTTGGCGATGCGGGATCTGCAGTTCAAGCCGCCGGTCGACTCGATGCGGCCGATTCTCTACAGCGAGGAGAAGCGCTCTCTTCACGGCGCGGTCCTCTCCCATCTCGCCGGCCGCGGAGATGAGGGCCTCCAGGCGATTCTCAAGTTTGTTGAAGAGGGGGGAGACGGCCTGCAGCAGAGTGTAAGCCAGGCGCTGAAACACATCGTCGATCTCGATGCCGCCGGCCGCAAAGGCCTCGCTCTACGGTTTGTCGAACACCAGAAGCCCGCCATTCGCAAGGCCGCGACCTTTTATTATTTCGGCCATCCCCGGGAGCCGGCCGATTTTGAGCGGGCCCTCGGCTACCTGAACTCTGAGGTCACCGTTGCCCAGCAAACCCTGATCATAGGAAAGCTTAAGCGCAACAGCCCCGCCATTTACCAGCAGCTCATCCAAGAGTCCGGGAAGGTCCGGGCGGAGAAGGCGAAGGCCATCCTCGAGAAGGCCGCGGCGCGTGCGAAGAAGGAGGCTGGCGATGATGGTTGAGAAGCCAGGTCGGAGCAGGGTTCTTTCCGCCGCAGGCATTCTTGCCCTGGCGCTGGCCGCCGTTTTTCCGGCGGCCCCGATGCCATCGGCGCGCGCCCGGGGAGATGTGGCAGGAGAGCTCCAGGAGCTCAAGAATCGAATCCGCTCGCTCGAAGAGGCCATTGCTGCAGAGCAGGCGAAGCGAGCCGCAGCGGTCAGCCCGCCACGCCCTCCGGCTGTTGAGGAGGAGGTCCGCGAATCTTTTCACACCGGCCCCTGGGCCCAGGCCGAGGAGCCGCCTGGCTCCACCCCGAAGGAAACCATCGATGGCCTTCTCGCCCTGGCTGTCAAGGGTGATGGCTCCGGCCTCGTGGGCGCGATTCAGAAGCAGCTGGCGGCCGGAGACAAGGGCCACGAGGTGTTGCAGGACTTCCTTCACGCCCTGGACAAGAACCCGTCACTGGCAAAGAGGCTGGTGGGCCGCTACGATCTCGCCTTCGCCCTCATGCACCCGGCGATGATGCAGGAAGAAGGGTGGGCGCGGCTGGCTCACAGTTACTTAAGCGTGACCAGGAAGACGACCCGGACTGTTTTGCGCGGCTATCTCTACAGCTTTCTGCCGGTTTTTCTCGAGTTCCATCGCGGGAGGTTCCCCGACCTTGAGGAGGCCCTCACCGCCGAGATTCTGCAGCTGGTCCAGGGCGGCGATAAGCGCTTGAGATTGCTGTTCTCCGCGGCCGAGTCCCTGGGCTATTTCCTGCCCATTGATCTTGTCGAGAAAAG
The DNA here is from genome assembly GCA_965659285.1 of Planctomycetota bacterium. Taxonomy (GTDB): domain Bacteria; phylum Planctomycetota; class UBA8108; order UBA8108; family UBA8108; genus UBA8108. Next base: position 15,493 of record CBFHWB010000034.1, on the reverse strand, counting down.
GCTCGCGCAGGCGACTGATTTCCAGGCGCATTCCGCGCTGCTGCTTCATCTTGGCGCTCGCGATGACAAGGATGCCGTGCGGGTGCTGAAACATTTCATCTCGCAGAATATGCGTCGCTACGGCGGCGCGGTGAGCCAGGCCCTGGTGACCCTTGTAAAGATGTCGGCTCCCGGCGTCGAGCAGGTCTTCAGGGAGCTCACCTGGACCAAGGATTCCCTCACCTACTCAAAGGCCATCAGAGCCTATTTTGCGATCCCCAGGCACGAAGGTTTTGCCCCGGAGGCGCGTCGTTACCTGAACTCCAGGGTGAGCTTTCCAGATAAGAAGCTTTTTATCAACCAGCTGCGCCGGGTCAATCCGGGCATTCTTGACGAGCTGAGGCAGCTGGCGGAGCAGATCACCTCGGACGAGGTTCGGGAGTTCCTGCTTAAATAGGGCATTTGAGCGTACTGAAACCGAATGACGGGATGCCGACGGTATTCATGGTATTCTCGATAGTGGGTCTGAAATTCAACTTCGAGAGTATCCAGGTGCGCTGCTTCATCCATCCATTCTTTCTGTCGATCCTCTTGCTGCTGCCGTTGCGGGCCGCTGCCTGGCAGGATGAAGCCCCGCGTCGTTCCGTGGTGCGCCTGGCGACCTACAATGTTCACGGGGGACTCGAGGCAAGCCCCCGGGCCGTAGGCCGGTTTCTTGCCGGGCTGAATCTCGACCTTCTGTCTTTGCAGGAGGTTCCCGACCAGGAATATCTTGCGGCCGTAGTCGCTGAGACGGGGCTGGATTATTTTACCCCGATAGATCGCTTCAAGGCGGTGCTGGCGCGACAGCCGCTGGAGGGGGTGGAGAGGCTCCCTCTTCCCACCGGCCGCGGAGTTATCCGCGCGACCGCGATGCTCCGCGGTGTCCCGGTGTCCATCTACGGCATTCACAACTCATGGGACCAGTCGGGCGATCGGGAAAACCGGCACATCGTTAACGAGCTTCTTCCCGCTGACACCAATCCGCGGAAGATCCTGCTGGGAGATTTCAATGATGAGCACTACTCGACGCAGAACATTATTCTCGAGAGTGTTCTGAATGATGCCTGGACCGACCTGGGGGTGCGGCCCGGGGAGCGAACAACGTGGCCCGCGACAGGCTTCGCCGGAGCGGAAGGCCATCAGCTGATTGACCTCCTGATGTACGATCCGGCGGGCGGTATGTTTCCGGTGGATGTCCGTATTCCAAAGCTGGCGCCGGTACTTTCCGACCACCGACCGGTGGTCTTCAGCATGATGTTGACGGAGCCGATATTTGTCGATCCGCCGCAGGATTTCATCGTAGATGCGGTCTTTGGTTCCGAGCTGCTGGAGCTTCGTTTTGACCGCGAGGTTGACCCGGCCAGCGCGGCGCGGCCCGAGCGCTACAGCGTCCGTCGTCTTGGCGGCGCGGGTCCGGCCGTCGAGGTTTTGCGAGCGAGGGTAGACCGCCATCGACGCCGGGTGAGGTTGCGCACGTCGGCCCATGAGCCTGGAGAGACGTATGAGCTTATTGTTACCGGTGTCGCCGCGCGCGGGGGCGAGACGGGAATGAGGGCCACCGGCAGGACGTACGCCTGCCTTACGAATCTCCTGCTCAATCCAGGAGCCGAGGCCGGGCTCACGGGATGGGAGGTTTCGGGCGCGCTGGAGGCGGTCACAGGCCTGACCCAGCTGCAGGCCTATTCCGGCGATAGTTTCTTTGCCGGCGGCGCCGCGGATGCCGCATCGCGCGCGACCCAGTCAGTGTCTCTGCAGTCTTTCGCGGGCCCGATTGACCAGGGCCGCGCCACCCTGCACCTCGGCGCGTGGCTGGCCGCGGCATATCTGGTCTTTCCAGGCGGGGAGAGCCGGGCCGAGCCGTATGACGAGGCCGAGGTTTCCTTTACCCTGCACGATGCGGCCGGCAGAGAGTTACGGGCGATCGCTTCGGGCAAACATGACACGCTCTACTGGTGGCCCTGGCGGGAAGCGGTTGCGGTACCGCCGGGCACCCGCTCTGTGCGGGCGACCATCGCGGCGAATCGCAGAACCCTTATCGGCGGCACCAGGAACGATGGGGCGGTTGATGAGGTCTTCATCGGCATCGAGCTGGGCTCGCGGGACCACGGCCACCTTAGCGGCAACCTGCTTCTGAACCCGGGAGCCGAATCAGGCGACCTTGCCGACTGGAATGTAGAGGGGGGGTTTCGCCATGGCGCCAACGGCACCCGTTTCTTTACGGACTACCTGGTGACTCGCTCGGGCGATGGGATGTTCATGGCGTATCCCGGCGGCGATGCGGATGAGTCGACCCTGTCCCAGACGGTTGCGCTTCCGGCCGAGGCTCGGTATTTGCGCTGGGGGGGGAGACTGAAGAGCTTTGCGAGCATTCTTGGAGTCGGCCTTCGGGCCGAGGTGCTCGACTCGGAGAGCCGTGTGATGGTCGCGGCTGATACCGGGCAACTGCATTGCGCGCAATGGGAGAGCTTTTCAGGTTATCTCCGCCTCCCGCCGGATTCCCGCCAGGCGCGCCTGACGGTCTCGGCCGCGGTCCGGGGGCGTGCGGCCTTTGCCGACGACCTCGTTCTGGAGGCTCTCGGGAGCTCCGATGGGGCGCCGTGGTTTGAGCGCGGCGACGTTGACCAAAGCGGGCGATTAAACATCACGGATGCGGTCGTGATATTGGGTTTCCTGTTCACGGAGGCCGCTCCTGCTGTTTTCTGCGCCGATTCCGCGGATGTGGATGACGATGGCCGTGTTGCCGTTACCGATGCCATTCGCCTGCTTCAGCATTTGTACCAGGGAGGGCCGCCCCCTGAAGAGCCGAGCCTAGGCCGCCCGGGCCCTGACCCTAGTCCTGATGAACTGGGATGCGAGTAGGCTCAGGGGTTGCCTCCTCGGTCTTTTCCTCGGCTTTCTCGCGCCGAATGCCGGCTCCGAGCAGCGCGAGCTTTTTCTCGATGGCCTCGTAGCCCCGGTCGACGTGATAGATCCGCCTGACGGTGGTGGTGCCCTTGGCCACAAGCCCGGCAAGGATGAGGCTGGCGCCGGATCTCAGGTCGGAAGCCATGACCGGGGCGCCGCTTAATTCTTTCGGCCCGTCAATGGTGGCATGATCGTTGTCCTGGTCAATGCCGGCCCCGAGCCTGTTCAACTCCGGGATATGCTGGAATCGGTCCTGGTAGATGTTTTCGCTGATCTGGCTGACTCCCTCCGCCTGGGTGAGGAGGGCGGTCATCGGCGCCTGGAGATCGGTAGGGAAGCCGGGGTAGGCCCGGGTCGAGATGTCGATGGCCCGAATGGGGCCGTTGGTTGAGATCGCGATGCTGTTTTCTTCGATAGCAAGCGCGAAGCCGGCCTGTTCCAGGCAGGCCGTCAGCTTGTCGAGCTGTTTCGGCACGACATTCTGCACCGTTACAGAACCCTTGGTGATGGCTCCCGCCAGAAGCAGGGTTCCCGCTTCGATTCGGTCTGGCATGACGATGTGGTCCGTGCCATGGAGCTCTTTTACTCCGTGAACTTCGAGCGTCGATGTCCCGACGCCTTCGATCTGCGCCCCCATGCCCCTGAGGAAGATGGCGAGGTCTGTTACCTCCGGCTCCAGGGCCGCGTTCCGGATTTCGGTGTCGCCTTCCGCCAGGGTCGCCGCCATGAGAATGTTGGCCGTTCCAGTAACGGTTGAGCCCCTGGGACCGCTGAGGTCGAGGGTCGCCCCCTTCAGCTTGCCTTCGGCGATGATGTATCCCTTTTCAACTTTGATCTGCGCGCCCAGTGCCTCAAGGCCTTTGAGGTGGAGGTCAACAGGCCGGCCACCCGCCCCAAAGACACAGCCCCCCGGCAGGGACACCTTCGCTTTTCCGCGCCGGGCCAGCAGCGGCCCGAGGGAGCAGATGGATGCCCGCATCGTGCTGACCAGGTCGTAGTCAGCAAGGGTGCGGGTCGGGTCGGTCGTTTCGACGCAGATGGCTCCGTGGTGGTCCCGATCGCAGTGCATGCCGAGCTTTTCCAGGATGGCCTGGGTGGTCCTGACATCGGACAGCTCGGGTACATTGTTGATCGTGCATCGATCCTCCGTGAGGATCGTAGCAAACAGGATGGGCAGGGCGGAATTCTTTGACCCCTGGACGGTTACAGATCCGGAAAGGGGAGCGCCGCCGTCGATGATGATTTGGTCCACGAGCTCTTCACTTCTCTGAGGCGGCAACCAGGCAAGCCGCCAGGGGACATCTCCGGCGTTCAGGTAGGGGTGATTGTAACGGGGAAAGGCTCCTCGTCAAGTTTGCCCGCCTTATCAGAAGGCCTTTTACCGTTGGCCTGAGATGATCCGGGGAACTTTGGCGTAATCACGTGTTATTGAGGTCTTCGTGAAGCCGGCTTCTTCGAACATATTTATGACCTTCGCACCCTGCTTCTCGCCAACTTCCACGATGAGCGTTCCATTTTCCGCCAGCCGGTCAGCGATTTGATCCAGGATCGCCCGATAAAATCCAAGCCCATCGCTCTCGGGGCTGCGTGAATCGATCAGGGCGATGCGCGGCTCAAAGAGACGCACATCATCCATCAGGGTCTCTTCTTCATCGCCGGCAATGTAGGGGGGGTTGGAGACGATCAGGTCAAAGGGGGGCGTGCCGGGCTTCAGCGCCGCGCAGAGGTCTCCGGGGATAAAGTCGATTCGGGCCGCGACATTGTTCAACTCGGCATTTTCCCGGGCAAGCTCCAGCGCCTGGGGGGAGATGTCGACAGCCGTGACGCGGGCGCCTGGGAGGTTTGCCGCGAGGGCCACCGCGATGTTGCCGCTTCCGGTGCCGAGGTCGAGAATGCGGGCGGCGTCCGGGGCGATGGCCAGCGCCTCATCTACGAGGTGTTCGGTCTCCGGCCGCGGCGTGAGCACGGCCGGCGTTACCTTGAAGGGCAGGGAGTAGAATTCTTTTTCTCCCGTGAGATAGGCGACGGGTTCCTTGAGTCCACGGCGCTTTACGAAATCGCGAAAGACAGCGCGGACCTCATCGTCAACCACCTGCTCAAATTCCTTTGTGAGGAGCCCGAGGCGGTCGACCCCGAGAGCGCCGGCAAGGAGCAGCTCGGCATCGAGCCGGGCGCTGGGGATGTCCCTCTGCCGGAAGTAGCCCTCGGTCCAGTCAAGGAGCTCGCGGGCGGTCCAGTTCTTGCTCGGGCTATAGTCCTGGCTCAAAGCTCTTTCAGCCTCAGCTCCCGCTCCTGGCTTCGCAGGCCGGCGACCAGGCCGCCCAGGTCACCTTCCTTGACGACCTTCTCCAGGTTGAAGTTCTGGCCGATGCGATGGTCTGTGACTCGGTTCTGGGGAAAGTTGTAGGTGCGAATTCGCTGGCTGCGGTCGCCCGAGCCGATCTGCCCGCGCCGGAGGCTCTGTTCCTGTTCCTGTCTCTGGGTCTCGATGTGGTCATAAATTCTCGAGCGCAGGACGCGCATCGCCTTTGCCCGGTTCTTGTGCTGCGAGGTTTCATCCTGGATAGAGACAACGAGCCCCGTGGGCATATGGGTCAGGCGTACGGCTGAGCTGGTACGGTTTACCTTCTGCCCTCCAGGCCCGGAGGCGCGAAAGAAATCGACTCGCAGGTCGGCCTCTTTGACCTCGACCTCAACTTCCTCTGGTTCTCCCATTACGGCGACCGTTGCCGCCGAGGTGTGGATGCGGCCGCTGGTCTCGGTTTGAGGGACCCTCTGGACGCGGTGTCCACCCATCTCGTACCGCAGGTGGCGGTGGACCTCGTCGCCTGCGACCGAGAAAATGATTTCCTTAAAGCCCCCGAGATCGGTGGCGCTTCCGTCGATCACCTCGGTTTTCCAGCCCTGCTTTTCGGCAAAACGGCCGTACATGCGGAAGAGGTCTCCTGCGAAGAGGGCGGCCTCATCTCCGCCGGCGCCGGCGCGGATCTCAACGATGACGTTTCTTCCGCCATCTTTGTCTTCAACCAGGATGCGGTCCATGAGCTCCTGCTCGGTAAGCTCGAGCTCCGGGGAGAGCTGTTCAATCTCCTCGAGCGCCAGCTCTCGCAGCTCCGCTTCTTCCTCGGCGTTTTCGGAGATCTCCCGATTGTCGGCTATGGTTTCAAGCAGTTCCCTGTAGCGCTTGTATTGGTCGACCACCTTGGCGAGAGAGCCGCATTCGCGCGACAACAGGCGCAGCCGCGATGGCTCGGAGAAGAGCTCGGGGTCCGCGAGCTGCTCTTGCACCTCAGCGAGGCGCTTCTCGGTTTCTTGCAGCTTCTCTTCAACAGGGGCAGGAAGCATGACTCTTCGGTCTCCAGGAGGACAACGGCGTTGATGGCATTATTACGCCGCCCGGCATTTAAGCAAGAGGGGCTCCCGGCTACCGATCAGGGAAGGAGTTGATTACTCGCTGTCGCCGTCCGCTTCGGGCGCGGCATCTTCCGCCGGCTCAGGTGCGGCCTCTGGGGCAGCTTCAGCAGGCGCGGCATCTTCCGCCGGCTCAGGGGCGGCTTTTTCGGCCTTCGGAGCAGGGGCGCCTTCTTTACGGCCTTTGCCGCGGGCCTCTTCTTCTTCAGCCTTCTTCTTGAAGGTCGGGACGGCCTGGACGCTTACCTTCTCTTTGCCGGCCTTCTTCTTGCGCTTTTTGGCGGCTTCTTCGATCTGGTCCTTAGAAGATTCTTCCCAATTGTATTTCTTGCCGAATTTCTCAAGACGTCCGGCGGCATCAACGAACTTCTGTTTGCCGGTGTAGAAGGGGTGGGAGGCGCTGCTGATTTCAACGCTGACAACGGGGTATTCGTTGCCGTCTTCCCATTGGATGGTCTCCGTGCTTTGAGCGCAGGACCGGGTAAGAAATCTAAAATCGGCTGACTTGTCCTGGAAAACGACAAGCCTGTAATTGTCGGGATGAAGGTCTTTTTTCATGATCGCTGTTCAGCAGTCTGTAAATCGAAGAATTCTAAAATCGAAGGCAGCGATTATAATGCGTCTGCCCTCATGAGCAAGTATGCGAAATCGGTACTTGGCAGAATTTCTGTCAGACCCCAGGCAGGCTTTTTCGGAACTTATTTGCCGCCCTGGACCCCACATGTGCCCCGAGAGCGGTTTTCAGGCCGATTCTCTTTTGTCCGCTTCCTTGCCCTTATTCTTCTTACGAAAGACTTTTTTACCTTTCGAGAAGGTTCGATGGCGAACCACGTCGGAGTTAACGAGGAACTCAAGCAGCTCGTCCTTGTGTTCGGGCAGTTCGTAGAGGACGTCCAGCATGACCTCCTCGAGGATAGAGCGCAGGCCGCGGGCTCCGGTGCCGCGATGGATCGCGAGGCCGGCGAGATCTCGCAGAGCCTTGGCGGTAAAGCGGAGCTTGGTGCCGTTGAGCCGGAACAGCTCGGTGTATTGTTTGACCAGGGCGTCGCGAGGCTCCTGGAGCACCCGGACCAGGTCTCCTTCGTCTAGCGGAGAGAGAGTCGTGATGACAGGCAGCCGGCCCAGGAACTCAGGAATCATGCCAAACTGAACGAGGTCCTCGACCTGCAGCTCCTTCATGATTCTTTTGCGGGCTACGATGTTCTCGGCGGTGTGGCTGTCCCAGGTGGGGTTGAAGCCGATCTGCTTTCTTCCGACCCGGTTCGCGATGATGTCTTCGAGCCCGGTAAAGGTGCCGCCGCAGATGAACAGGATGTTGCTGGTGTCGACCTGGAGGTATTGCTGTTCGGGGTGTTTCCGGCCGCCCTGGGGCGGCACGTTTGCCACCGTTCCCTCGATCAGCTTGAGGAGGCTCTGTTGCACTCCCTCGCCCGAGACATCCCGGGTGATCGAGACATTGGCCGTCGCCCGGCCGACCTTGTCGATCTCATCGACAAAGATGATGCCCTGTTCCGCGCGCTCAATATTGTAGTCGGCGTTCTGCACGAGCTTGAGGATCAGGTTCTCGACATCCTCGCCGACATAGCCCGCCTCGGTGAGGGTCGTGGCATCGCCGATGGCGAAGGGCACATCAAGCAGCGTAGCCATGGCGCGGGCCAGGGCGGTCTTGCCGCAGCCGGTCGGCCCGACCAGCAACATATTGCTCTTTTCGACATGGGCCTCCGCCGTTCCTTCGTCTTCGAGTATCAGCCGTTTGTAATGGTTGTGAACCGCGACCGACAAGACCTTCTTGGCCTGGTCCTGGGCGATGATGTATTCGTCGAGCTCGCCGACGATGTGTCGGGGGGTCGGGATCTCCTCGACAAACAGGGGAGGCGCGCTCTCTGGCGCGTTGCTTTCGTCGATGATCGAGTGGCAGATCTCGACACAGGTATTGCAGATGTAGATCCCGGGACGCCCGCCCTGAATGAGCTTTTCAACTTCGAGCTTGCTCTTGTCGCAGAAAGAACATCGCTCAGTAGTGCTGCGCCCCCCTGATCTTGGCATTACCCGTCTTCCGTTCCCCTCAAGGTGTCTATGACCTCATCGACCAGGCCGTATTCTTTCGCCTGCTCAGCGGTCATGAAGTGATCACGGTCGGTGTCGACCGCGATTTTTTTAAGTTTCTGTCCGGTGTGCTTGGCCAGGATATCGTTCAGGCTGTTCTTGTAGCGCTTCAGCTCTTCGGACTGGATGAGGATGTCGGACGCGGTGCCGCCCGCTCCTCCCCAGGGCTGGTGAATCATGACACGAGAGTTCGGCAGCGCGTGGCGTTTGCCGCTGGTTCCCGCGGCCAGCAATACCGCGCCCATGCTCGATGCCTGTCCGAGACAATAGGTCGCGATGTCGCAAGGGACGAACTGCATGGTGTCGTAGATGGCCATCCCGGCGGTAACCGATCCGCCGGGGGAGTTGATGTAGATGTTGATGTCCTGGTTCTTATTGTCGCTCATCAGGAAGAGGATCTGGGCGATGATGAGAGACGAGGAATAATCGTCGATGGACGGCCCGATGAAGATGATCCGGTCTTTCAGGAGCCGGGAGAAGATGTCGTACGACCGCTCTCCGCGCCCTGTTTTTTCGACAACGATTGGAACCAAGTTGGCTTGCATTTTCAGAACTCCTGCTTCACTTCGGTCTTTTTTCTATTGTTGAGCATGTTATCCCATCCTGCCTCAGCAAAATCGGGCAGAATCCGGTCCGGCCTTAAAATTCCCGGGCCGCCAGGGCTCCGGAAGTCTTCAGTCCTGCTCAACTCCTTCATCGGCTTTTGAGTCCTCCGTATCCCCATCGTTTTGCGGGGAGTCTCCGATAATGCTCGCTTTTTCTCTTAAAAAGCCGCGAACCTTCTCATTTCGCAGGGTTTGGCGAATCTCATCGATTCTCCCGCTTTCCTGGAGCTGCCCCATCATGGCGGCCGGGGGAACCCCGTAGACCATGGACATCATCTGGATTCGGTTGGCGACCTCGTCCTCGGTGGCGAAGATCTTTTCTTTTTCGCCGATTTTTTCCAGCAGGAAAAATTCTTTCAGTTCGCCGGTAAGATCTTCAGCGGCAGCTTCGCCCGCCTTCGCCCTCTCCTCGTTGATTTCTTCTTCAGTCTTTTCTTCCGCGATCAATTCCTGGGCGACCCGTTCTTCAGCGACCTTTCTCTGGCGGTCGATCAGATCCTCGGGCAGCTCAAGCTCAAGCCCGCCGACAAGCGCCTCGACAATCTTCTTCTCGAGTTCTTGCTGATCTTTCCTTTCGACCTCCCCCTGGAGCTGCTCCTCGATCTTCGCCTTGATGTCTTCGGCGCTCTCGGCGCCCAGGCCCTTGGCGAAGTCGTCATCGAGCTCGGGCAGCTCGGCCGTCTGGGTTTTCTCAAGTACAAAGCGCAAGAGTACCTCCCGGCCGCGAAGAACCTCGTCGGGGTAATGCGCGGGAACGGTGACCTCTATCTCAAGCGGGGCGCCATCGTTGGTGCCGGCCTTTGAGCGGTCCCAGCCCTCCACGAGTTTCTCAAGATCTTCGATCGCGAAGGCCTCGAGGTTGCCGCTGGCAGGCACGAAGCCGGCCTGGCCAACGCTCTTCAACACCCGGCCTTCCTCGACGAGCTCGTAGCTGCCAATGAACTGGTCATCGCCCCCGGCCTTGGAAGGTTCCACCTCAACCATCTCCGCACGGCTCTTGAGAAGCTTCTCGAGCTCTTCGTCGAAACGCCCCTCTTCGACCTCCGACGTGACACGCTCCACCTCGATGCCCTTGTATTCGGGCAGGTCAAATTCGGGATAGACCTGGAGTTCCGCTTCGTAGGTAAAGTCGCTTTCGGGGCTGAACTCGATCTTGTCGAAGCTCGGACTCCCCAGCACCTTCAGGTCTTTGTCTTCGAGCAGCTCGTCGAAAGATTCGGCAAGGAGGCTCTCCTTGACATCCTTTTCGAGATCTTCACCAAACCGCTTTTCAAGGAGCCGGCGCGGTACGCGCCCGCGCCGGAAGCCCGGCAGCCGTACCGTCGAGGAGAGCTCTTCGTAATTGTGGGCGAGGATCTTTTTGACCTTTTCCACCGGAACGGTCGCCTTCACCACCTTCTTGCAGGGGCCGGCGTCCTCAATCGTGCAGGTCGCGCCCAGGGAGTCATCGTCATCATCGGCTTCTTCCTTGCCGGTTTCCTCCGGAAGCTCTTCGGCAGGCTCGCCGTTCTCATCGCCGCCATCGGCCGCAGGCTCGCCGCCTTCATCTTTAGCATCCGTTTCGTTCTCGATTTCTTCTTCATCGACGGGCGAAGGTTCTTCTTCTTTGTCGATTTCCGGTTCGGTGTTCACGGGAATCCTTTCCTGGGGGGTTGTTTGTTCGAGAGAAAGCATCACGGGCGGGCAAGGCCGGCCGGCAGGGCTGCCCCTGCCGTTATCCGCTGTTCTTGCGGCGTGATCTGCCGCACCCGTCATCGTTGGTCGGGCCGGGGCGTTGCGGACGGTAAAGCGGCGTGTCCGTCACCCTTGCGGCAAACGGTAATATAGCTAGAGCTTCAAAGACTGCAAACCGTTTATCCCGTCCCCCGGCCTGGACATGTGGACTTCAGCCGGGGACCCTGTTAGGCTCCGGGTCCGACAAGGAGCGGAGTTTGCATGATTACCAAGTCCAGCAATCTAGTGATCGTAGAGGGGAACCTGGTTCCAGCAGATGGCGCGGGGGAGTTGGCGCGTGGGCGGGTTGAGATCGACGTCTCAACCGGGCTGATCGTCGAGACCGGCGAGGCGCGCGGGACGGGAGACCTTGTGCTCGACGATGAGCACATCATCCTGGCCGGCATCATCGACCAGCATGTGCATGCGCGTGAAGATCCCTCCGGCGAGGAGATCTACAAGGAATCCTTTCAGACAGCTGGCGAGGCGGCGGTCAACGGAGGCGTCGTGGCGATTGTTGAGATGCCCAACAATCCCGAGGCGCCGGTAGATGATGAAAGCTACCGGAAGAAGAAGAGCCTGACCGCAGGCAGCCTGGTGGATATCCTGCTCTACGCGGGCGTCGGGCCGGGAACCGGGCCGCTCTCTTTCGAGGTGCCCTATAAAACCTACATGGGTCCGAGCATCGGCCACCTCTTCTTCAGAAACGAGGAGGTGCTCAGGGAGACGCTGTCGAGGTACCAGGGTCAATTCGTCGCTTTTCACGCGGAAGACCCCGTCATTCTTGAAGACAATAAAGACGCCGAAACGCATTTCCTGCGTCGCCCGCCGGAGGCGGAGGTGGAGGCGATCGAGCTGATCCTCAGGATGGGCGAAGACTACGGGATCAGGCCTCATATCTGTCACCTTTCGACCGCGGCGGGTCTCGAGCTGATTTGCGATGCCAGGAAGCGGGGGCTTCGCGTCACGACCGAGGTCACTCCGCACCACCTCTACTACGACCAGGACAACGCCCAGGCCTTCTCGACCCCTTCCTACCTGCAGTGCAATCCGCCCATCCGCACCCGGCTCGACCGGATAGCCCTGATCGAGGGCTTGCGCTCAGGAGACATCGAGTGTCTCGCCACCGACCACGCCCCGCACACCCTGGAAGAAAAAGACCGCGGCATCTCAGGCGTAACCCAGCTCGACACGTTTGGCGCCTTTCTCTTCTGGCTGCTCGAGGAGGGCTTCGATCTGCAGACGATCCAGCGAGCCTGTTGCGAGGTGCCGGGACGTTTTCTGGGCCGATACCTTCCCCATCGCTACGGACGGGTTGAGCCAGGTTTTGTCGGGTCGCTGACGGTTTTGAAAAAGGAGAGCTTTACGGTGCGCCGCTCTGGAATCAAGAGCCGTGCCGGCTGGTCCCCTTTTGAGGGCGTCACGTTTCCCGGGCGGGTCAGCCACACCATCGTTCGCGGCAACATCTATCCACAGCTTGACTGAGCGCATGAAGATCCCCCGCGAAGAATTGCAGATCAGCTTTTCGCGCTCAAGCGGTCCGGGCGGGCAGAATGTCAATAAGGTCGCGACCCGGGTGGAGGTGCGTTTTCATCTTGAGAGCGCGGCCTGGATCCCTCCGGCGACGCGTGCCCGGCTGGCCACCCTTCATCCCGGGCGCCTCAATCGCGAGGGGGAGTTCATCGTCGTGTCTTCCCGCTTCCGCAGCCAGGGGCGCAATATCGAGGACTGTATCGAGAAGCTGGGGGAATTGCTCGAGAAGGCCGCGAAGCGGCCGCAGCGGCGAGTGCCCACCCGGAAGACGAAGGCCTCGAATGAACGTCGACTGAAACACAAAAAGAGGCGTTCGGACATCAAGTCACGGCGGCGTTCTTTGCCGGAGGATTGAATAAAGAGGCCGACTGCCATCGTCTCTTAATAGGCGCGGTTCTCTCCCTGTGTTCTGTTAAGTCTGCGGTTATGATCTCTTCGGACCCGATGGTCCGGGCCGCCCGGACAGCAAATCTGAAAGGAAGCCTTCGTGCGAGAGCTCTCGATAGTATTTCCCTCTTACAACGAGGCGGAGCGTCTGCCCGAAACGCTTGCCCGTGTCTCCAGCTTCTGCAGGGAGAAGTTGGATCGTTACGAGTTGATTGTCGTCGATGATGGCTCGGCGGATGATACCGAGGCGGTGGTGCGGGAGTTCGCCGATGTCCGCTATCTTCGCAACGAGGTCAACCGGGGCAAGGGGGAGACCGTCAAGCGGGGCATGCTGGAGGCCGAGCTCGACACCGTTCTCTTCAGCGATGTCGACCTGTCGACTCCTATAGAGGAGACCCTGGCGCTTCTGGATGCGCTTGATGGCGGGGCCGATGTGGCGATTGGAAGCCGACGTTTCGACGGAGAGAAACAGGTCAGGCGAAGCTGGCCGCGCAAGCTCATGGCCTGGGGCTGGAGAACCCTGGTCCATGTCCTGGTGCTCAAGGGCATTCACGACACCCAATGCGGCTTCAAGATGTTCCGCTCGAAGGCGGCGCGCGAGGTGCTGGCTCTCCAGCGCCTGGAGGGTTGGGCCTTTGATGTTGAAGTGCTCTATCTCGCCCGTCGCCTGGGCTATTCGATTGTCGAGGTTCCGGTTGAATGGCACGAGGCGGGCGACAGCCGCCTGGGGCTGTTCAGCCCGTTCCAGATGGCGCTCGATTTGTTCAAGGTTCGGCGCCTGCATCGTAAGCTCGGCAAGGGGTCGAAGGAGAGTGGAGGAGCTTGAGGGCGGCGGGGGGAGGAGAAAGCTGAAAGGCCGGGCCGCGTTTCGGGTTTAGTCGGACGGGTCGGGGGAGTGCTCCGTCGCGAATAGAAGGGGGTAGATTCAGTCGGCAAGGGGAAGCCAACGGATCGGGTTAATGTCGCGGTCGGGGAACTGCGACAAGGTCGCGCAGGTTATCGGGGCCGCAGCTTGTGGCTGCGGCGGCGCGCACCCGGCCTTTCGAATTGTTTGGTTCAGTTTTTTTCGGGTCAGTGGTCTCGCAGGTTGTTTCTTTTGTTTACACAAGGCCATATAGAAAGTGCCGTGCCCAAACGCGCAAAAAACGGCGATATGGAAGCGGGCGGCCCGGCCCATCGGCCGTAACTGACCGAAAATTAAAAGGTTGTGTTTGTCCTGCCGGTCGGCATCGAAGCTGTGGGGGCCGCCCTGGCGTCTGCGGGGTCTTCGTTTTCCGCTTAAAAATGGTACCAGGGTGTCCAGTTCCTGTGCGATTCTGGTTTCGGCTCGTGCCGGGTGAGTCCCGCGCGCGGTGAACAGGCGAAGGCCTCTGAGGCGAATAGAATGAAAACGGTCCTGCTTTTACTGATCCTGTTGGCGGCGGTAAGCGGTTGCCATCGAAGGCAATATGTACTCGACCCACTTGAAACGAGGGAGATTATCGCCTTGTCGCGGGAGGGCAAGTCTTCCGACGGGATCATCCGGGAGATTGAGCGATCTCGTACCGTCTATGTAATGGATAGCCAGGACGTCCTGGATCTTCACCGTGCGGGGGTCGACAGGCGGGTCATTGACCATATGATGATGACGGTTGAGCGGGCCGCAGGCCGGGGCGCCTGGAGGTTTCGCCGAAGACCCTGACCCAGGCGTCGGATCCCGGGGCTATAGCGAGGACATCAAGGCCGCCGCGCATTGTCCAAGCGCGTCCACCTCGCCCTCGGAATAGTCGTACTCTCCGTTCTTGCCGATGCCGATCGTGGCGGCAACCTCGCCATCGATGAGCAGCGGGACAACCACGGCCCCCTCGACTTTTGTGTCGCGCGCAGCGGGCCGGGCGACCCCGGAGTCGTCCGTCTGCAGGTTACACATGGTTACGGGCTCTCTCCGCTCGGCGCAGATGCCGGCCATCCCCTTGCCGAAGGGGATTCGAACGGCCAGCTCGGCGATGTGCGGTGGCAGGCCGGTCTGCGCGATCAGCTCGAGAAAGCTGTGATCCTCGGTCGCGCGATGGAAGGTGCAGGAGCTCGCATCGAATTGGCCGGCGATTTCTTCAACAGCCCTCCGCAGGCGGTTCTCAGCCGTTTCCTCTGCCTGGAGGATGGCGTTGAGTCGTTCAATCAGCTCGCTGGTTTTGTTCATGATCGCCTGTGCGGGTGTTTGCCGTAAAGACCAGAAACAGCTTAGCCCGAGACGCCAGAACCCTCAAGCGCGGCTCGCCGCTGACTTTTTCTTTTCCGGTCGCGGGCGGGCAGGATTAGAATCTAAGAAGGTTCGCGGCTTGGGCCGCTGCGACAGGATGTAGTTCTGCAACGCAGGCCTCCCGAATCGGGGATGTTAATTAAAAGAACGCCGGGGCTTCTGGATGCCGCCGGGCAAAGGAGTAGACAAAATGAACAGGCGAATGCGGCTTCGAATTGCGGCGGGCGTGGCCTTCTTTCTGGTTCTGGGAGCCTCTCTTCAGGTCTCGGCTGAAGATGCCGCGGTGCTCATGGCGCCTAAGGAGATTCATTCCGGCGGTAGCTCGGCCCTGACCCTGACGACCTTCAACGCCCAGACTCGCGATCCGGTCTCGCGCCGAGCCATCGTCAGGCTCCTCGATGGCGAGAGGATTGTCGCGCAGCTCTTCAGCGGGATGACCGGGGAGGATGGGCGGGTTCATGTTCCTTTTGAGGTCCCTGACACGGCCAGCGGCGGCTACCGCTTCGAGGCCCAGGTGAGCCGGATAGAAGATGCGTTGACGCTGGAGACCATGGTCTCGAGGGCCCCCGCGATC
>CBFHWB010000033.1:0-31684 GCA_965659285.1 Planctomycetota bacterium | reverse complement strand
TCCGCTCGGCGGCCGCGGGTTACTACGATCTCACAAGCGACTCGGGAACCGGTAACCTCGGGGGTTTCCGATCCGGCTGCACAGCCAACCTGATTCCCGCCGGGGGGATCCTCAACGCCCCCGACTACACCCGCACCTGCACCTGCTCCTATCAGAACCAGGCCTCGCTCGCCTTTGTGCACATGCCCGAGGCCGAGATGTGGACCTTCACCACCTATAAAAATGATGACAAAGACGTCAGTAACCTCGGCCTCAACTTCGGGGCTCCTGGCGACCGCCGGGCGAAGGACGGCACCTATTGGATTGACTACCCCAGCGTCGGCGGACCGTCGCCTGACGCCAGGGTCAAGCTGAGCGGTAAAGACCTCCGGTACAGGCGCATCCACTCCAGCCTGCTGGAGGCTGGCGAGCTCTCCTGGGTGGCCTCTTCCTTGCTGGAGGGAGAAGCGGAGATCAACCTGCCTCTCAGCAAGAAAACGACGCCCGTCCTGGAACTTGAAAATCTTGTCGAGGGTCGGAACCCGATCCTTGCCAGCCGCGCGAAGCTCTACGAGGACTCCCCCGGAAACGCCGAGGACGCCCACGCCTCGGGCAGCCTCGGGCAGAACAATGGCAAAGACGCTATCGAGGCGAAGGTCGAAGGCTACGAGGGACTCGCCCCGGCGAGCATCTCCGTCGAGTTGAAGGTACGGGTCAACTCCAACATCGACTATGTCGACACCAGGGGTTCGGGCAAAGACAAGAAGCACGGCTTCGTATTCGATAACAGGAAGGCCAGGGTGCGGTACTTTGTCGCCAACGAGGCTGGAGACAACAACGAGAAAGAAATCAAAATTGAGTCGGGCAAGGAGCTGAAAAAAGACCAGTGGACCCACATCGCCTTTACCTATGATGCGGTCAAGGGACGGGGAGCCCTGTATATCAATGGAGAGCTGGCCGGCGAACACCAGGGGCCCGCGAACCGAGCCCTCTGGTGGGACAACAATAAACCAAAATACGAACTCGCCAAGGGAGCCAAGGGAGGCAACAACCTCATCGACGAGTTACGAATCTCCAATGTGAGTCTCTCCACGGCCCAACTCCTCTGTAATAAAGATGAGGCGGTTCCTGCCGGGAACATCGCTGGCCACTGGAACATGAGAAAGCCCCGGGAAAAGGCCGGCAAGGAGCGCTACACGATCCAGCTTGTATTCGCCGAGCCGGAGGATGTAAAAGCTGGCGGCAGAGTCTTTGATGTGGAACTCGATGGGACTGTCCAGATCGAGAAAATGGACGTCGCAGGCGAAGCCGGCGGCCCCCGCAGGAGCATCATCAAGACCATCGACAATGTCTCCCTGGGAAACCACCTGCGCCTGAAGCTGAACGCCCATGGGAAACTTCCACCGATACTCAGCGGCCTGCGAATAACCCGCAAGGTCGTAAAATAAAACCACTTAATCAGGTTATGGGCGCTTCCGTTGAGGCTCTCAATAACGAATATTCTTGTCCCTCCGACCGGAATAGAAATACAATTGCCCTGTGGGCGAAAGTCCATCGTTAACGGTAACTCAATCACCAACCTACCCTGAGAAAAAGGCCATATGATGAGATCTCTCTTTACCAGGAGCCTGCTGCCTGCGGTGCTGTTCACCGCCTGTACAGGTCTCCTCTTCGCGGAAGATTCTTCCAGGAAGAAAACACCCTCCCCCTATTCGCAGCTGGCGAAAGCCGCGAAAAACCTCTCAAAGATCAAGGGGTTCAAAACGACCCTGACTGTCCAGGGTGGACTGTCCAATACAAAGGATCACAAGATCCATCAATTCGCGGTCAAGGAAAGCTACCAGGGAGACATCTACAGGGGCTTGATTCACATCTCTGCCCAGGAGTCCTACAAGACACCCAGGAAAGGCGTTCGCTTTTTCCAGGGCGCCTGGAGAAACATCTACTCTGATGCCCAGGGCAAAAAGCTCCAGACCTTCTTCAACTTCCCCCAGGAGGTTCTCAAGCAGGCGCTGCGCCACGCAAAGAGAAGCGGCAGGTGGCTCGACGCTGACCAGGCCGCGAACGAAGGCGAAAAGAACCCGGCGAAGCCTGTTGAAGAACTCGAGCTCGAGGGAAGCGGCAGAACGGTCGTATCAAAGAAACGCCTGTCAGGAGAAGAGGTCGAGGCGATCATGCCGACCATCATGCTTGTCGAAACTCCGACGAGGGAGGCTCTCAATCATTACCTGACAGTCGAAAAATCCGGCTGTCTCGGCGGTGGCTGAACGGTTTCTGAATTCGTGTCCGGTGCGGACAAGACAATGACCAACGCCTTCTATGAAATCGAGATTGATCCCGAAACCTCACTTCCGATCCGTATCAAGGTTACCGCGCTGACGGGCCGTAAAGGAAAAACCCGTCGCAAAGGTAATAAGATCATCGGCGGCGAACACGCGGCCTTTCACTTTGAATACAAGCTGTCGGAGTTCGGCAAGGTTAAGGCGCCGAAGATTCCCCGAAACGCCCAGAAGGTTCTCGCGAAGCTCAAGTAAGGCTTTCACGCAGACCTCTTCCTGGCGGATAAGCGCGCCGGTTCGCTCAGAACCTGCGCGCTTTTTTCTTTTCAACCTCTCGACGTCCCCTGCGCCTGAGCGATACCACGAAGACGGCGGCTGCCAGGGCGCCGAAGGCGCAGGCGAGCGCGGAATAGCCGCCTCCAGGCTCCTCCTTCACTGATGTTCCGTTCGTCTGAGCCTTTCGCTCGCCGGCGAGATCCGCGGGGACGGTAGAGGCCATCTCCCTGCGCCTGTAGCCCTCGAGCTGGCGATGACGCAGCTTCGTCATTGAGAGCCTGTCGGTACCATGCCCTCCCTGGACCTTTTCGAGAAGGAATCCTCGGCCCGCATTCGGGTTCTTCCGGGATGGAAGAGCTTTCCGCCTGGCCTCGGTACGCTCAGCGATAGCCGTCTTGTTGATGAAGAGATGCCTGGTCCCCGCCGTGGGGGCGGCCTTCCTGCCGGGATTGGGCTGAGGGAATTTTTCTCCGGCGCCCACCGAGGACGGCACGAAGACCCCGATCACAGCAAGGAAAGTAAACAGCCTGAGCGCTCTCATCATTCTCCTCCTCCTCCGCCTGAAATACCGCCAAGATAGTCGGCGATCCTCTCTGTAGAAGCGATAACCTCCGCCGGGAGAATCTTGTCAAAGTCCCAGTGGATAAACCTGACCGGATCCCATCCGAGAGGGCTATCAAAACCACTCTCCGGGCTTCCCCTGCCGGTGAGCCTCTCATCGTGATTCAGCTCCAGTCCATCGGCGGCATAGATGATCGATTCATTACGGGAAACAACCGAACCGTTCACCTGGATAACCCCATCCGGGTTCGAAACCACTGCCGCAAAGGTATGGTTGGTGTAGAAGGCCGCATCGAGACGGGCGATCTCGGAGGTGGCAACCTGCGAATAGGTGATATCCTCGCCCTCCTGGAGATTGCCGGCCCAGCTCTCCTGTGAGAGCGCCTGCGGAAGATCAAACTCCGACATCCTGGTGGTGTCGTCATATGCACCATCCCCATCGATATCCTCCCCGCTGCCGGGGATGACATCGCCAGGCCTGCTACCCTCGGGAATCAAACCTCTCTCGGCATCTTCCTCGGTGTAGTGGCTCACGGTCCAGACACCATCATCCTCCATGAAATCATCGTCCGCTGTGCCCAGGATGCCATCAGGGCCCTCGCGGGTATTCTGAATGCCATCGATGCCTGCATCTTCACGGGATTTATTCAGGTCGTGGTTGATCCAGTCGGAAACATTTGTCTGCCACCAATCATCGGTATAATCGCCGACCACGATATGTTCCCGCGCGAAGAGACCCAGCGAGTCCCGTCCGGCGGATTCAGACCTCCATCGCTCCACACTCTGCTGGTCATTCGAATCCGGACGAATGCTGTCGGGCGGGTTCAGATAGAGCAGATCATCGGCAACGTAGATATTGCCGCCGGCATAGATGGAGCCCTGCCCGCTTACGTAGCCTGAGATAATGACGCTCCCCCGAACCACCACCGGACCGTTGAGAACAACTGGTGCCTCTCTCGTTCCAACCAGGTAGAGGTTTTGCGGCTCTGTGTCGCCATCGCCAAGAACGCCGTCCACCTCAAAAGCCCCCTCCACTCCAATACTGGAGTTGCGGTCGGCAGCTTTCTGTTCGTAAAAAGAAAGATCACCCAGATTCGGCATCTCGACTACTTCAGGGGTTATGTGGCGATTGCCCGACACCCCGCCGCTCCCATCTACATTGTCGGCGTTCATGACGGATACGGAGGAATAAACGCCCCCATCGCTTCCATCCTTGACGCCATCACCATTGTCATCAATGTACCCCAGCAATTGGGATCCATGGGAAGCCTCGTAGCGCGGGCTGCCATTGACGGCGGAGCTGTGATGTCCGAAATCAAACTGGCCGTTGGAGCGAACGTTACCGTTGGAGGCGATGTCATCGCCAAAGAACCAACCCCAGTGATTGATGAAATACGAATAGTCAAAGACTTCGCTGCCCTGGAAACGAACCTCTACCACGGCATGAGCATCCGCCCGGGCGGCATCCGGATCCCCTGAATCGTAGGCCGCCTTGCCAGGGACGTAGGCGTAAGAAGAGATCGCCAGGCGGCGGGAGATCGAGGAGCCCGGCAGCGAATCGACAAAGACATCATACTGGGCAACCGGCGTTCCCTCGTGATCGTCCAGGGTCCTGCCGGTAACCGTAGCCGTGAAGCCTCCCGGCCCCCGGAACTGGTTCCTGTCAATGCTGTCCAGGCCGCTGAAGGGTTCGCCGACCGGGGCCATGTCACGTACAGCGACAATATCGGCAACCTGTTCGGCAATTCCCGATCGGGCCGCCAGGCGGGCGGCGGCGAGGTTCCCCCTGCGGCGAACATCCCGTGTCGATGTGGCCATCGTGGCCGTCGCGGTCAATACGGCAGTGGCGATCAGCGACACGCCAACAACGAGCAGCAGGCTGAAATAGCCCGCCTCGCTCGCGTTCGCTCCCTGATAATCTTTAGCATCTCGTAACACTGGAATCAACTCCTCCGAATCTCTTGTCGTACAGCCGGTCATCAGCCTCCAAGGAGGCCGGGCAATGATTTAACCGATGTCGAAAAAACACGCCGCAGCTCCGTCCCGTTGCGAAAGCTCCTCAGCAACCTGAGCTCCACATTGAAAAGAGAGCCGGTCTTCTCGACCGAGAAGCCCTTTTCGTCGTCCCCCTCCGCCTCCACTCCCCTGACCAGCAACCGAGGTTCTCCTCTCGTGCGCCCGGCAATATCAAGCGCCTCACGCACCAGGTGGCTGTCAACAACGCGAAAACGCGCCGACCAGCCCGCCTGCCAGACACCCTCCTCGTCGCAGGCACCCCAGCGAAGGCCGTCGGAAAAAGAACCGCTGGTCTTGAGCACCAGGACATCATTTCCATCCGAGCTGGATATTTCCGCCAGGTCGGCGCTCGCGCATCGCAGCTCCTTGCGCAGATCCTCCATGCACCTCTGGACTCCGTTGAGCATTTCAGCCTGGCGAACGATGGATTCGCTCGAACCCGCTGCGCTTGAGAGCGCCTGGCCGAGCACCAGCATACAGAGCACCCCCACGGCCACCGCAACGGAAACCTCCACCAGCGTAAAGCCCGCCTCGGAAGACTGAGCCCCGGGCGCTGAAAGAGATCTGAATTGTCGTCCAGTTGTATTCATCGGAAAAAAGCTCCTAGGGTCTCATAACCAGCAGAACCCCGCGTGTCTCTATCTCCTCATTTTCCAGCTGCCGAACCCTGACTGAAAGCTTGAGCAGGCCGGGGCCGCGGGGAGAAACATTGATGTCGGCTCGATGCCGGCCCTCCTCGATCCAGGTTCCATCATAGCTCACCAGTGAATTGAACGCCGTGACTCGAAGCTCCTCCATGACACGAGACAATAGCAGTTGGCTCTCCACCCTCGCCCCATCGTGGCGCTGGCCGATGGCCGCGGTTGAAAGCGAACCGAGCGTGCCGATGAGCACCGCGCCGAGAATCACCGTCGACAAGGCGACCTCAAGCAGGCTGAAGCCGCGCTCCCGTGTCTCACCGGCGCGGAGGCAAGCATCCTCCATAGAGAGAACCTCGAATCCGCAGGGATCCGCCGCGAGTCGTAAATCCTCATTTTGTCCAGACATTGATCCTGGCAACCGCTCTACCTCGACAATTTCTCTGATCATTACCGGCTATCTACACAGCTTCCCCTCGGAATACAGTTCAAGTCCCGTGCCAACCTGTTCAATAATCACAAGTGCCTACCCTGCAATCACATAAATCCTTAAGCCAACCGATCCGAACACGAAGAACGACACTTGGCGCGCCGGGATTTGTCATTAGTGACAAACCATGTCACCCGCGTGGCGGAATATTCTTCAATCAGAACGAGACCGTGATAAGCTTCTGCCCGGCAATCAAGAAATCCGAAAAAACAGGTTGGGCAGCGGCCCCGGATACCATGGCGATACAAATCACCCGCGACCGCAAAGGCGCACGGGTCATCGATGGCGAGATCCTCCTGAGCAGATTGCTCAAGGAGCCCGGGCCGACGGACACGCTTTTTGATGCTCTCGCGGCCTCCATCTCCTGCATCTGCAAGGGGCAGCGTGTGGGGGTGCTCGGCTTCGGAGCCGGCGGTTTCGTCGCCCCCCTTCGCGCGCTGGAATGCGACTGCCGCCTGGAGGGTGTCGACCTCTGGCCTGAAGGCGAGACCCTCTTCCGCGAGCTCTCAGGCGACTGGAAGGGTCGGATTGAGTTTACCTGCGCGGAAGCGGGCGGCTGGCTTCGCGGGCGCCGCGGCCTCTACGATCTCATCCTCGAGGATCTCTCCGAGCCGCACCCGGAATTCGGAGCCTGCAAGCCCTGGGCCAGCTTCGATGAGCTGCCGCGGATGATCGAAAAGAAGCTGCGGCCCGCGGGGGCGGCGGTCTTCAATCTTCTGCCCTGGCCTGGAGCATCCTGGACGGCAGTCCTCGCAAAGGTAGCCGGACCCTGGCCCGAGGCCCGCCTTGTCGAATTTCACGACTACGAGAATCGTCTTCTCCTCGCCTCAAGACGCCTTGAGTCCGCCACCGCCATATCGAGAACAATCAGGAACTCGCTCAGGGAGCTTGGCTCCAGTCTCCACAACCGGCTCAGGGTCAAGAACCTCAAGTCTGCCTGAGACGGCTCTCAGCGGCGCTTGTTCTTCCACAGCACAGCCCAATGCGCCAGGGTGTCCTCCTTGCGCTTGGCCATGGTCATATTGCCAACCACGAGATCCACATCGCCATCATTGTCGAAATCACCGAGATCAAGCGTTGGATGAAAGCAGGTCATCTTTTCCAGTGAGTAGCGCTCGAAGCGACCCGGCTCAACCTGCTCCAACCAGACGAGCGACTCGGTGAACTCCGAGCCGGGAGTTTCCTCCCTGATGTAGGGAAGGAAGACACTGGCGAAAATATCCACGTCCCCGTCTCCATCGATATCCGCAGCCTTCGCCGCGTTGCAGCCGTAGAGATTGGTCAGCGGATGAACCCTGAATGGATAGCCACCCTCGTTCTCATGCCATTGGATGCCGTGATAGGGTTTCGGAATAAAATCATCCAGGCTGTCGCCATTGCTGGAGAGCACGTCAAGATCGCCATCTCTGTCCATATCGACCAGTTGGATACCAGTCGATCCCCAGTTCGGATGCGGCGCCCGAAAAACAGTCTCCTTCCTGAAACCTCCGCTGCCATCGTTGAGAAAGGCAATAATCGTTTCGTGGTGCTGTGATATCAGGGCGACAAAATCCTGGTCGCCATCCCCGTCAAGATCCACAACCGGAACATGGATCGCTCCAGGACGCGGATCGAGAACATGCGGCACGAACCTGGGAGAAGAAAAATCTGAGGTCTCATTTTCAAGAAGCAGGATGTTCCCAACCTTACGCCAGCCGAAAACCGCCGCGACGATGTCGAGATCGCCATCACCATCAAAGTCGGCCGCCTGGCAGTGCGCTACCCGCCCGAGACCGCTGGCCAGTGGAATAACGTCGAAATCGCCCTTCGCATCGCCACGAAACCAGAGCACCTTACCGTTTTTGACATCAGACGGCGTTCTTGTTCCCAGATCCGCAACGAGCAGATCACGGTAGCCGTCCCGGTCGAGATCAACAACCTCGGCGGTGCAGGGATTGTCACAGCGGCCGAGTACGCGCATGTCGAGAGGCTCAATACCAGGTCGCGCCGCCAGCACCAGGCCGAAGCGCATCTCGCAGATCAGCAGATCAAGGCGGTCCACACTCGACAGGTTGACCAGCCGGACGCTGGAGACGCCGGGATAAGATTCGAGCCCGCCGATCCGAACCCCGATGGGATCGAAGCCAAGGGCGGGACTCCTTCTGCCAACCGTATGGGAGAGGCCAGGCAGTCCCTCCGGCGCGCGGCTGGTGAAATAGGCGACCGCCTCCTCTCGCGGCGGCAACCCGGCCGGCAGCTCTTTCTGCGACCCCCTGGCCAGCTCGTACATCTCATCGATCTTGCGGTCCCACATCCCGCGCGGGAGCGTTGCGGGAGGAGGCAGGAGATGGCAGGCCGAGCAGAAGGTCTCCACCCTCTTCTCGGGAGTCGCCGCCTGTTCGGACATGGACGGATCCTTCCCGCAGGAGGAGAGGAAGATCATCCCGGCCGCGAGCGCAGCGAATAGCGCGAATTTGAGCTCCAGGGCAGAAGGCAACATAGCCGGATTCTACCTCTAAAACGCCCCTCGAAAAGCCCTTCGGTCAAGATTGCTCTACTTGTCGCCGGTCAGCGGGATCTCGCGGTAGATCCTCGACTTCTCACGATCGTAGTAGAGCTTGCCGTTGATAAAGGCCTTGAGAACGAAGCTTCGGTAATCAAGCGGATGTCCACTCAGGATCAGCAGGTCGGCATCTTTTCCTTTTTCAAGACTGCCCAGTCGATCATCCACACGAAGCGTGCGGGCAGGATTCAGGGTGATGGCCTTCAGGGCGTCCTCATTCGACATTCCGCCGCGTACGGCAAAGGCCGCGTCGACATGCAGGGTGGCCAGGTCGCGCCCTGCAAGACCGCTCAGGCTGATCCCACGGCGATAGGGAAGAATCGAGACCTGGCACCCGGCCCGGACAAAGGCCGCAGGACGACGAACCGGAGCCATCTGGCCCTTTTCAAACAAGGGCCCGGTAGTGTTGAAATCGAAATCGGGTCCGCGTGACTTGACCAGCACCGGCACGTTCGCGGCCGCCAGGTCGGCAGCCATCATCCAGGCCTCCTTGGGCTCGTTGAGCACGGCGTCAAAACCGTACTCCCTGCTGAGGGAGAGAACGATCTTCACCTCGTGGTTATTGGCGGGAGAAAAAATCGTCGGGCGGGTATTTTCCAGGACGGCCACATAGAGCTTGAGGCTCGAGCTGAGCTTCGGTTCGGTGGCCTTCTTCGCCCGGGCCTCGGCTCGCTTGGCGAGATAGGCCTTTGCCTGCTTGAAGCGCTCTCGCAGGAGAAAATAATTAAGCTCGATCTGGCGCCTGGGTAACGAGAAATAGTTCATCGCCGGCTCCTTCACCAGCATCCCCTCCAGGTCGCCCTGCGTGAGCTTGATAACTGCTGAATTGCTGCCGCCGTAAAGCGGACCATCCTGTCCGAAGCCGCCAAAGAAGGGGGCTGGAAGCAGCTGCATCGTCGTGATTCCATTGGCAAGGGCTATCGTAAGTTCACGATCCCAGGGATCCAGGCCATTGCCTATATTGCCCGAGCTGGTCTCGATCCCCACCCCCATAGCGACTACAGCGACAAAACCCGGACAAACATACAGACCCTCAGCGTCATGAATTCGGGCTCCTTCCGGTGCCGCGAGCTCGGCGGCAACCTCGAGGATTTTTCCGTCCTTCCAGGTCACGGTGCCTCGACGCACCATGGGACCGGAGACCGGCAGGACTGTAGCGCCGACAATCGCCTGGACGGCGGACTTCTTCTCTTCTTCCCTGGTCTCCTCGCCGCTAAGCGAGGCGCAGAAAAACGCTGACAGGACGAGTGAAAGAAGTAAGGTCGGCATTCGGTGATTGCGTGTTCTACTGGTCATCGAATCGCCTCCCCGCTCAGCTTTCCGGTAGAAGGATCATCTTCGAAAACCTTCCGGCCCTCGACATAAACCGAGAGCAGCCTGGCGGCGCCTGAGAGGGGATCCCTGTCGTAGCAGGCGAAATTAGCCAGGCCTCCCTTTTTGAGGCTGCCCACCTTCGCGCCAAGACCAACAACGTCAGCCGGAACCGAGGTCACGCCCGCAAGAGCCTCATGGGGAAGAACCCCTGACTTGACCATCGCGGCAAGCTGAAAGAAGATCTCCCGGTGTCCATCGATGGTGTCTCTCAAGGGAACAAAAGCCACCGGCATACCGCTGCGAAGGAACAACCTTGCTGTGTTGACATAGATACTCGTCTCCGGGATCCGTCCCATGCGAGGCTCCAGGATAACGGCCGTGATCTGCTTCCTGCGTTCGATGAGCATCTCAACGATCTCCGGAGGCTGCGGTCCTGTCACCAGGACAAACTGGAATTTGATCGGCAGCTTGTCAAAAAAGGCGAAGAAATGAGCGAGGGCGGCCGGGCTCTTCACCCTGACAAAGGCCTTCTTCTCACCCTTGAAGACCTGGACCAGAGGATCCGGAACCTTGGGCTTCGCCGGCGGCTTGGCCGCGGCAGGCTTGGCCGCAGGGGGAACGGGAGCTGGTTTCTTCTCTCCTGTTGACGGCTGGGAGGCTTTTTTCTTGGCTTCCTCCGCTTTCTTGCGCGCCTCCTCCTCAGCCTTCTTCTTCGCCGCCTTCTCCTTGAGAATATCGTCAACTGCCTTTTTCAGGTAGCGAATGCCTGCGTCATACCAGGTCTTTCCGGAGGAAAAGCCCAACAGGAGGTAGGCCGATTTTTCCAGCACCAGTTCACCGGGCTCCTTCTCCTTGCCAAGGGCGGGCCTGATGACGGAGGCCTGGCCCGCGATGAGCCCCCGGGTGTCGTTGGGAACCACCGCGAAGGTGGTATAGCCGGTTCGTCCAAGACGCCTGTAGACCTCGTGCTTCAGGTTGAGAGACGACAGTCCGACAGCCTTGCGCCCATCGGTGGGAGACGAGTTCGACTGGGAGGCTCTTCCCGGACCCGAGGTGAAGTTCACCTGGCTGATCCCGCTGAGCGGATTCACCAGGCCTGGAAGAACAACCGCCCCGGGCAGTTCGACGACCTTCGCTCCCTCCGGAGTCTTCGCGCCAGCGGCAAGCACGTCTTCAATCTTGCCGTCACGAACGATCAGAACCCCGGGAGCGGCAGCCTCGCCCGCGGAACGAATGATCTTCCCGGCCCGATAGGCCACCACCTCCCCGTCCGCCGCTACGGCGGGACTGAGAAAGGCAAGCAGCGCCGGCAGAAGCAGCCGGGCGATCCGCGCTCGACCGCGCTGGCGATTGTCTTGATCCTGGTACATCTTTAATCTCATAACAGACTCCGCTCCAGCAGTCTCAGAAGCGCTGGGGCTCCTTGCTCGTGTCGTAGGCTATCTTTCCATTCACCATCGTCAGCACCACCGACTGGCGCGGATCGAGTGGGTCGCCTGTCCAGATGACGATATCCGCATCCTTGCCGGCCTCGAGGCTTCCAATTCTCTTTTCCATTCCAAGGGCCCGGGCGGCATGGATGGTGATACCCGCGAGGGCCACATCTTCCTTGAGCCCCAGGCGTACGGCCATGGCGGCCTGGTGAATGAGTTCCTCCGCGGGAACCACGGGGGCGTCGGTGTTGACGCCAACCGTCTTGATTCCACCGCGAGACCATTCGTAGGCGAGACCCCGGAAACCTCCGCGGCGATTGTCCCAGCGGAACTGCCGGGGGCCATTCATCACCTGGATGCCGCGCTTCGCAACCTCCGGAGCCAGCTCGAAGCCATCAAAGGTACCGTGATCTATAACAACCCAGAGTCCCATCTCGTCATGCAGGAGCCTGAGGGTCGAAAGGATGAGGTGATATCCCTGGGTATGAACCACGACCGGATACTCCTTGTGAAACAGTCCGCGGAACATTTCCAGGCGGGGATTCTTGACCGGCTTCTTTTTCGTTTTGTCGGCTTCCCACGCATCCCATGCCTCGGTATAGAGCTGGCCCTCCTTCAGGGCGTTGCGGATCAACCAGTTCATGCCGACCCTGGAATAGCCGAGATCGCCTCCACGCCGCTCGGGGTTGCCTCCCTGGGCGATCTTCAGGGCGCCGGGGAAACGTATCAGCATCTCACTGAGATCCTTGCCCGCGGTCTTGATCAAGGTACCGAAGCCGCCCATATTCGTACCACTGCCGGGAATGAAGAGCGCCGTGGTCACCCCGCCGGCCTGGGCTCTCTTGAGCAGGGCGTTGCGGGGCATGATATTGTCGAGCGTCCTGAATCCCGGGTTCACCGAGTAGACCATATCGTTGAGGTCGCCGCCGGCGATATGCGAATGGAGCTCCACAAAACCGGGAACGATCCAACGCCCGCTGGCATCGATAAGCTGGTAGCCCTCCGGAGGCTTCCAGCCCGATGCGGGCGCCGCGATAATCTTTTCGATGCGACCACCTGAGACGAGCAGGACTCCTCCCTCGATGGCTCCCTTTGTCACGGTGACGATCTTACCGCCTCGAATGGCCCATCGCTGCGCAACGACGCCGTCTTCGCAATAAAGCGGCCTGGCGAGAAAACTCACCGCGAGCAGAAGTATGGAAACCTTCCAGGATCTATTCATTTGCATCTACCTGTCCTTTGAATTTATCGACTCCATGCACCAGTTTCCCATCGACCATCACTCCAAGAACCCTGGCCGTTAGTGAGAAGGGCTCGCCGGAGAGAATGACGAGATCCGCATCCTTGCCCTTCTCGATGCTGCCCACCCGGTCGGAGATCCCGAACTGCTCCGCGGGCACGGTGGTCATCGAGCGCAGGGCAAGCCGTGAATTCCAGCCTTCCCTGACAGCGTAAGACACCTGCAGGGGCAAGAGCCTGGCTCCATCGGCGACTCGGGAACGAACCGAGAAGCTGATGCCGAGAGCGCTCAACCGCTGGGGCCAGTTAACCGTTGCGTTGTCCTGCTTGACGACCAGTGGATTCTGCAGGACAAGCCCCCCCGTCTTGGAAAGGAGCAGGCCGGCCATCCCGGCAAGGTTCTCATCGCTTTTCAGCGAAGCAAGACCGCTGCAGAGAACTCGGATTTTATACTGGTCTGTGTACAGCGCGACAATACCGGGAACCGATGCGGCATTGGACGCCTCGACCAGAGCCGGAACCGCGCCCGTGAAGAGCGCCCTGTAGGGCTCATAGGCTTCCTGGAGCTTGGGCGCCTTGTCCTTGAATTCAGCGCCTTTTTCTTCCGCCGCCTCCTTCTTCTTCTCAAACGCTATCCAGCTGTCATGGTAGGCCTTGGCGGCCTTGAGGGTTTTGCTCGATGACCTGGAGAAATACTGCGCGGCGTAGGGTTTGATCACTGCCGCGGCAGGATCCCTGGCCGCGAGCTTCAGGGCGGAAACCTGCCCGGCAGCCGGAGGCGCTATCAGGGCCGTCGTGATCCCGGCTCGGACCAGTTCCATCAGCGCGGGGTCACGCGGGTCGATCGAGTCGACGAGCCTGAAGTCGGCTGCCTTGCCCGCCCCCGCGCTGCCGGGAGCCGCATCGAAGCCCGGCACGAGGGACTCGGCGCGAGAACCGGCGGTCCCACCCGCATCGATCAGGCCGGGAATGACCGTCTGGGAAGACGCATCGATAACCCGCACAGCCTTGTCCAGTCCGTCATGGAGGAGGCCGGGACCGGCGTACTCGATCTTGCCTTTCCTGACGATCACGATGCCGTTGGAATACTCCGCGCCGCTGCCAATGACGAGACGTCCGGCACGAATGACAGTGCAATCTTCTGTGATCGGAGGAGCCCGGTTGAATACCAGCTCGCCATTGATGAACACGGCCTGTACACGGTTGTCGGCACCCAGCGGATCACCGCCGAGCACGACCAGGTCCGCGTCTTTGCCCTCGGAGATGCTGCCAATGCGGTCAGCCACCCCGAGAACCCGCGCGGGATTGAGAGTGATTGTCCGCAGAGCCTCGCGAGGTTCCATTCCGACTCTTACCGCCGCGGCGGCCTGCAGAAGGAGGTTCTTCCCCTCGGCATCGGTAGGACTGTTGAGTATCACCGGGACTCCGGCACGATGCATTCTCAAGATAGACTCCTCCTGGAGCCGGCCCTCGATGGCGGGGCTCTGCAAATCTCCCCCAGGCAGCTTTCCGGATTGAAACGCCCCGGGGAAAATCACAGGCACCTTCATACCGGCAAGCCAGGACGTAAGCTTCTCGGCCTCGGCTCCTCCCTCGATCACCACCTTGATGCCCGCCTCGCGGGCAAGCTCGAGGATATGATAGATGTCCCTCGCCTTATTGGCCCGCACACGAAGATGATCACCGCCGGATATAACAGGATAGAGGCTCGCAGAGATGGGGTCGTAAGCCGGCCGGGAGGTTCCAGTCCGCAGGTGGCCGGCAAGTAAATCGCGGTATCCCCGGGCCCTGGAAATCACCTGCCTGAGAGCAAGAAACTCCCCGGCACGGGACTGGGGCAACGGCGGCACGAGCACCTCAAACGGATTGTCCGGCGAGGCTCCGATCGGAGGGGAGTAGATCGAAGGCTGGATGCGGGAGAGCTCTCCAAGGGTGACCTGGAAGCCACTCGATTCCGCAACGACTCGCATCCTGGGATTGGCCTTCGAGCCGGCGGTCTTGACCACGGCTCCCTGCCCCGAAATCAGCCTCGTTCTTGTCTTCCCAACCGGCACTCCCGGCGCCAGGTAGACCGAGGTCACTCCTCCTCTGAGCAGCTCGCGGTTCTCACGATAAAAATCCCATCCGTCGAGCGCCTGGACCTGGGGAGACAGGCTCCCGAGCGTCTCTCGATTGTCGCTGGCGAGGTTGGTCTCGGCGTCAAGGAGACCCGGCACAACCACGTAGCCGCGCAGATCATGAATCTTTATCCCGGCGGGAATTTTCACATCTTTTCCAACAGCCTTGATCCTGCCGTCCTCGACAACCAGGTTCGAGTTCTCATAGATCTCCCCTGAGACCGTGTAGACCGTCGCGCCGCGCAGGGCAAAGGTGCGCGGCGGGGCTCCCTCACCAGCTCGAAGAACGGCCGGCAGAAGCGCCGCGAACATGACGAGCAGGCTCCAGGCAGCGAGACACCGGGCACCGCTCACGCGGTCCCTTGCCGGGCTCAGCTCTCGTTGATGTACGGGTCTCTGCATTTTTCTTTCCGTGATTTCTCTATTCCTGAACAGGCGCTTCAGAACGACCTCTCCGGGTCCTTGAGCAACCGCTCGAGGTCACGATCCTTGCCGCGTTCGTAGACCTCCTTGCCCTCGATGAAAACTCGTTCAACCCAGCTGCGGGCATCGAGCGGATCACCTGAGAAGATGGCGATGTTCGCATCCTTGCCGACCTCTATGGAGCCGACACGGTTGTCGATACCGATGAGCCTGGCGGGAATGATCGTGATGGTTTCGAGAGCCTTGTCCCTGGGCATACCGAACTGAACCAGCCGCGCGGCCTGGTACCAGTGATGGTAGGGGCCGCTGCGTCCGAAGTAGGGCCCGGTATTGAAATTCGAATCGGAGAGCACCTGCAGAGCGAATGGGATTCCAGCCTTGTGGAGGACGATGGGAGTGATGTGCCGCTTCTCCTCTCCGGTCTCATCATTCTTGTCCCAGACCTCAAGCCGAGGATTGATAATCACCGGGCCGAGTCCCTTGCGAGCCGCCAGGATGTCGGCGAGCTTCCAGGCGTCCGGCCCGAGCACGAGCGTCGCGTCAAGATGGTTGGCATCGATAAGCTCGAAAGCCTTGAAAACATCGGAGGCGGTCGGACAGTTGATAAAGGCGCGGAGCTTTCCCCTCACCAGGTCGCGCATGGGCCGGTCCCGCTCGCTGACCTTTTCCGATGGCACCTTCTTCCAGTCAATCTCTCCCCAGCCTGGACGGGTCTTTACCAGGTCGGTCAGGGAGAGCTTCTTATTTTCGATCAGCGGAGCCTCGTCGCCGGCCCCCTGGAGAGCCTTCATCCTCGAATAAAAGTCGTAGAAAGATTTCCGCAGCGCGGCCATATTCCCCATCCTGTTTTCACCGGAGGCGGGCTGAAGCGAGAGCTTCATGGCCGATGGCGTTTTAACGACTAGCTCCTCCACCGTTCTGCCGCTCGTACGAATAACGGCGCCCTGGCCGCCGAACCGGGTGACGTTCCCGGCAATGCAATGAACGCTGGTAACTCCGTGGCGCAAGGCGTTGCTGAGGCCGGGAGAGCTGGGATCGATTCCATCCAGAACCGTAACGTAGGGAACGTTGGAGAAGCGCTCGTTGGAGACGCGGAGGCCATTGACACTATGCGCATCGACGATACCTGGCATCGCTACCGCCCTGGGCATATCTACGACGCGCGCCGTACGGGGAATCTCAACATCGGTCCCTACAGCCTTGATGCGGCCGTTTTCCATAACAATGACGGCCTTCTCTATGTCCTTGCCGGACACCGTGATCGCTCGCCCGACCTTGAGCGCGACGACCTCGTCCGGCTGCGCGGTGAGACTTGCGGTTAGAAGCAGTATCGGGGTAATGAAGTTCATGTCGTTACCTGTAGTCCTCTTTCAATAATCCCCTCGCGGGGCCAGTGATCTTCGTTGGTTTATTTTTTCACGGGGACGCTCAATCGGCGACGCGCCCCTGGCTGGATCAGCCACCAGCTCTCCATTGACCATCACCCAGAGCACCCCGGCCTTCAGGTCGAAGGGGGAACCGCTGAAGGCGACCAGGTCCGCGTCCTTTCCAGGTTCGAGACTGCCCACCCTGTCGCTGACGCCAAGAATGCGCGCCGCGGCCAGGGTCAGAGCCTCCAGGGCCGCCGCCTCGGACAGACCGTTGCGAACACGCCAGGTGACCCTCTCTCTCAGCGAAGCCAGCAAAGAGGCCGTATCCGAATAGAAGGCGAAGGGAACACCCGCCCTGTAAAGCTCGGCGGGAAGACGAGCGCCCAGGTTGAGGTTGGCCTCCAGTTCCCGACCGGACCAGGTTTCCCCGGCGCTCAGCACCAATGCCGCCTGCTTCTCCTTAAGCAGATCTATGAGATGAATAGCCTCCCTGGCGCCTTCGATCTGGATCTTCAATCCAAACTCCTCGGCAACGCGAAGCGCTGTCAGGATCTCGTAGCGCGCCTGCGCCCGGACCCGGAGGACACGACTGCCAGCATGTACCTCCCGCAGAACAATTCGCTCCGGCGGGGTCAGCATAGCCTTGAGATCACCAACCGCGCGGTCGGCATCCAAGGCTCCCGGGAGAGCCTCCATTAAGGCCCGCCGGGCAAGAAATACCGTACCCATCCTCGTATTCGGTATCCGGTAGAGATAGCTGGTGGGCCGGCCCGAGCGGAGGTTCCTGTTGCCGGAGGAGGCCATCTCCGTCAGGCTCATAGCGACGAAGGAGGTCTCCTTGAGAACCGATTCCGCAAGGCCGGCTCCATGCGTCTTGATCACGCCGCCAAGGCCGCCGATGACATTGCGATCGCCGGGTGTAACAGCCGCCACGGTCACTCCAGCGCGCAAGGCAGCCCTGCGGTCGCTGTTGCCCAGGTCACTTCCAAGCAGCGCCGGCAAACCCGGCGTCAACTCCCGAAATTCATCAGCTCGTCTTCCGCTTACCCCCAGGCCGGAGCCCGCGTCGATCAACCCGGGACAGATGGTGCCGGGGACATCGATGACCAGGAGGCCGGGAGTCGCCTTGTCGATATCGATTCTCTTACCAAGCTGGACGATCTTGCCGGCGCGAATCAGGATCTGCCCCGGCTCGAGGGGCTCACCTGAAACCGTGTACACCTTCCTCGCCCTGACCAGGATGGTCGGGCTCGAGGCCGGCTCGAGAGGCGCCGGGCTTTTTATCTTCCCCTGCACCGCCGGGGCGCCTGCATCTTCAGCTATCCCGGACAATTTGACGGGCGCCTCGAGAGCCTGTCCGTCCTGGTAGACGAGCTCTCCATCGATAAAGACCAGGTTGACGGGCGCGGTCAGGGTCAGCGGGTTGCCATCCCAGACGACGAGGTCGGCATCGGCTCCCTTCTCGATCTTTCCGATCCGCTCCGACACTCCATACATGGCGGCGGGATGAATTGTTAAGGATCGGAGCCCCTCGGCCTCGCTCAAACCGTACATGATCGCCAGGGCGACCGAGCTGAGGGGATCCACCAGGGTTCCGCCCGTCGCCCAGGAGAAGGGAACACCCTGCTCTTCCAGGATCGCAGGAGCGCGGAGAACCCGCTCAGGCTCCTCTATGGAATAGGGTCCAAGGATCGCCCGAGAGCTTCGAGGGAGCTGTCCGAAGACTCCACCATCTGTCCCGACTCCCTCCAGGAAGACGATTGGAACGCCATGCTCACTCGCCAGGGCGAAGGCGCGCTCCGCCTGGGTAATATTCTCGAAATAGGCGACCACGGGTACACGGGAACGCTTTGAATCTTTTCCGTAGCGACTCTTCAGCCAGCCTCCGAAAGCATCACCTGCGCCGCTGTGGGCGGTGGGATAGCGCGCCAGGTTCAGGTTGGGCGCAAGGGAGGTCTTCACCGCGGCATCTTTACGCAGAACCCGCAGGGGAACCCCGCCATGAAGCAGCTTAACGAGACTCACCGCGCCTCCGACAACATTATTCCGTCCCGGGCTCAAGGCGACGGTCGTCACCCCGCGGCCCAGGAAGGTCGCAATATCATCATCCCAGGGATCAAAGCTGTCGAGAACACGTAACTCATCATTAACAGCCTTCGAGAGATCATCTACATCTCCCTTCAGGGTTATATGCGAATGAGCATCGATAAAACCGGGCAGAAGAAAGCGGCCGGCAAGATCGAAAACGGCGGTGCTGGCATCCTCCTTGACAGGATCGGTCGTTACCTTCTCGATCTTGCCTTTACGGATAACCACTGTCGCTTTCTCTATCACCTCGAGGCCCCCGCCCGCCGCCCTCATCACAACCGCGTTCTTCAGGATCGTTGGACCGCCGGGGATCCACCCGTTACCGTGTTTCCTGATCGCATCAAAGCTCAACCCCGCCGCCGGTCCCTGGCCGGCCTTTTCAGCCGCCGCCCGGCGCGTCGAATCAGTCATCCCCTCGACTATGACCGAGACAACCCTGCTTCGAACATCAAGTGGAGGGCCGTCGAGCAGAACCAGGTCCGCGTCTTTCCCCTTCTCGATGGAGCCAAGCTTCTTTTCCAAGCCCAGGCATTTGGCCGGCTGCATGGTGATCGCCTGGAGCGCCATGGAAGAATCGAGTCCTCCCCGTACCGCGGCGCAGGCCTGGAGGCGAAGGTACCTCGAACCGACCCCGGAGGCGGCTCCGGAGCTGATAGCCAGTGGGATTCCAGCCTTCGCAAAGGCACCCGCAAGGCGCTCACTCTCCGCGCTGCGGCGCAGGTCCAGGGATCCGTGAAGAATCGGTCCAACCGCCACGGTCACACCTGATGCGGCCAACTCCGCGGAGGCCGCCAGCGCCCGGCCGGCGCCCAGGAGGGTCAACTCAAGCTTAAACTCTTTCCGCAGGCGCAGGGCATAGCGAACATCATCGGCGCGATGAGCCTCGACAAAAACGGTAAGCTCACCCTTCAAGGCCCGACTGAGAGCCTCAAAAGCCATGTTGAGCTTTGGCACCTTGGGAGCCTTGGGGCCCTTTGAAGCCGGAGGCTTCGCCGGCGCGGCTTTCGTCGCCGGCCTGGCAGGCTTCTTGGATTCCGTCTTCTCCGGCTCCTTCTTCTCCGGCGCCTTCTTCGCCGGCTCCTTCTTCTCCGGCTCCTTCTTCTCCGGCTCCTTCTCGTCCTTTTTCTTACCGGCCTCTGCCTTGGCTTTTTTCGCCTTCAGTTCAGCATTGTATTTCCCGGCCGCCTTATTGTATTTCTCAACTTCCTTCCAATACTTGTCCCAGGCTTCGCTGTAATCACGGGCTGCGACAAGCTGTCTCCTGAGAGCGTAATATTGCTCGAGCCGCTGGGCGCTGGTCGAGGTTGAGCCCGCAACACCGAGGGAAAGAACGATATGAGACTCCCTGCTCAGAAGCAGTTCGGCAAGCGACCCGGCCGCTGCCCCTTTGCGGCAGCGAAGCTTCAAAATCGCCCCGAGACTGCTCTGGTTGCTTCCACCCACCCCGCTGACCGCCACCGTTGTGACCCCCTCCTCGCGGGCAAAACTCCAATCCTCGAAGGAATCGAGTCCATCGGCCACGGTTATCTTCGCATCGGCTCCAAATGCCTTTGAGGACTCCGGCACCAGCTCGAGACTCCGCAGATCGATCATTCCCGGCATCAGGTGAAGACCGCTCGCATCGATCCGCGCGGCTCCGGCGGGAATCGGCACATCGCCATCCTTTCCCAAAGCGGCAATCTTGCCATCGGAGACCAGCACGGTGGCCCCTTCGAGAACCTCTCCATTGCCGATATGCACAGTCGCCGCGGTGATCGCCAGGTCAGCCGCGTTCAGGACCGGACCCAGCGACAAGCTGACCGCCAGTACGAAGGCGCGGCGGAGAACGAAGCTCGATCCGGCGCCAGCGGACACCGGCCAGGATTCTGTCAGTATTGTGTTTTTGCGCAATCTATTGCGTAGAAATGAAATCACGCTACGCAGAGCGCTTGAAATATAGGTCACTGATATTCAGGCAAATAAGGGTGAAAGCCCGGTAGACTCCACCGATAGGAGATTCCTCGTTAGTCGTTGACATCTCATTTTATCGGTTCTTCGGGGACTTGTAAATCAAGACGACAGCTAAGCTACCAACGAAAACAAAGCAACCTTCATGCCCACCCGGGGGAAAATAGCGCCTGCTGAACGATAATCCGGTTTTCGCGCCTCTTGGTTTTCTATTGATAGAAGTATCCAGCACTGCTTAGGATGCGCCGTTTACACCAGGCTATAGATTATTCCGAAAGACATTCATGTCAGAAACCCACGCTAGCGATACCGCGGCTCTCGAAGAGCTCGCTGTCAATACCATCAGAGTTCTTTCCTTTGAATGTGTACAGAGGGCGAATTCAGGCCATCCCGGCCTGCCAATGGGCTGCGCAGACCTTGCCTACACACTCTTCACTGACTCGCTGAAATTTGACCCGAAGGCTCCTGAATGGCCTGATAGAGACCGTTTTGTGCTCTCAGCGGGGCATGGCTCCATGCTCATCTACTCCATGCTGCACCTCTGCGGCTACGACCTGCCGCTGGAAGAGCTGAAGAATTTCAGACAGTGGGGCTCGATGACTCCCGGCCACCCTGAATACGGCGATACTCCAGGTGTCGAAACAACGACCGGCCCGCTTGGGCAGGGAACCGCGAACGCGGTTGGACTCGCGCTTGCCGAAAGCCTCCTCGCGGCCCGGTTTAACACTCCCGAACACAAGCTGGTTGACCATTTCACCTATGCGCTGGTCAGCGATGGCGACCTGATGGAGGGCATCTCTCACGAAGCCGCCTCGCTTGCCGGGCATCTCGGTCTCGGGAAACTTGTCTACTTATATGACGATAATGCCATCACAATCGAAGGCGGCATGGAACTCGCCAGTAGCGAGGATACGTCCGCTCGTTTTGAGAGCTATGGCTGGCAGGTCCAGAAAATCGATGGGCATGATCGACAGGCCATCGCAGCGGCCCTCGAGGCGGCTCGGGCGGAAACCGCCAGGCCCAGCATCATCATAGCAAAAACGACGATCGGCTTTGGCAGCCCCAACAAATCCGGCTCCTCGGGCGTCCATGGGTCTCCCCTTGGGGATGAAGAATGCGGGCTGACCAGGGAGGCTCTCGGCTGGAATCACCCCGAATGTACCGTACCCGACGAAGTCCGGGAGCTTTTCCTTGAACCGGGAAGCGCCGGAGCTGAGAAGCACTCGTCCTGGAACGAGCTCCTGGCTGATTA
Organism: Planctomycetota bacterium; assembly: GCA_965659285.1. Taxonomy (GTDB): domain Bacteria; phylum Planctomycetota; class UBA8108; order UBA8108; family UBA8108; genus UBA8108. Next base: position 9,720 of record CBFHWB010000033.1, on the reverse strand, counting down.
CCGTGAAAAGAATCCTGAGAAGGCCGCTGATTGGGATCGGATGCAGGCGGGAGAGCTCCCGGCTGAGCTACGCGAGAGCCTTCCCGTCTTCGAAAGCTCCGAGGGCAGTATCGCGACCCGGGCGGCCTCCGGAAAGGTCATCAACGCGATTGCCGATGTGATCCCCGAGCTGATTGGCGGATCCGCTGATCTCGCCCCATCGAACAACACCATGGTGAAGGACCAGGACTCCATCCAGGGCGACCGAATGGCCGCGCGCAATATGCACTTCGGCATCCGCGAGCATGCCATGGGCGCGATGATGAACGGAATGGCCTTGCATGGAGGCATACGCCCCTATGGCGGAACCTTCCTGGTCTTCAGCGACTACATGAGACCCAGCGTCAGGCTGGCCGCCCTGATGAAGCAGCCTGTAATCTACATCTGGACCCATGACAGCATCTTCCTCGGAGAGGATGGCCCCACCCACCAGCCGGTCGAACATCTCGCCGCCCTGCGCGCGATACCGAACCTCCGGGTCTTCCGCCCGGCGGATGCGAACGAGACCGCGATGGCCTGGGCTCTCTCGCTGGAACACGGATCCGGACCAAGCGCCATCCTCCTTTCGAGACAGGGACTGCCCATCTACGATGACACCAGGCTCGGCCAGGGCTCTGAGCGAGGCGCCTACGTCCTCGACCGGGAGGAGGGAGACGATGGGCCCGCTGTCATCCTACTCGCTTCCGGCTCGGAGGTAGCTACCGCCCGCGAGGCTGCCGGGCTGCTCAAAGAGCAGGGAGTCGCGGCACGGGTGGTCAGCATGCCCTGCTGGGAAGTTTTCGAAGAGCAGGACAAGGACTACCGGGAATCCGTTCTTCCCCGAACGGTTACCGCGCGAGTGGCCGTTGAGGCCGGCTGTCCCTTCGGCTGGGAGCGGTACACGGGCCCGGACGGAGTCGTCATCGGCATGAACCGCTTTGGAGCTTCGGCTCCGATCAAGGAGCTCGCTGAAAACTTCGGCTTCACCGCTGAGAACGTCGCCGCCCAGGCGAAGAACCTGCTGGGCAGCTGAGAGAGCCGGCCAGCCGCTTCAGGCTCGCCAGCCCGAACCCTTCCCATCGGGAAGAAACCTGAACTCGGACTCTGTCCTGCTTGAGCGCAGTTGCTCCCGTGTCTTTTCATCCAACCGGGCATATTCCTTCAGGAACTCGTGCAGACTCTGGGCTGTCTCAGGCGAGATGCCGTGCTCCATCTGGCAAGTGTCCGCCTCGGCGATCCTCTCGTCCACGCCCAGCACTTCTGTAAGAAACGTGACCAGGTCGCTGTGGCGATGTACAAGGGCGCCGGCCAGCTTCCGGGCCAGCGGCGTCAGGCAGATACCCCGACCATCGCCCCGCTCGATCATGCGAAGCTTCTCGAGTCCCTGCACCGCCCTGGTTACCGCCGGCATCCTCACCCCGAGCCGCTCGGCTATATCGGTAACCCTCACCTTGTCCAGTTCCCCGGAAAGATTGAAGATGGTCTCGATATAATCCTCCTGGGCGGTGGACAGGATGTTCCCGGCAGGCGGCTTGTTTTCTTTTTCACCTGTCATCTTCTGATCCAATCAACCGGAAATCACTGGCCGGCCGGGGGTCTCCATAAATCGATGGGTTTTTCTGCATCGGTCTTGAAAGGAAGCTCAACCTTCCTCCCGGTTCCCGGAACGATCGCCGGGAGAGATCATTCTCTACAGACAGACCCCCGCTGGCAAGAATGCAGAAGCCCTGTTCCTCGAACATCTTTTCTATATCCACCCCCCCGCCCGCTCGGTATATTCTCCGGGTAGATCACCTGCCGCCCTCGCAGGGGAGGCTCTCGCCGGTCGAAAACAAGCTCCTGCTCATGAAACATACAATCCTGCCTCAAGCTCTCCTTCTTCTCGCCTTTTCGGCTCCAGCCTGGGCGGCTGAAAAAGATCCTGCCGCGATTATCGCGGCGCTGGAGAAAGGGGGCGATACCGCCCGCCTGACCCGGGAGCTTGCGGAGCTCGGACCGGGAGCCCTTGATACGATCAGGGAAAAGATCAGGACGGGTCCAGCGCCTGTCACAAGCTTCCTTGAACAGGCCCGCAACAGCATTGTCGCCGGGCAGGTGTCAGTCGCTCTCAGAAAAGGCCTCGCGTCACAGCTCTCCTTTGATGGCCAGTATCATGAACTCGGAAAGAACAGGGCCGAAAACATCGAGGCGCTATTCTACCTCCTCAACGACGAATCAAGCCCCCTGACGCTGCGTCTCACAAGCTGTCGGGCACTGGCGGACATCAGCGACAAGAACATCCTTCCCCGGCTTCGTCAGCTCTATTGGGACCTGCTCCTGGACTCCCGGCTTCGCGAAGAGCTGGGCATCATCCTTGCGATATTCGGCGACACCCAGTCGGTCGAAAAGGAGTTGAGCAGGTACGCGAAATTTGCCGATCACCAGCGAAGCCTGGTCAGGCTGAGCGCCAATATCCAGCTTTCCAATATCTACTACCGGATCCGCGACTACGAAAAAGCCGTCGAGGCCTACGAGAAAATTATCGATCTTTCCGAAAGAATACTCAAAGCCGAGAGCCAGGCCGGCATCCCGAAAGGACTCCTGGATGCGCGGAAGGAACAGCTCAACCTCCACTATTACAATGCCGCCTGCTCCAATTCCCTGAATGGATCCCTTGAACGCGCCAGGAAATACCTGCTGAAGGCTGTCCAGGGGAACCCCGAGCACTACGGCAATATCAACAAAGATGGTGACCTGCTCAAGCTGAGAAAAGATCCCGGCTTTCCCGCTTTCATGAAAAAGCTCGGCCGGCTCTTTGAAGATGAGGAGCTCTAGGGTCTGCGGCTCAACGCGGGCCGCTACTCCTCCTGCTTGCCTCCACGGCTCTCCCGTTCCTTCGCCCTCAGCTTCTCGAGAAAAGCCTCCGGTATCTTCGGAAGGTTCCGCTTGCCGGGGGATGGATCTTTCCAGGCCCTGAAAGACCGGCTTCCGTCCTGCTTTCTTCCCCAGGAGTTTCCCAGCGGAACCCCCCTGAAGGCACACCCATGGACAAGCAGGCTCCCCTCCTGGGGCGCGGTATAGAGGCCGACAAATTCACCGGAATTCGACAGCTTGAAGCTCGTATGCCGATCGCGATTCAGGCCATCGCAATAGAAGACCTCGTAGCCGCCGGGCTTGATAACGATATCGTCCCTGATAAGCCACTTTGCCTTCCTTCGCCTCTCATCGGAGAGATAGAGTCCTTTGAGAGAGAGGTCGCTGCCAGATTCGTTAAATATTTCTATGAACTCGCCCGGACCATCCGCCGCGCCTCCAGGCCGTGGACAAACCTCATTTATAAACAGCTTCGGAAGGACCGGCAACGCCAGCTTCAGGTCCGGTGCTCCAAGAGGGTAGGACCGCTCCAGGGCATTCTCCGAGCTTGCCCGAAAATAATACTCGGTCCGCGGACGATCCTCCTTATTCTCCAGGGTCAGCAGATAACGATGCATCTCCGGATCCCAGGACATCGCAACGGCTCGATAGTCTTCTTCAGTCACTGGCCGGTACATCAGCTCGAGCTCCGGCCGTTTTCCCCTGGACGATTCAGCCGGATTCTGAAACCTGAAGGTGATCAGCAGATCCTTGTTGTTCTGGCGGATAACTGCGTGGGAGAAATAGGGACTCGGGCACTCGCCCCTGCTCTCCCCCCCGGACACGAAAACCCAGCCGCCAGCGGCCCCAGGCTCTTTTTTCTGCAAGATGTCACGACCCTGATACCCATTGAAAACAAAATCCGCGACCAGCAGCCCCCTGTCCGGAACACGTCTCCAGAGCACCAGCGACCCTCCTGCCATACGGCTCTTTCCCGCAACCGCTTCGGACAGCTCGAGCCTGAAACTTCCGCCAGGCGCAATCTCCTTCTGCCTCCCAAGGAGACCGGGACTCAGGGAGAAGCCCTCAGAGAACCTGTAGCTCGCGAGGGCCACCGACCGGTTCGAGCGATTGCTCAGCTCAATCCAGGGAGCGCCGGCGGATGGATTGAGCGACCAACCCGAAAAGAAAACAGGCTCCTCCGCGACTTCCCTGACCCGCCGGACCATCGCGCCAAGAGCCTGGGCTCTCCTGCGATGCCCGGACTTGAGCTGCCGAACCGAACGTTCCAGCGTGGCGGCCTCATCATAAGGCCAGATTGTCTGCCAATCCTCAAGAGAGGCAGCCACCCTGGCTGCGGCCTTGTCGACCAACACATCAAATCGAGCAGGGGACAACTCCTCCCGCAGCATCGATTCCACACGCTGGAGATAGAGCTCTCGCAAAGCCGGCACCTTGAAGAAACGGGTAAAAAGCACCATCCACGAGGCGCGCTTCGGGGCTCCGGGCCGCTGGCAGAGAGGAAAGAGTGCCCGCTCAAGCTCTCCGGGAGTAAGATCCCGAAGCTCTTTTTCCAGATCACGAATCCCCCAATCGCTGTTGTGGTAGCCCTCTCTGAAAAGTTCCCACTTTCCATTGCGCGAATCTTTCAGCAGGAAGAAATCTTTCGGGTCGGGATCAAGCTCGCCTCGGATCGCCGCGAAGGCCAGCCGGTCTATGAATCTCTGCAGATAAAAGCGACTCCTGAAGAAGCTCTCCATCTCTCCCGGGTGAAGCCTGTTGACCTGCCTGACGAGCGCATTGACCGACAGGAGATCGCCGCTCTTGCCTATCCGGTCCGCTCGCAAATCCCAACTCGAACGCCAATGGTCATCACCATTGAGGCGGCTCAACGGGCCTGTCTTGTCGAGCAGGACGCGCTTTCGAAATTTACTGTCAATCCTTTCGATGTCGTAGCGCAGACCGAAGAATCTGCCATTGATCAATACGATCACAGGTTCCGTAAGCCCAGCCGCAAGCCCGATCGATTCAGCGGCCAGGGAGGTGAGACATTGCCGCATCCGGGTAAAATCGAGCTCCTCTGCGCTGAGCAATAGAACATCCCGCTTGCGAAAGACCCTGAAGCTGTCGCGGGCCATATCCACCACCAGGCTCTTATGCGCCAGCCACCTGCCCGGTCGAGCGTCAAAGCCCAACTCTACCGGGAAGCGCCCCTTCATATACAGGAGCTCAGCGGAAACCCGCCGCGCGGAGCCCTCGGGAGTCGCCATGTGCCGTAAATTCTCCTGGCTGATACGGAAATCATAGATCTTCGGATCGCCCTCGCGATAAACGGCCGCCTTGAGAGCGAAGGGTTCGGAAAGAGGCCCCCTGGTCCCACTGATATCCTGGCCCTCTACCCGGTAGTAATAGGTCTCACCCGGTACCAGATCTCGGTCGATAAGATACGGAGTTCTCAGAAGCCGGTCATTCAATGAAGCGAAGGGTCCGGACGCATCCTCTCCTCGATAAACGTTGAAACCGGCAAGGGGGGCTGTACCCCAATCCCCGCCGCCCAGCGGCTGCCAGGCGAGGGTGCTGTGAAAGAGCCCTGATCGGCCCGAGAGAACCGGCCTTACCAGGGAAAGCTCCACCGCAGTTCTCGCAGGAGCGGGCTCGACCCTGATCTTTGAAACCCGCGGTCCCCGGTCCCCGGTGATCGCCGCGAAGCGCAGGTCAAGCCATCCATCAAAGACGCCTACTCGAAAGACCCTCTGGAGAAGGTTGAAGTCCCCGGCCTCATCGAAAATATCCAGACCCTCGACCGCGACCTTCCCCTCCGCTTCGACATCGAAAACTCGAAGTCCCGCGGCGGCGACCTCAGTCTCCACCAGGTCGAGAGTCACCAGGTAGTCGCCCCTCTCGAGCTTGAAAACATACTTGCTATCCCCTGTTCGCCACGAAACCGGTGCGCCGGACGGCCAGCCCCTTACGGTGCCAGCCTTGAGAGCTCCGGAGGTTCCTCCGATATAGCCGTAGCCGCGATTAACGCTGAAGGGGAGGTCCGGCAAGCCCTTGTCTTCACCCTTGAGCTTGCGCGAAACGACAGCCCCACAACGCAGGGTAAGCGACTCACTCCAGGCCGCATCCAGGCCCAGGAAGAACGAAGTCAGGAGGGTCAACAGAACCATGGCCCTGCCGCCCCTGCTTCGCCGAGGCATCGGATAAGAACTCCCAGGATCGCACCCCGCTTGATTCACAACCATCCGATCTGCCCGCCCTGAAGACTCCAATCAGGAAGATGATCCCTTGCCAGCAGAGCCGGCCGGCTCTTTTTTCTCCGGAGAGGAATCAGGTTCGGAACCGAGACCCTCCCGCAGCAAATCCTGAAAAGCCTTGCGCTCATTTTCGTCCAATTTGCCATCGCCATTCTTGTCAAATCTCTCCATCACACCCTGGAGCCCGCCAGAGGAGGCTCCGCCCTGGTTCGAACCCGGCCCTGGCGTGGTTGCCTCACCTGAAGATGTATCCGATTTAGCGCCATCCGATTTGGCACCATCCGATTTCCCGTCCGCACCTCTTCCAAAAGAGGAATCGAGCTTCTTCAACTCCCTCTCCGCGATGCTCTTCGCCAGGCCGGCAGCCCACTCCTTGGAGATCTGGCCAGTGATCTCAAGAGAAGAAAAATAGACAGTGCTGTTGTTGGTGAAGATGTTGAAGGAGCCCGCATGGGGAATCTTTTCCGCGAGACGCGTAAGGGCCACGCTGTTTCTGTAGCCGAGAGCTTTGCTGTTCACCTTCCATTTCAGGGCGCTGTTTTCCATCGAGATCGCAAAACGAATCGTTCCCGGCCGGAGCAGGGAGCCAACCGGCTGGGACCAGATCTTCTCATCGCTGCGGCTATGCAGCCCAACGCCGTGCTCTCCCGCCAGAAGCGCGAAGGACGATTCCCTGAGATACCCGGGAAGAAAACCGGTGAGCGTTCTCGCCAGTCCTCCCAGGCGTCCCCCGCCCAGGATGTCACCGAGGGCGACCTCGGGCTTGTAGCCCATCCCCACCGCAAAATAATCCGCCGGAGGCTCTCCAGCCTCGTTACTTTCACGCCAGGAATTGTAATTAAAAGTCCGGGGGGCGGTCACCCGGTCCTTCTCTTCGGTCCAGAGAGCCACATTGATATTCGGCGCGGCCGCATTGTAGCCGCCGCTAGGTACCACGCCGTTGATCGCAATCCTCGATTCAAAGGGATTAGCCGCGAGAAAACGAACCTCTCCCTTGAGTTTGAAAAAGCGCTTCTTCTCGACCCAGTCGATAGTCGTTCCTCGCCCGCCGACGGGGTAAAAATCCTGGAGCTGATCTATCGAGGAGAAATCGTAGGCCAGGGTCGTGAGGCCATTCTTGCCTTCCTTGACGGTCTTGGCATTGAAGACGGCCTCTACCGAGGCGCCCGCCAGAGCCGCGATGCGGGCACGCAGGAACAACTCATGCAACGAAGAACGCACCTTTGCGTAATCGGCCCGGCTTTTCCAGGCTCCGATCAGAACTCCTGCATCGGTGGCGATGAAATTCCACAGGTCAGCCGGCACCGACTTCTTAGCGGCGGCGAGCCTGCTCTCGAGCTTTTGCAGCGAGAACAGGCGCGTCTCCCGCCAGGAATCAGCGTACTTGACAAGCAAGCGCTCGTTTTCCTTCCTGTAGGGATCGGCCTCGGCGGGCTTTTCCCCCAGGAGCAGTTCGCGCCCCCGGCCAGCCCCATCCCTCAACAACAGCAGCATACCAAGACCCTGCATAATATCCGCCTTCTCCAGACCCTCGCGTCCCGGCTTCCCCAGCAACGCGACAATGCTGTTCGCATCAAGTCCGAGAATACGATGAGCCGTCGGAACCGCCTTGGACCCGGACGTCTGAATCCTCACAGCCGGCCCCTCGACCCCGAGCACCTTGTACTTCTGCTCCTTGGCATTCTTAGCCGCCGTCAGGATCTTCACAAAGGACTTGGACTTTATGGACTCGGAAAAGATCGCCTGGAGTTCCTCCCAGACCTTCCTGCTCGAATAGACCTGCTTGCCTAACATGGTGAGGAGAGCCTTGGCCTCTTTATTTGCTATCTTATCGAGACCCCCGAGCTTGCCGGTAATGCCATCGAGATGCTTCTTGGCTCCGGAAAAATCAAGATCAGCCAGCAACTCGAACACGCCATCCCGGTTGTCCTCGACAAATTTCAGGCTGTTCGCCATACGGCTCTCGGCCAGGCGGACCTCCGCCGCCATCGACTGGAGACGGGATTCTTCACTGGAAGGCATCCGCACCCTGAGCGTAACAATTTCCGTACGGGCTTTTTCAAAATCGCCGTTTTTGACCATCTCTGTCACCTGCCTGCCCGCGGCATCCATAGCGGCGCGAACCAGTTGGCCAAGCTTCGTTCGCGGGACTGAAGCCATCTCGGCCCCGAGTTCGGAGTGCCTGGCAAGGAAACCTGTAAGCGCCTCGTCAGCCTTGCGCAGTTCCTTCTTCCCCAGCAAAACATCGATGGCGACCAGTTCGGCGGAGGCGGCCTCCTTCCGCTTCTTGAGGTCCGCCTTCCTGGCAAGCTCCGCCTTGGAGCGAAGCTCCTTCAGGAGCTTCTCGGCCGGAGCCTTGATCCGCGGATTATCCCCCAGCAGATTTTCCAGACGCAGAAGAGCGTCCGACGCCTCCAGTTCTCCTTTTGAATAGAGAGCCTCAATGCTCTTGAGCTCCTTGAGCGCAATCTTTGAGGCATCGCGCTCAATCCCGGGAGTTGGCTTCTTGCTCTCCACGGGCTTCGTTTTCGTCGTACGCGGCTCGACTATTTGCGGCCTGCCGCCCCCATCCTCTCCGTCGTTCATCAACTTTGAGACCAGGACCAGGACGAGAACCAGCGCAACGATTCCTATCACCGAGCCTACAACCAGGTTGGACTGGGAGCCCTGAGCCGGACGGCGCTGTCGTATGGCCGCGCTGCGGCCGGCGGCGGGGCGCGTACCCTGGCTCACAGAGGCAGCCCTTGCAACACGCGCCTTGCCCTTTGCCGAGATACCTTTTCTGTACTGAGACGGATCCAGGGCGGAAAAGACCTGGTCCGCATTGTCGTAGCGGCTGTCAGGATTGCGCGCCAGCATCTTCTGTACGACGGCAGAGAGTCCACCGGGAATTTCCGGTACCAGGCGGCGAAGCGGTGTCGGGTCGTTGTCCAGCTTGGCCCGGATGATTTCCTTGACGCTGGACCCATCGAAAGGGGCGACCCCGGCTATCATCCTGTAGAGCGTTGCGCCAAGTGCGTAAATATCCGCGCGGTGATCAAGCGCCTCGCCGCGAGCCTGCTCCGGCGCCATGTAGCGTGGGGAGCCCGCCGCGGGAGTGTTGCCGCCTCCCCCGGCTGTACCAGTCTGGCTGAGATCGGCGGCAATGCCGAGATCTCCAACCTTTACCGTTCCATCCAGCGTGAGCATCAGGTTCGCAGGCTTGATGTCACGATGAACTATCTGGTTCTGCTGGGCGAACTGGAGCGCCTGGGCAGCATCCCTGGCAGCGTCCACTGCCCGAATAATATCGAACTGGCCTTCACTCTCAAGCAGCTCTTCAAGGCTGCCCCCCTCGAGATACTCCATCGACATGTAGTGATGGTCACCTTCGTTTCCAGCATCGTAGACCTGGACAACATTCGGATGATTCAGGCGCCCGGCGGCGCGGGCCTCCTCGAGGAAGCTCTTAATGAAATCCTCATCCTTGGAGAACCTCGGAGCCAGGATCTTCAGGGCGACCGGGCGGTCCAACGAAAGCTGGCGTGCCAGGTAGACTGTTCCCATGGCGCCGCGGCCAAGACGCTTCTCGATTTCATAGCCGGCCAGGGTGCTTCCGATGAGCGAATCCTCA
>CBFHWB010000032.1:3230-31687 GCA_965659285.1 Planctomycetota bacterium | reverse complement strand
AGACGCCCAACCTTGAACTTAACAGTCGTCTTTGCAGGCACCTCGACCCGCTCACCCGTCCTGGGATTGCGCGCAACTCGCTTGGCTTTTTCCTTCGGCTCGAAAACACCGAAATCCCTGAATTCCAGGCGATTACCCCTAGCCAGTTCGATGATGATCTCATCGAGAAAACCTTGAATCACTTCCTTGGCGCTAATCTGCTGAATTCCAGTCTTTTCAGCGATCCGCTGTACCAGTTCACGCTTTGTAACTGTCTGCATTAAAGCCTCCTAGAGTCCGCCAGCACCCTGGAGTGAGTTAAAAGTCGCCCAAACAACCTTCCTACTCCATGCTTCTCAGAAGCAAAACACAGGCACTTCAACTATCAACAACTCAAACAACCTTCAACAAGGTCAACAGAAAGTGCCGTATTGTCTTATCAGGGTAATAGTTAAGATAAAAAAAAGGATATATCAAATCCTTGCATGCTGACAAGCCTGAAATCTCGATTTCCAGTCGTAAACATCCACCTGCAAAGGGTTTCCTGAACCAGGCCTGAATCGTCTTTCAAAGCGGACCTCAAGTAGTTGGAGCCGAAAGACGATAGATTAGTAAGGAAAAAGGGTTTGGGCAGTTAAAACGGATTGTGGCAGGCCGTCACCCGGGAAAAAACCGGAACTGATGGGACACTGGTCCACGGCCATCTTTCTGCCTGGGCAGTTCATTTAGAACAGAGTACTCAGCGGAAATATGAAGGAGGAGCATCGATGCTCGAATCACTTTCTACAGAACAACTTGAGTTCATCAAGGCGATTGAAAATTACAAGAACGAGAAGAAGAAGCTCTTCCTCTCGTGGTCAGAGGTTCTCGATATTCTCAAGGATCTCGGCTACCAGAAGGTCGCCGCCAGGAGAAACGCCTCCAACGATGCTTCCAGTGCGCCTGAAAAGCCTGTGAATGCCAGGCCCGACCGCCTCGCCCGCAGTATAGAAGCCTGCAAAACCGGCATGGTCGCCCGCACGTCAAATTAATATTCAGTCTTCAGAGAACCGGGCAAGGGAACATCCTTCCTTCCTTGCCCGGTTTTCTCATTTCCCGGGTTTCTCGACCCTGGCCCACCACTCCTTCTCGAGATCCTCGGTAGAACGCCCGTAGACTCGCTCGAAGGCCTCGGCTGCTGAATGCTCCTCAGCTATCGCCCGCAACAGAAGCCTCAAACGAAAAGGCCTGTACTTCTCGGCCAGGAACTCCACGAAGCCCAGTCCCTGGAGATAGACCCAGCGAGCCAGTTCGACATCGTCGATGTTCCCAAGACGCGCCGGCATCTTTTTGAGCGGTATCCTGGCCTCCCTGGATTCCTTGAGGCGGCCATACACCGCATCCCTTTTATAGGATGCCTCGAAATACTGAGCGATTCCTTCATTCAGCCACATAGGACACTCGGCTGAAATTTTGAGAACAAGCAGGTGGGCATATTCATGCCGCACCACCTCGAGCAGCTTCCTGAAGGCTGGATCCTTCTCGTCCACCTCGATCGGCACCGGCAGCTTGATCTGCCCATCGTAAAACCCTCCCACCCAATGCTGGGAGCCTGTCGCCTCGTAAAAGCGGCCCTGGGAATAAAGCACCACAGGAACCTTACCGCTCGGCCAAACACCGAGAGCCTTGCCAAGCTCGGTATAGACCCTCTCCAATTCGACCTGCAGCCGGGTAGCCAGCTTCCCGGGTATTTTCGGGTCGACGCGAAGCTTGAAATGCTTGAGTCCAACGGATGGAAAGGTACTCACGACACCCAACTCTGACTTCAACCGTTTGACGAGAAACGCTGATTCATCATCTGCAGGGTCCAGCCGCAACGACAAGGAAAGGCGGTCAATGGCCTCCTTCGTCAATCCTTTCCTGTAATCCAGCAATCCCAGGAGCTTGTGAGTAGGCGCGTAATCTCTCCGGGAACCCAGCGAAGACAGGAGATAGGTCCGAGCCTCACCATCCTCCCGCCGCGTAAAGAAGAGGTAGCCGAGACCAAAGTTCGCGTAGTAGTCCTCGCTGACCCCAATGGCCCTGCGAAAAGTTTCTTCAGCCATTCTTCCCTCGGACTCACTGAGGTATTCAAACCCGAGACCGGCGAGCGCGTGCGCCAGGTCGCCCTTGACAGGCTCCCTGGCCTCCTCGGGAGCGCCTGCGAGAGCCTTCTCAAAAGCTTCAAGGGCCTGGAAATAACGACCGGCGCTGTAATGCCGAGCCCCCTCCTGGCGCAGTTGTTCATGGTCCGCCGCAAAGCCTCTCTCCCCGGTAAAAAAGCATACGATGCAGCCGGCGACAAAGGTGGCCTGCAAAAACGACAGCCTGCCCCGCTCCGCAAAGATAACCATTAGAAGACTCATACCGACCAGTTAAATCAGCCTGAAAGGGGTTGTCAACTCAGCAATGCCGCCTCTGCCCCCTTCCCTATCTGGCTCAGAACAGATAAAAAGTAGACCTGCCCCGATGGCTGCCTGACCTCGCAATCTCCAGGACACTGATGGCTGAGAAAAAAAACCGGAAAACAAAAAAGCTGGCGGTGGATAAAAGTATCGAGGGCCGTCGTATCGACTGGATCAGCAGGCTCCTGGGGCCGTCCCCTGCCAATGGACTCTCACTCGGAATCGGCGATGATGCGGCCGTTTGGAAGCCCCGGCGGGGCTACCGCGCGGTCCTGACAGTCGACAGCCAGAGCGAAGGCACCCACTTCCTGCCGGGCTGGCTCAGCCCGGAGGAAATCGGCAGACGGGCCGTAAGCTCCAGCATCAGTGACCTGGCGGCGATGAACGCGCGCCCAGCCCTTGTCCTCGTCTCACTTCTGCTGGAGTCCGAGCGGACTGAAAGCTACTTCAGGAAACTCTATCGTGGAATCGCAGCGGCCTGCGAAGACTACGGCGCTCTCATTGCAGGCGGCAACATCAGCCGCGGCCCCCTCTCCATCACCATCACCTGCATCGGAGAGGCCCGCGAATCGGACATCACCAGCAGAGATGGCCTGCGCAATGGCGACGAGCTCTGGGTCACAGGAACTCCAGGCCTTGCCAACCTTGGTCTCCTCCACCTCAGGGACCGGATCTTCGGCAACTCATCGTCCCCGGAAATCCGCCAGGCGGTCGCGGCCTTCAAAAAACCCCGAGCACGCATTGTCGAAGCCGCCGCCCTCGGACGAAGCTGGCTCCCCCATGCGGCGATTGACCTCAGCGATGGCCTCTACAAAGATCTTCTGCACCTGCTGAATTCGAGTTCAAACCAGGACAGACCGGAAGTCGGAATCGTAGTGGAGAAGCAAGCGATAGAGACCCTGGAGCCCCTGGGCAAACTATGCTCGAAGGTAAATCGATCGCCCTGCCAGGCAGCTCTTGAAGGAGGAGAAGATTATGAGCTCCTCCTCGCCATCCCCCCCGGAAGAGCCACCACGGCCCGCAGGAGGGCTTTCGACAGGAAATTCGATCTACCCATGACGCGCATCGGGACCGTCACCTCAGATCAGCCCGGTTTGTGGCTGAAAATCGATTCATCGGGTAGTCTTAAACAGTTGACCGGAAACGGCTTTGAACACTTCTGAACCGGCTGAAAAAGCCGTTTTAAGCAGCGTTTATTGCGTTTTCTCGCCTGGCTGGTTGCCCTTGCGAAGTTTTTTGCCCTTTAACGGCTGAAAAACTGCATTGGGGCCTGGCTTGCCGATAACAACCGACATGTTCCGATTCGGCCGTAATTGGCTTATTCAGGTGGGATTTGGTAGGGAAAGACTCTGCTGAATACCGATGAACAACTTACTGGAGACCCTTAGGCGACTTGACATTATGGGAAGACCGCCACAGAATAGGTCTTTAGTATTGTTTTAAGAATAACCGTACGTAATGAAGCAAGTTTGGCGCAAAAAAACCAGGGAGGGTGTCCCTGGAGCGCTGGGATGATCTCTGACTGATCTCCCGGAACCGGCTAGGCCAAACGAGTTTGACTGGTCTAAAAAAAGGCTTAGTCCTGGTATAAGGAATTCTGCGGTCCTCATGACTGCAGTCCACAGTTGATATGCTTAAGAAATTACTCCTCTGTGTTGGCATGCTCAGTATCCTGGCAACCTCGGGTTGCATGACTACCGAGCCTACGATCTATAGTTGGCCGCATCACAAGCGTCGTATCCGTACGATCCTTGACGACCTGCACGAGTTCCATGCGGACTTCGACAGGGTTCTCTTCGACATGGAAGAATACCCCCGCGAACTCGACTACTGATCGTCCTGCCCTCTCAGGGTAATAAAAGAAAACGAGGAAAAGGCGGGAGCCCGGTTTTCCGGGTTCCCGTTCTTTTTTTGCCAACCGGTCCGGAGCTCTGACGCCTCAGGTCAGCCTGGCAAGAATGCCCTCGGCTACCCTGGCTGGCTCCAGTTCTCCCCCTGCAGGCAGCCACTCGACATCCATCTTTCGGAACCAGGTCAGTTGACGCTTGATGAAGTTCCGGGTGTTCTTCTGGATCGTCTCGATGATGGCTCCGCGGCTGTCTCCAGCCTCGAGCCCCTCCCTTATCTCCCGCAAACCGATGCACTGCGAGGCGCTGCGCCCCGGAGGAGGCTCACGACTCAGCAACCCCTCACACTCCGCAAAGAGCCCCTGCTCGACCATCGCCAGAACCCTCTCATTCGCCCTGGCATAGAGAGCCTCTCGCTCCCACCCGAGACCGAAGAGAACGGTATCCTCGCGAGGCCGGGGAGAGCCCTTCCATTCCCAGGAATCACCAAGGGGCTGTCCCGAGCTCTCAAAAAACTCGAGAGCCCTGATAATCCGCCGCTCATTGCTTGGCAAAAGCTTCGCCGCGGCCACAGGGTCAACCTCCTGCAGGCGTGCATAGAGGCTCGCTGACCCGCTCTCTCTCGCCTCCGCCGTCAACCGATCCCTTAACTCCCAATTCGCCCCGGGCCCCTGGACAAGTCCATCGAGAAACCCCTTGAGGTACAGGCCGGTCCCCCCGGCAATCACCAGCGGTCGCCCAGCGGCCGTCTCCGACTCGAGCAATCCTTCAAGCAGAGGCAGGTACCTGCCGACACTGAAGGACTCCTCCGGCTCGATCAGGTCGATCAGGTGATATTGGCACCGGTCCCGACGCTCCTGCGGAGGCTTGGCGGTCACGATGTCCATCTCGCGATAGATCTTCATCGAATCCATGCAGGCAATCGACGCCTCCATGCGCTTCGCCAGTTCGAAGGCTACGCTCCCCTTGCCGCTAGCTGTAGGACCCGTCAGGATAATCTGAACCATTGCGACAGGAATGAAACTCCCCCGACCTAACTGGCGTCAAACGATTCACCAGGCACTACGGAGCTGAAATCAATTTCGAGTTCGGTCAATTCAACCGAAGTCCGAATGACATGATCAAGGACATCGACCTGCTCCTGCTCACACCGCGGCTGAACGACAAAGAACTGGCGCAACTCTTCGCTGAGCTTCCCTAGGGATTCGAGCGCGCCGACGACTCTCGCGCTATCCATCATCTTGAAAGGCTCATCAAGAAACATGAACTGCTGCTGCCGGGCGCGGGAGGTCACGTGCGCCTGGGACAAGGCTAATCGCAGGCCGAGCATCAGAGCCTCGTTGGTGCCGCCGCTGAGCTCAATAGCGGAAATAAAATCGCTGCGATCATCGGCGAAGACCTGGATGTTGAGCTCGGGGTCCAGCTTGACATCCCGATACCTGCCCTCGGTCAGCCTTGGAAGAATGCATTTGAGATAGCTGCTCAAGGTTGGACCGACCTTCTCACGGGTCGTCGCGCTGCAGAGTTGCAGAAGCTCACACGCTGTGCGCCTGTCATCTATATCCCGCCGGATCTTTAACGCGGCGCTCTCGAACTCGGCAACCTTCTCCTCAAGGGTCTCCTTCTTCGCCAGCTGTCCCTCAGCCTCGCGCAGTTCATTACCGATCCGGTCCCTCGAGCTCTGGGCTTTCTTCAGCTTAGCCTCGCTGTCCTTGAGCTTATTAGCACAGCCCTGGCTCAGATTTCGGATGCGTTTATGGCAGGATTTCTCGTTTTCCATCTGCTTGCGAATCAGGTCGGTATAGTCACCGAAGTCTTGATCCGTATCCATACCCAGGAGGGCTGAATACCTGCCGCGGAACTCCTCCAGGCGTTTTTCCGCCGCGCCGGAGGCGACCTCGGAGGCGGCCTCGACATAATCGCGCGGCGAGCCCGAATCCTTGAGTTCTTCAAGCCTGAGACAGTCTCTGATACGCGACTTCGTATCCTGAATCTGTTTTTTCAGAATGGAAATATTTTTAGCTATGGCAACCCGGCGAGCTTCAAATCCCCGGTAGCCGACGTATTTCACCAGGAACAGAACGAAACCAAGCAGCCCCACCACTCCACAGGCCAGGCTCAGATAGGCTGGCTTGATTCCCTCAAGCAGTCCTATCTTCTCCGGCAGCCCCGGGCTCAAGGCGAAGGCCGCCGCAAGTCCGCCAAAAATCACAAAGAGAGCGAGACCGCCAAAAAACCATTTGAAACGTCCCTTGAGAGTAGCCGCAAGACCCGCACGCTCCAGCTCCTGCTCGTTAAGTCTCGCCTTCAGGGAATCCTCGTCTCCTCCGTAGAGATCCGACTCCAACGTCTCCCTCGCCTCAATAAACGTCCGCCGCAGATCCCTGTAGGCTTCCAGGAATTCATTCGTCTTCTCGAGAGCTCCGGTGATCCTGCCTGCCTCCTCCGCCAGCCTGGCATCATCCAGCTCTCCTTCGGCGCAGCGCGACTGCATCGTCCTGTAATCATCCAGGAGGGCGGAGACGCCCTCCTCCAACTGGGCGCCCCTCGCAGCTGCGAGTTGGGCGAAGCGCTGGCCTGAGCTGTTCCCTGGACCCAGCAGACCGCTGTAGGCCTCCCTGGTCTGCGAATGAAGTTCAGCCGTTTCCTTGACCCTGTCGTATTCACAGATCGTTCTCTCCTCCTCTTCGCGAAGATCTGGAAGTCTTTCGACAGTCCGGGAGAAATGTTCAATCTGCTTCAGGTTGCGGCCAATATCCTTCTGGTAGTGACCGAACTCGCGCTCGAGCTGTTCTATCTCGGTCTTGATCCTCCTGGTGGCGCTATCCATCTGGCGAACGCCGGTCATCCTCTCGAGAAATTCGCGCTGCGAATCATCAACCAGCCGGCTGCCGTACTGGTCGTGATAAAACGCGTGCTGGAATTCGAAAAAATCAAAACCAACCTGGCTCTGGATAAAGGCTGTCACCTCGAGATTCCCCCGGGCGACCTCCTCCTTTCCGGGCAGCTCCAGAATTTTCGCATAGTTGGTTCCGAACCGGTCGATCTCCCTGTAAATACGCAGCTGGCGCCGCCCCTGCTCGCGATCGCGAAGAATAAAATCGATCTCGACGCGCATGAACTCGCTGCCCCAATGGATCAGGCTCTCGAGAGGGCACTCTTTCGACATCTTTGTACGCCCGAAGAACGCGAAGAGAATGGCCTCGCCTATCGTGCTCTTGCCGGACTCGTTGGGGCCGATGATTCCTATGACGCCGCTACCCGGGAGGCTCGAAAGGTTCAGCCGGGAAAACTTCATGAAGTTCTCGGCATTGATGGATCGAATGATCATCCGTCCAGTCCCTCGCCTCCCTCATCGTGCAGGGCGTCAGCCTGCCCACCAGGCTCCCCTTCGTGCACCAGGGCGTCAGCGAGTCGCTCCCTGGCAATCTCAAAGCCTCTCGACAAGCGGTCAAGCTGCTCCTGGCTACCCGAGCTTTTCAAGCCGCGAGCGCGATTCTGATAGACTCTCTCCAGTTCCTCGACCGGGCCGCGCATGGAGATCCCGCTGAAAAGCTGCCGGGTTGAAGCAGCAGCTTCCTGCCCCGCAGGCTGCGTCGGCTCTTCAAGCCCATCAGGAGTAAAATCAGATGGATTATCTGGCATCGAAATCTTTATCTACCTCTTTGTACTATCGACCGGATGGCACTGACCGTAAACCCCTATCGCAACTATCCCTATAGAAAAAAAATTCCTATCTCGAGCGATTCTCATGAAAGGAAGAATCTACCTCCACAATATTTTCTGTCCTGGCTTCGGCGAGCCCACAATCCATGCGATTCAGCGAGCCGATGGTTCCAACCCAGCCTGGCCGCGGGAGAAAACCGAAGTTCACTCATTATCGGCCCTGCGGCGGAGACCGGCCAACCGTCTCTCCCAGGAACCATCCGCTGAACTGAACCTCAGCAAACGAGTATTGCCTGGCCCCTCTCCAGTCCCATCCGGACTGGCGAAAGACAGTTCCAGGAGCAGGCTGTCAGCGGGCAGGAGAGACTGGACCCTGTCCGCCCATTCGATAACCAGGACGGCCTCAGTTGAGAGAGCCTCCTGGAAGCCGAGGTCTTCCAACTCATACGGGCTATCCAGGCGATAGGCATCGTAATGGCGCACCGGAATCCGTCCCTGGTAGACCTGTTCCAGGACATAGGTCGGACTGTTGACCCGCATGTATTCTTCGCAACCCGTGCCGCAGACCAGCCCTCGGGTAAAGGTCGTTTTGCCGGCCCCCAGGTCGCCAACCAGGGCAAGCACCTCGCCGCCTGCGAGCTCCTCGCCAAGCTGGCGGGCAACCTCAAAGGTTTCCTTCGCGCTCCGGGTCAACCTCTCAACAGATTGCATCTGATGGATTCCAGTCTCCACATCGGCTCAGCCAGGCGACAGGCTGGGGGAAAACAGCTTCAGCTGCTGGCAGTCGGCCGGACGGTCGGCTCCCAATCAACTCTGGGACAATCGCCCCACAGCAGTTCCAGGTCATAATACTTCCTGCTCTCCTCCAGGAACAAATGCACCACGACCCTGTCGAGATCGAGAAGAACCCAGCGTCCATCCCTCCCATGATGCCCCTCTTTGTGGAAATTCGAGTTCTTTTCATCGACGATTCCCGACACTCGAAGCTCCTTGTTGAGATCTACCGCCGCGGTAAGCAAATGACGCGAAGTCAACCCCGTGGCGATCACGAAATAGTCCGTGATCTGGATCGTGCCACCAACCTCGAATATCTCGATATCCGAGAGCTTGTTCTCATCAAGAATCTGGGCACAGCGCCTGACAAGGCTCAGAGAATCTGCCCTATTATCGATCAATACCGCCTCCGGCGAGATAAGGTGCTCGTAATTGAGTATAATACTGGAACCATGCCTGTCCTACGCGTAAGAAAAGGAAAGAATGAAGGAGAAGCCTACGCTGTCTTCTCCCGCAAGGATCCTACTGTCCTTGGAAGAGGCGAGGATACCGAGGTCTGCCTCGATGACAGCCGGTGCTCTCGCAAACATGCCCACATCATGCCAGCCTCCGGCAACTGGCTGATCCAGGATCTTGGATCTTCCAATGGGACCCTGCTCAATGGCGAGAAGATTGATCAAGGCCGTCTGCAGGATCAGGCAACTATCCAGATAGGTAACTCCCTGCTGGTCTTTGAGGAAAAGGAAAACCTGCCGCCGCCGCGTCGGGAGATCTACGGCGCGCGCCTTCTTGAAACAGAGCGCGAAGAAGGCGGCGTCTTCGTATACCACGCCTACCAGGCGGCGCTTGACCGGGCCGTGAGGGTCGACCTCTTTGCCGGGGGCCAGGCTCCGACAGGCGAGCTCCTCGACCAGGTCCAGGATGCCGTAAAATCGGCAGCAGGCCTGAAACAGGACCATATCAATGCGATCGTCTCCTCGGAATTTTCCGACACCAACAAGAGCTACCTGGTCCTGAAATCACACGGCGGACCCTCCCTCGGAGATGGGCTCGCAGAGATCCTCTCCGAACCCCTGGCTGCGAGGCTCGACCTGGTCCGCCAACTGCTGCTGATCACCCTGGCCAGGCAAGAAATACCCGGGATCTGCCTTCCAATGAACCTCACCCAGCTCCAGGTCCAGGCAGAAAGCGGAGCCGGCCGGATCCTCTCAGCCGCCGCCCTCGAGTTGCCGACCCTCCTGGGCTTCCTCGACGGATCCCTCCGCCATCTGCCGACCTATACGAACTACCTGCCGCCGGAACTCTCAGAAGATGGCGATACCGGATCCGTGCGGGGAGAAAAGACCCTGGCTTATTCGATCGCGGCGATCTCCTACCATCTTCTCACCGGCGCCCCGGCCATGGGACAGGGTGAAACCAGGGAGATCCTCGAAAAGCATCGTGAGCTCAAGCCCGCTCCTGCTAACCTCATCGATTCAAATATTCCAGAGGAGGTCTCGGACCTGCTCGGAAGGATGTTGGAGAAGGATCCTGCCGGGAGGCCCAGCGTCCCGGAAGAAATCGACCCGGTGATATCGAGTCTCGCGCCCAACACCGAGGTCGTGGAAATCCAGGGCGACTACCAGCCGGAAAGCGAACCGGCCGACCGGCCGCTTGCCGGCATCTCTTCGCCGCCGCCGGCCAGGACAGGCCAGGAGCCGAAGCCCGCGATCTCTCGCGCCCGCATGGAGAGCCCCCCGCCCGCCAGGCCCAGCATGCTGAAGAATCTGGTCAGCCTGCCGTTCTGGGCGGCACTCTGGGCAGCGCTCTTTTACGGCAGCTCAAAGGTTGCCGAGATCCTCTTCACCGGTGGCCAGTAACCGGTGGCCAGTAACCGGCGACCAGTAACCGGCGGCCAACAACCACCGCCTACTCAAGGAGAACGCACTTGCCATCGTTTTGCCCCGCGAGGTCACGGCAGAGCTTCTGCATGGTAAAGCCGGCCTGGGCAAAGCCAACCGTGTGAACCCTCGCCTTGCGAAAGCGATTCTGCATCTTCGCTATCGCCAGGACGAGTTCCGGAGCGATCTTCTGGTTCTTCTCATCCCTGGGCGTGCCATCGGTCAGCAGGTAGATCGTGTCAATATCGGGAATCCCGAAGGCCCTGGACATTGCCAGGTCCGTTCTGGTGGCGCCCGATGGTCTCAGTTTACGAACCCAGTCCGCGGCCTTCTGCTTGTTCGCTTTCGAGGCGAATACGAGTGCCGGCGTCTGGGCGTGCTGAATAGGCTTATCCAGGGTGAGAGCCGGAGGAGGAGGCGATCCAAAAAATCCTATCTGGTGATTGAAGTCCATGATCCCGAAACGTACGTGCGCCGGCAGCCCCGCGAGAGTCTTCATCAGCTCATGCTTGACCCGCGTAATCCTGGCCACACGCTTCAGTTTATCCACTGGAGCCTTCTCGCTCCCTGAGGCGCCATCAGGCTTGACCACCACCGTCCGTCCCTTGCGACCGGGTTCCTCTGGAGGGCGCTTGGGTTTCTGGATAACGGTATCCATGATCTTCATGCTGTCGCTGACATCGATGATGAAGAGCACCCTGTCGGAATCGACAGTGACCGAAAAGAAACTTGGCCTCTTGTAGAGGACCGTACGGCTCTCGGTTTCTTTTTTCGGTGGAGGCTTCTTTCCGCCCTTCCTGCCCTTCCAGAAATTACGCCAGTCTATGGAGACCTTGAACTTGTACCCGGAGAGCTCCTCGAGAGCTTTTTGCAGATCGAAGTAGACCCGATCCTGAGGTTTTCTCTCGCGGCGCGCAAGCTCATCGATAAGAGGCTCCATCGAAAGCTCGGGATTTTCCAGGTCCCTGATCCAGCGCAGGGCGGTGAAGACGACCTCCTTACGGGGACTTCGAAGCGCGCCATGCAGCGTCTTCATCGCCAGGGCGTCATCGCTCCATCTCCTCAGGACGGCAAGGAGGATGATCTTGGTCTTCGAGTTCTTTCCCCTGGCGACCTCGGCGCAGACCTCCTTGCGAATATTGGATGATTCAACCGCGGCGAGAGTCCTGCCGGCCAACCGGTCGAGCTCGTAGTTGTGACCTCCCATGGCGTACTTGAGAATGAGCTTGTAGCCGCGGACCTCGTTGGTCTCGGCCAGCTCGGACACAATGCTCCGGGCAACCTCGAAATTCTTCGCGAGGATTGATTTCTTGAGCCGGTTCTCGGCAGATTTCCAGCCCCCCTCCGGCTCCTCCGCGCCGAGAGAAGACGCAAGCGCCGTGCTGAGCAGGAGACTCAATACGGCAAGGAATCCGGCCAGCGGCCTGGCACCCCGGGCAGTTGACTTCCAGCTCGAGAATCCGACTGGGATGGAGTGAGGTGTTCTCATTTGAATATTCTACCGCAGGAAGACGGGGATTCTATCCCGGGAACCTTCTGAAAATCCGCATCGGAAGTTCTACGGCCGGGAACGCCGGGAATCACGCTGAAAGTATTTCGCCTATCATCTCGGCGACCTTGCCAGGATTCGCCTTTCCCCGGGTTTCCTTCATCACCTGCCCGACAAGGAAATTGACCGAGTTCTTCTTGCCGGCGCGGACATCTTCAACCGGCCCGGGATGCTCGGAGAGCACCTTCTCCACCTGCTCACGAAGTTCGGAATCATCGCTGATCTGCTCGAGCCCCAGTTCGCTGATGATCTCAACCACCGGCTTGTCGCTCTCGAGCATCGGCTTCAGAACCTCCCTCCCCTTTTGCGAGCTCACGACACCAGCGTCAACGGCCTTAACCAGGTCAACAAACCGTCCGGGCTCGAGGCCGAGGGAAGAGATCCCGGTCTTGCGGGAATTGGCCTCCTCCTTCAGCGAGTTGAGGATCCAATTGGCCACCGAGCGCGCCTTCGGATAGAGCTCGATGCAGGCGTCAAAAAAGACCGCGGCCTCGTGATCACGCACAAGCAGGTCGGCGGGATAATCCTCGAGCCCCAGTTCGGAGGTATATCGTTGCAGACGAGCGACCGGCAGCTCCGGAAGGCCGGAACGAATGTCCTCGAGCTGTTCCCTGGTAAAGGTCACTGGCGTCAGGTCCGGCTCGGGAAAATACCGGTAGTCATGCTCCGCCTCCTTGCCTCGCATCGAGCGAGTCTCATCTCGCTCCGGATCGTAGAGCCTGGTCTCCTGCACCACCTCCTCACCACGCTCTTTCAGTTCGATCTGCCTGGAAATCTCGTAATGCAGCGCCTTCTCGATGAAGTTGAATGAGTTGAGATTCTTGATCTCCGCCCGGGTCTCGAGATGTTGGGCTCCCTTTGGCCGAATCGAAATATTCACGTCACAGCGCAGGGATCCCTCCTCCATATTGCAGTCCGACACTCCGAGATAGAGCATGATGAGCCGCAGATTGCGCAGAAATGCCCCCGCCTCAGCCGCCGAAGAGATGTCCGGCTCTGTAACGATCTCGAGCAGGGGCGTGCCCGCCCGGTTAAGGTCCACGAAGCTGACCGGACGACCTGCTACATGGGTGTTCTTGCCCGCATCCTCCTCAAGGTGGATTCTCGTGAGTTGAACTCCCGCCTTCTCTCCATCCAGAAAAAAGTCCACCTGTCCGCCAAGGCCCAGCGGCTGATCGTATTGAGAAATCTGGTAGCCCTTCGGCAAATCGGGATAGTAGTAATTCTTGCGGTCGAACTTGGAAAACTCCCCCACCTCGCAGCCGCAGGCGAGCACTGCGCGGAGGGACTGCTCAATCGCCTCCCTGTTGGCATAGGGCAGAGCGCCGGGCCAGCCGAGACAGACCGGACAGACATTGGTATTGGGCTCCGCCCCGAACCTGTTCTCGCAGCGGCAGAACATCTTCGTCCTGGTGTTCAGTTGGACATGGACCTCGAGTCCAACTACCGCCTCATAGGCCGAGTTCTCAAGCGGGTCAAACTTCTTTTCAGCACACATCAGGCTTCTCCTCCCCCGCCCCAGGCGTTCACCTCAGGCGCCTGGAGATGGTGCCCGGTCTCGGACTGGAAGGCATTGGCAATCCTGAGCACCACATCATCTTCCATCGCCCTGCCGTAGAGCTGCATCCCGATCGGAAGCCCATCCCCTGAAAGACCGCAGGGCAGGCTGAGAGCGGGAAGAGATGCCAGGTTGGCCGGGACCGTCAGCACATCAACCGCATAGAGCTTCATGGGATCATCCATTCGCTCACCGATGGGAAACGCGGTAATGGGAGAGGTCGGACAGACAACCGCATCCACCTCGCCGAGCGCCGTCTCGAAATCCTGCCGGATGAGCTTCCTCACCTTCAGCGCTTTCAGGTAGAAGGCGTCATAGTAGCCCGAGCTGAGAACAAAGGAGCCGATCATGATCCTTCTCTTCACCTCTGGACCGAAGCCCTCGGCCCTCGAGCTCTTGTAGAGCGCGATCAGATCCTCAGCCTCCTTCGTTCGGTGTCCGAAATGGACCCCATCGTAACGCGCAAGATTCGAGCTTGCCTCGGCGGCGGAGACCAGGACGTAGGCCGGGTTGGCGTAGCGCGCATTGGGAAGAGAGATCTCCTTCACCTCGGCCCCCAGTCCCCTGAGAACCTCGATCGCCTGCTCTACCCGTTCCCGAACCTCCGAGCCAACCCCCTCGGGAAAGAGCTCGGCAGCGACCCCGAGACGCATCCCTGAAATGTCCCGGGAGGCGCTCTCGACATAGTCCTTCACCTCGACGTTCCTGCTGGTGCAATCCATCTCATCGACGCCGGCCATCGCCTCCAGGACGAGAGCGCACTCGAGAGCCGAATGCTGCAGCGGGCCGATCTGATCAAGCGAACTGGCGAAGGCCAGCAGGCCGTAGCGGCTGACCCGGCCATAGGTCGGCTTCAGGCCGGTCACCCCGCAATACGCAGCCGGCTGGCGAATGGAGCCGCCCGTGTCGGAGCCGAGATGGAGCATCCCCCGGGTAGCGGAGCAGAGCGCCGCGGCCCCGCCGCTCGAACCGCCGGGAACATGGGTTGTCTTCCAGGGGTTCTTCGTGATCTTGATCGAGGAATTCTCCGTAGAGGAGCCCATGCCGAACTCATCCAGATTGGTCTTGGCCACACAGACCGCACCGGCCTCCCGAAGCTTCCTGACCGCGGTAGCCTCATAGGGAGAGACGTGATTCTCGATAATCCTGCTGGCCGCCGAGGTGCGCCCGTAGAGAGTGCAGATGTTTGACTTGACGGTAAAAGGAACGCCCGCGAGCGGCCCCGGGTCTTCCCCTGACTCGAGCCGCCTGTCAAGCTCAGCCGCCTGCGCAAGGGCCTCCTCACGAAGAATCTCGGTGGCCGCGTCAAGCTGCGGATTGACCTGCTCTACCTGGCGAAGAGCGTCCTCCGCCGCGGCAGTGGCGGTGAGCTCGCCGGCCCGAATGCTGTCCCTGGTATCAAAAACACTCTTGGTCAATGCTTCATCCTGCTGGTCAGTTCTCGGAGCTCTCCGCATCCCCGATGATCCGTGGAACCAGGAAATAGGGTGGTTCGCTATCGGGAGATGGACGCAGGGCTACCTCGTTAGGAAGGCTAGGCGCTCCCTCATCCGGGCGCAGAACATTGGAGGCCTCGGTGGTGAAGAGCGAAGGATCAACTCCCTCCGTATCCAGCTCCTGCAGCTCTCCGACATATTGGAGCACCTTCTCGAAATGTTCCTTGAACCCGTCGATCTCTTCCCGGGTCAAGTCGAGACGGGAAAGAACCGCGATCTTCTCGACCAGTTCATCTGTTACTTCGATACTCATGTTTTCAGCTCTCCGGTCTTTGTCCGGCTGAGATGCCGGCATTCGAGGACAGGACTTTCACTCTCAAGCGAAGCGACCATTCTATGCCTTCATCCGCCAAGTTCAAGAGAGTCAAAAATACGATTCATCTCAAAGCTCCCGGATGACCCGGTCTCGGAAGATCTCAAAAAATTCGTGATAGCCGGGATTGGTAAAATCCCTGTAAGTCCATGGAAGCGGCCGATAGGCTCCATCCCTGTACATCAGGGTAATCTCCTCCCAGATTCCGCCGCCCCGGTAGATTCTATGCGAGTAGTCCTTGGTGCTCGCCAGGATGATTCTACAGTCGTTAATGATACCGGGATCGATATTGATCGGACGCTCCACAGCTGCCGGACGCTTCGCCGTGATCCGCTTCTCCAATTCGATGGCGCCGTGCTTGACCTCAGCGAGGCAGTCCTGTCGATGGCGTTCTTCGCAGACGAAAAACTGCCTCTTCAGCCCCGTCCCCATCGTGTCCCGATAGCTCTGGGCATCGGGAAAATCAAAAACCTGGCTGACTCCGAAGGAATCCAGCGGACCGTACTCCCGCTCAATCAGCTCCCGTACATCATCCAGATAGGCTTCGCTGCAGCCGAAGGCTCCGAAGAAGAGATAGGCGAGAGTGTCCTGTCGCAAAAATCGTATGCTCGCTCGATGAAATCACTGAAAACGCCCGCCAGGACCGACGCTTGCCGCTCTCCCAACGAGATCCGCTGATAAACTACTTATCGGATGAAACCGGCCCCACCTTGAGATCGACCGTTCGCAAACACGGCTTGAGTTCCTCACCATCCAGGAGACCGGGCCACCGTCAACACGTCAACTCGCTCAACCCCTGCGGACTTCAGGATCGCGGCGCATTCCCTTACCGTCGAGCCCGTGGTCAACACATCATCTACCAGCAACACGCGAGAGGGACATCTGCGAATCCTCCTGACGACAAAGACTCCACGCAGGTTTCGCAGACGCCGCCGCCTGCCCAACCCCGCCTGCCTGGGCGTCCACCTTCTCTTTCGCAGCAGGCGGCGAAAAACGAGCCCCTGTCGAGAAGCGAAGGCGGCGGCAAGAAGATCCCCTCCCGGACCTCCGCGCAGCAGACGCTCGGCAGGATGCCTGGGTACCCCGCAAACGACCACCGGCTCTTCAACTGAACGTGCCCCGGCAACAGGGGAGCCGGTGATCAATGCTCCGCGAAGTGAGAGCAGGCGCACCATGCAGGACAGAAAAACTTCGGCTCGGCTTTTCTTGTACGCAAGCAGCAGTTCGCGCCCGACCCCCTCGTAAGCCACGACGCAGCTCACAGAGTCCTGGGCGGGAGGATCCTGTTGACAGGACCAGCAGTTGGCCGCCCAGCCCCCGGCAGCACCGGCCGAGCCGAGCGCCCGGGAGGCCGAGGGGAGCATGTCTCCGCAACGAAAGCACGATGGCCCCGTCAACACGAGCAACCTCGCGCAGTCCCGGCACAATGAAAAGATCTCAGCCCGATCGTGAACATCTTCCCGGCGGAACAATCGAGACGACGGCAAGCGAAGCCCGCAGGCCAGGCAGGCCCGGGGAGCAAGCAGGTCAAGTCCACCGTCGGCCAGAGCTCTGGCCCAGCTGCAGGCGAACTGGCGAAGACGGACGGCGGACCCTGCGAGCAGCCGTTTGCCGGATATTCTACAGCCCTGCCCGGATCCGTTCCCGGGACGGGGACTGGAACGGGGCCTGGGACGGGATCCCCGGTATTTCCGAATAAGTTTCATTGAAGCTCCCCTGCAACGCGGAACGCGAACAATTCTTTCCCGGCAGGCAGGGTCATTCTGGGGTCAGCCGCGGCTTTTGCAAACTACACACGGCGACCGCTCTTGCCACGAACGTAATGCCTGATACAATTCTCCTCCAAAGAGATGAAACAAGGCGGAGTAGCTCAGGCGGCTAGAGCGTCGGATTCATAACCCGAAGGTCGGCAGTTCGATTCTGCCCTCCGCTACCAGATTCGAGCCCGCCCGGTCCTCCGGGCGGGCTCTTTTGATGGCTCCACGCCAGGCCGACAGATAGCTGGTGAGGATGGAATAAAACGGTGCTAAGCTGAGGTGGCCTTTACCGCTTCCACCTTTAACTCCGGAAGATCAGCGATATGAAGCCACGCCTTCTTCTATTCCTGCTATCGACCGCCTTCTACATACTCCCGGCCGCGCTGTCTTTCACCGCGGCCGCCGAACCTGAAGGTGAACGGGTCAAAACCAGCCTGCAGGTTCTCTACGACTTCAGCTCAACCTCCGGACCGATCATCAAAGACCGCTCGGGAGCGGGAAAACCGGTGAACCTGGTGATTGGCGGAGCCAATTCCGTACGCCGGAGCGAAGGCTCACTCGAAGTCCACAGGAAGACCCTGATCCAATCCGGAAAAGAGGCCTCGCGCCTTATCGAATCCATCCGCCGGTCGGGGGCTGTCTCCATCGAGGCCTGGATTCGCCCTTCAAATACAACCCTAGATGGCCCGGCCCGGATCATCACCCTGTCAGAGAACTCCTCCAACCGCAACTTCACCCTCGGGCAGGAGAGAGACCGCTACGTCCTGCGACTGCGAACAACGAAGACAAGCGCCAACGGCCAGCCATCGCTGGACTCCGGCAACCGGACCCTCTCCCCCGTCCTGACTCATGTCATCTATACGCGCGCGCGCGGCGGCCTCGCGCGGATCTATATCAATGGTAAGAAGAACGTTGAAAAGAACATCGGCGGCAATCCTTCGAACTGGAATGGGGCCTATCGATTGGCGCTCGGCGATGAGCTCTCCGGAGGACGGCCCTGGCTCGGCACCTACTACCTCGTGGCGATCTACAACCGCGACCTCTCCCCCACCGAGGTCGAACGAAATTTCAAGGCGGGACCGGCCGCCGAAGCTTCCCCGGAGCTGGTGGCACGACAGAAGATCACCGCGGGCGAGCGGCTCTTTGATCGACACATCGCCCCCCTGCTGTCTCGTCATTGTCTCGAGTGCCACGACTCATCAACACGTAAAGGAAAGCTCGACCTGTCAGCTAAAGTCCCCGCCCTTGCCGGCGGAAAAAACGGAGAGGTCATCATTGCCGGCCAGGCGCTCGAAAGCTCACTGTGGAAGCTGGTCGAAAGCGACAAGATGCCGAAGAAGCGCGCCGCGTTGTCAAAAGCAGAAAAGAAGCGCCTGCGCGAATGGATCGACTCAGGGGCGACCTGGGCGGGTGACGAGATCGATCCCCTCTCCCATGTGCGCGACAAACGGGCCGGAGGAACCTGGCTGCAACGCCTGACCGTTTCAGAATATATCGAGACCGTGAGAGACTCCCTCGGCGTTGACGTGACGAAAGAAGCCCGCGAGATCCTGCCCCGGGATCAGCGAGCCGATGGCTTCAGCAATACCGCCTACAACCTCACCGTCGACCTCAAACACGTGGAATCCTACGCCAGGCTGGCGCGGATCATCGTCGAGAAGATGGATGTGTTGAAATTCTCGGCTCGCTTCTCTAAAAAACAGAAGCTCATCGATGATGACATGCGCGAGCTGATCGCGAAGATGGGTCGGTGGGTCCTGCGTGGTCCGCTCGAGGAGCGTGAGGTCGTCTCCTACCGCGGAATCTCTACCACCGTTGCCAGTGCCGGCGGAGATTTCAGGGAATGTGTCGAGCTCATGATCGAGGCCATGCTCCAGTCGCCGCGCTTCATCTACAGGGTTGAAAACCAGCGCGGTGATGGGCAGCTGTGGCCGACTGGAGACTACGAGCTCGCCTCCCGCCTGAGCTATATCCTCTGGGGCAGCTCACCCGACGAGGAGCTGCTGAGAGCCGCCGGAGCTGGAAAGCTGGCGGACAGGGATTTCCTCAGCGCCCAGGTCCGACGCATGCTGGGTGACCCGCGCGCCAGGAGACAATCAGCCCGTTTCATCGACGAGTGGCTGGACCTCGGCCGGCTCGAGAATATGGCCCCATCCCGGAAGCTCTTTCCCGGCTGGACCCGGGAGCTCGCGCGGGACATGCGCAGAGAGACCCTGGCCTTTTTCGATGACGTGGTCTGGCAGCAGAATCGCCCCTTCTGGGATCTGCTCAACGCCCAGGTCACCTTCGCCACCCCGCGCCTGGCGAAGCACTACGGCCTCGTACCCCTGGGCAAGGGCCTGGAACGCTACGATCTTTCCGCGGTACCCGGCCGAGGAGGCCTGCTGACGCAGGGAAGCCTCCTGAGCATCGGCGGCGACGAGGCATCGATGGTCACCCGGGGGCTCTTCATCCTCACGGAGCTCCTGCGCGGCAGCGTCAAGGATCCCCCACCCGGAACGGACACGACACCTGTTCCCGCCAGGGCGGGCCTGACAAAACGCGCCATCTCCGAAAAGAGAGTCGCCGATGCTTCCTGCGGAGGTTGTCATTCAAAATTCGAGCCGCTCGCCTTCGGTCTCGAAAAATACGATGGCCTTGGCTCCCGCCACGAAAAGGACGAGCACGGCAATCCCCTGCGAGAGGACGGCAGCATCCCGGTGCCGGGAACGAAAGAGCCCCTTCATTACAAGAGCGCGACCGAGCTGATGAACCTGCTTGCCGGAAACGAACGCGTCAGGGAAACACTGATCTGGAAGCTGGCCCAATTCGCGCTGGGACGCCCGCTCTTTGGCTCGGACAGGCGCCTCGTTGGAGGTGTCTACGCCACCGCCCGTAAAAACGGCGGGACCTACCAGGACCTAATGGCTGCAATTGTCCTGAGCGATCTGGTAACATCGACTCGAACAGAGGCCCAATAATGCAACAAACACCCCTCAGTCGACGCACGATGCTCAAGGGGCTTGGTGGCGTAGCCATCGGCCTGCCTTTGCTTGAGGAGATGCTCGGGTCCACAGCCTTCGCCGGACGGCAGGAGATCCCGGTGCGGGCCTTCAACGTCTTTTTCGGACTCGGGATCCCCGCCCCCCTGCAAACCGAGGGCTTCAAGGGTGTGCTCGAGCCGCTCGAGCCATTGAGCCGTAAGCTGCTCATCATGCGCAACATCGACCAGGTCCGTTGCGATGAAAAAGGAATCAACGCTCACTTTGACGGCGCCTCGGGCGCCTTTACCGCCGAGGCGCCAAATGGCTCGGCTCGCTCCGGCGGTCCCTCCATCGACCAGGTGATCCGAAGAGGTCATTATCCCAGGGGGCTCCCTCCCGGCATGGTGCCGACCCTGATCGGAGGCACCTTCTTCCGACGCAGCCGCGTCAGCCGCTTTGTCCACAGCTACAATCCAGATGGAAGCGTCGCCGCTACGATCCAGGAAAAACCCCGTGATCTCTTCGCGAGAGTCTTTGGAGCAATCAACGCCGAAAAAGGTTCGGATGCCCGACGCCTGCATCTCAAACGCAGCGTCCTCGATTCGGTGGTCGGACAGTACCGGTACTATACCGGCGAAAACTCGCCCCTCGGCGCCGCCTCCAGGGCGCGCGTGGCGGACCATCTCGACAGGATCCGCGAATACGAGCAGCGCGCCTACAAGATGAAGACCACCGACCCGAGAGCTCCTGAGCTTCCGAAGCGCTCGAAGCTGAAACATGGGGGCGAGGCGGACCCCGGTGGCGAGGGCATCGATATAACGCTCGAAGAGCTGACCACCGAATGGCGCCTGATGGCCGATCTCTACGCGCTGGCGATCCAATGCGATCGAACACGCTTCGGCTCCGTTACCTTTCTCGCCGCGGGAGAACGAATACGGCTCACGGGCGACTATCGATACGCCGGACGAAAGCTCTTCCAGTTCGATGACGCGGCGCAGCATAAGCGCACAGGTTCCGGGGGCTGCAGCCACGAATGGTGGCACCAGTTCAACCCTGAAAAGAAAAACGAGCAGCTGCGCGCGCACGCGCACATGAAGATGCGCGAGGTGGCCTATTTCCTTCAGAAGCTCGACAGCAAGGATTCGAGGGAAGCCAACGGCAGAACCATCCTCGAGAACAGCCTCATCACCGTCTCCACCGAATCCGGGGATGGACGTCACTCGAATGTAAAGCGCGAGCTCTCGGGGGTCTTCCACGCGATCTCAAGCGCCGGCGGGCGCTTCAAGACCGGCGAGATCATGGATGTCGGTGCGGAAGGGATCGACGTCTACAACACCCTCCTCGAGGGGATGAAGGTTCCCGGACGCCTCGGCCCGCCGAAGCGCGAAGCTCGGCCTGTCGACAGAATCCGCGCCTGAGCCTCACCTACACGCCTCCCGCGCCACGCGGCCTGGAAAAATCAGGGCGTGGCGGTTTCAATCTGGAGGTCGAAGTAAACATCGCTGGAACCCTCGGCGTTGTTGACCTGCACCGAGATGATATTCCCATCCTGCTTGATGAGCCCGGCGGCGATCTCGACGGTCCGATTCCAGTACTTGGCCTCGTGATTGACATCTTCCTTGTCAACCTGCTTGCCGTTGATCCAGACCACGGCCGAATCATCCGAGGCCACCAGCAGCTTGAACTTCTTCTTGCTGTCGATGATCTTCTTGTCGACCTTGAACTTCCTGCGAAAGAGAATCGCCTGGCCCTTGATCTCAAGGGTCTTGCCCTTCTTCTTGGCCACATCGGCCTCGCCGTAGCCAAGAGGCGCCTTGCCCTTGGCCCACTTGCCATCATCGAAAGCCACCTTGAGCCAATCCTCTCCCTTGATTTCGCTGGCGGGAACGAAGCTCCATCCATCGGTTGACTGGGCAATGACGACCACCGGCTTTTCGGGGGGCTTGGGAGCGGGCTTCTTCGCTGGAGTAGCCGCGGAAGGTTCAACAGCGACCACCTGCGCGGCCACCAGACCCCGGTTGACATCGACCCCGGGAAGCGCCTTCTCCAGCTCTTCAACACCGGCATCAGTAACCTCGGTCTGCCAGAGATAGAGTTTCTTCAAGCCCTTGAGGCTGGCAAGACTCTTGATCCCATCGTCGTTGACCTTCGTTCCATAGAGGTTCAGATAATGAAGATTCTGAAGCTTTCCGAGATGGGTGAGGCCGGAGCCGTCTATGCCGGTAAGCTCGAGATGCAGGCGACCAAGGTTCACCAGCCCGGAAAGATTCGCAAGTCCCGCATCGGTAATCTTCGACCCCGCGAGGTTGAGCTCAGCGACTGCCGCGGCTCCCTTCAGCGAGGCGAGCTGCTCGTCGCCGGTCTTGCCTGCGACAGCCCGGAAGCTGACGGTGACAAGGTTGGTGTCCTGGGCGAGGCGCATGGCCCGGCCGCCGGCCTTGGTGATTGCATCGGTGACCGCCGCCGGAAGCTCGGCGACGTTGACCTTCTTGGCTGGCTTCGCTTCCGTCCCGGCTGGAGCGGTCGCCTCGGCCCACTTCGCTCCCTGGTCAATCCAGCGCTTGAGAGCTTCGATCTGGCTCGGCTCCAGCGGACCACCCTCCGGGGGCATAATGTCATCATCATCCTTGCCAAGAGAGATCCTCTTGATAAGCAGGCTCTCGGCCGATTTACCAGGCGCGATAACGCCGCCGTTCTTGCCGCCCTTCAGGACGTCTGCGAGGGTGTGAAGCCTGAGCTTCGACTTGGCCTTCTTTTCTCCATGGCACTTGAAACAATTAGCCTTGAGCACCGGCAGGATCTCTTTTGAAAAATCTACCTGCTGGGCGGGCAGAGACCGGGCTGTAAAAATCACCAGCGCGAACAGAAGAGCGGGTGAGAGCAGAGTGGGCATCCTTACACGGAGTGATTTCGAAGATGGGCTCATCAGATCGTATATTCCTTATTTCAAGCGGCTGCGCCCTGGCTGGTAGATACAGGCGGGGGTTATTCCATTACAAACGAACCTAAATAATAGCTGGATGAGGCCTTTCAAAACCATCGTCTTTCGGCCGAATCGCGTGATACCATGACCCGCTCACTGGCCGACACTCACCCGCTGAGGCCGGCAGAACCTCCTTGAAACCCATCGAACTGACCTGACCATGCAGATCAAGCAAATCCGCGTCCGCCACGCCAACCGATCCATCTGGGGACACCTGGCCGAGCGGGAGAAGACCCTGCCGCTGGTAACCCCACTGGATATTTACACCGACTTCAAGGAGACCAGGGGTTCCTGGTTCTGGGATTCAGGAATGGCGGTCATCCAGATCGAAACAGATGATGGACTCATCGGCACCGGCTGGTGCGAGGACGGCTGCGAGGCGGTAAGCCCCATCGTCGAGAACCATCTCTCCCGGATGCTGATCGGCCAGGATCCACTCGATATCGAGAGTCTATGGGACCGCCTCTTCCGGGCGACGCTCCCCTATGGCAGGAAAGGTGCTGTTCTCCAGGTGATCAGCGCTATCGATATCGCCCTTTGGGATCTCAAGGGAATCGCCATTGGCAAGCCGGTCTACGAGCTTCTCGGCGGACCCTTCAGTGAATCCGTCCCGGTCTACGCCTCGGCGCTCCATCCCGTCGGCCACGACAAGGTACAGGACGAAGCCCGCGCCTACGTAGCCGAGGGCTACCGGTCCATGAAAATGCGCTTCCCCTACGGACCAGGCGATGGAGAAGAAGGAATGAAAGAAAACGAGGCCCATATAGCCAATGCCCGGGAAGCAGTAGGACCGGACATCGACCTGATGGCGGATGCCTACATGGGCTGGGATCTCGACTACGCGGTAAAAATGTGCGGAAGACTCGAGCCCTACGGCCTCGCGTGGGTCGAGGAACCCCTGATTCCCGACGACCTAGATGGCTATGCCAGCCTGCGCAAGGAAACCTCCATCCCGATCTCAGGAGGTGAACACGAATACACCCGGTATGGTTTCCGCGACATCATCAACAAAGGCGCCATGGATATTATCCAGCCGGACCTGAGACGCTGCGGCGGTTTCACCGAAGGACAGAGAATCGCCGCCCTGGCAGCCGAAAGCGGGGTCACCCTCATCCCCCACGCCTACGGGATAACACATCTGCACTTCGCCCTGGCCAACAGCAACATACCGATGATCGAGTATTTCCCCATGCCTTGCTGGGATTCGCTGCCCGATGCCGAGATCGAGCCGATCTTTCACGGCGAGCCGCAGCCTGAAAACGGCAAGGTTGTCGTCGAGCCGCGCCCCGGACTTGGCGTCGAGGTCAACGAGAAGATCTTCAGCTGATGATCTCTTCGAGCGTTTTTCCGCCGATGTCGGTCAGGCGCCGGTTGCGGCCGGCGTAGAGGTAGGTCAGGCGTTCATCGTCAAGCCCCATGAGATTGAGGATCGTGGCGTGAACATCACGCATATGGATCGGCTTGCCGGCCGAACGGAGGCTGAACTCATCGGTCTCGCCCGCCTTCGAGCCGCCCTTCACATC
This sequence comes from Planctomycetota bacterium, assembly GCA_965659285.1. Lineage (GTDB taxonomy): Bacteria > Planctomycetota > UBA8108 > UBA8108 > UBA8108 > UBA8108. Next base: position 6,976 of record CBFHWB010000032.1, on the reverse strand, counting down.
GCCGCCCGCCATCCACATACAGAGAGCGTAGGAGTTGTGCTCCCGGCCCGGCTTGCTGCCAACGCCCCCATTTCGGAAGGGCGTTCGGCCCATCTCCGAGGCCCAGACCACCAGGGTCTCCTCGAGAAGTCCACGCTGCTTGAGGTCGGTAAGAAGACCGGAGACCGGCTTGTCGACCTCCCGGCTGTGGCGAATCATGCCTCCCTTGACATCGCCGTGGTCATCCCAACTGTAGCCGCCAATCTGGACGCCATGGACAAGAAGACTGTAACGAACGCCCCTCTCAACCAGTCTACGGGCCAGCAGGCACTGTCGCCCGAAGCCGGCTGTATGTCCCTGGTTGAGGCCGTAAAGCTCGCGAGTTGATTCCTTCTCCCTGGAGATATCGACGATCTCAGGCGCCTCCATCTGCATCCGGAAGGCCAGCTCGTAGGCGCTGATTCTTGCCTCCAGTTCGGTATCGTACTTGCCCTCGAGGTGCTTACGATTCAGCCACCTCAGAGCGTCAAATTCCTTTCGCTGCTGAGTCGCGCTGACCCCCGCGGGTCTCTGGAGATTCAAAATCGGAACGCCCTTCGGCCTGAGCAGGGTTCCCTGGTAGGCCGCTGGAAGATAGCCGTTGCTCCAGACCGCCGCCCCATTGGTCGGGGCTCCGCGAGGATCCTGGATAACCACATAGCTGGGCATGTCCTGGTTCGGACTGCCGAGACCATAGCTCACCCAGGAACCGACGGACGGGCTGCCGGGAAACTGGTCTCCGGTGGTGACGTGAAGCGTCGATGGTCCATGGTTCTGATTGTCGGTCTTGATTCCGTGAATAAAGGCGAGGTCATCGACATGCCTGGCGATATGAGGAAACCGGTCAGAGATGTGCTTCCCGGACTCGCCGTAACGCTGAAACTTGAAGGGGCTGCCGACCGTCGCATGGGGAAAGGACAGACGTCCCTGGAGTTCACCGGAGATCTCGGGAATTCTCGAGAGCGGCTTGCCGTGGAGCTTATTGAGGACCGGCTTGTATTCGAAGGAGTCCATCTGGCTGACTCCTCCCCCGAAGAACATGAAGATACAGTGCTTGGCCTTGCGCCTGAGATGAGGCAACCGGACCTCGAGCGGGTTCACACGGACATCCGCCCGCAAATCGGCGGTGAGCGCCCCGCCAAGAGCCAGGGCGCCAAATCCGTTGAAAGAGCTCGACAGGAAATCCCTGCGTGAAACTCCGCCGGGGTGATCAGGGCTGGCTGTGTGATCTGTCATGAAACACTCAATCGATGTAAATGAACTCGCTGGTATTGAATAATACACGGCAGAGCGCGACAAGGGAACCTTTCCCGGACTCGCCAGCGGAGGACCCCAGGAGCTCAACCATCCTGGTCTTTTCCTCTTGCGAGGGGGAACGCGCGAAAGCCAGCAGGAAGGCCTGCTCGACCTGCTTCGCTGGATCGTCGCCGGCGGCCGCCTGGACCCTCTGGGCGAAGAACTTCGCCTCACGGGAGACGAAATCACCATTGTACATGGCGAGCGATTGAAGGGGCGTGACAGAGCTGCGTCTCTGGTCCCTGGATGTATCGCAAACGGTAGAATCAAAGGACTGCAGAAAGGGCATGTTCAAGGTGCGCTGCTGGTAAATATAGATGCTGCGTTTTCTTCCCTCGCTGCCGCCCTGGGTATCCCACTTGCTCTTGTCCCACTTGACCGCCTCCTCGATAGCCCCCGGAAGTGGTGGAAAGATCGGCAGGCCGAATTGATCAGGATTGAGCCTTCCGCTCACCGAGAGGACATTATCGCGTACCGCCTCGGCCTCCAGCCGCCTGCGGTTGAAACGCCACAGAAGCTTGTTTCCAGGGTCCAGTTCGGCAGCCCGGCTATCCTGGTTGACGGTCGCCTGGCGGTAGGTGCGGGAGTTGCAGATCAACTTGTGAATTGACTTGATGCTCCACCTGCCCTTGACGAATCGATCCGCAAGCCAGTCGAGGAGTTCGGGATTTACAGCACCACCGCTGAGCTTACCAAAGTCGCTTGGAGTCGCGACAATGCCCTGGCCGAAGTGCCAGTGCCAGAGCCGGTTCACCATCACCCGGGCGGTCAAGGGATTCTTGCCGTTGGCGATCCAGTTCGCCAGGGCCATTCGCCGACTCCGGGTAGGCCAGCGCTTGAAGGGATCCAGCCGAATCTTCGCCGGCTCTTCGTTACCCGTTATGCAGCTGAGGAAGCCGGGCTTGACAATCTCTCCCGGGTTATCGTACTCGCCCCGGATCATGACACGCGTAGCGGGCACGCCTGGCTCATAGGGAGGCCCGTAGGAGTGCCGCAGAGACATCGCCACCGGCTTCAATCTCTTGAGATGCTGTTTGACGAACTTGTCCCGGGTCCGGAGATAGCGGTAGCGATAGCGCTCCTCGTCGGTGAACAGGTCATTTGAAAAATCCTCGATGAGCCTGTCGATGGAGCGCGTTCCGGAGGCGGCGGGATTGACCGCCGTCGCGATATAACAGCCGCCGCCACCCACCTCGAAGCCATAGCCTTCAGCGGAAAGCCGCGAGCTGTAGATCGAAACGATCGATCCGGCCTGGTCCTTGAGGAAGGAGGCTCCCTTCGCCGTACCGGTCATGAAATCATCATCAAAATCGACGGCCACAGCCCCCTTACCCATCGCCGCGAGCTTCGGCTGCAGCCCGGCATCACCCTGGACAAGCTCGAGACCCGTGATCCTGTCCCGCCAGGCCGCTACGGAAGCGCCGATGGCCGGGTTGGGAGATTCGGGGTCGGCATCCAGGTCTGACGCGTCAAGCCAGTAACGCAATCCCTTGCGCGGAGGCTCGACTGGACCGGACGCCTGGCCGCCGTATTTACGCTCGTAGTATTGCTGCACGGCGAGACGCTCAGCATCCGCCAACGGATGGTCGTAAACCAGGATCTCCCCGTAGGCTCCCTTATAAGGATTCCCGCCGGGCTTTCCTGAGCCCTGGCTGTGCTTACCGATGCTGATAAAGCCGGGCCTGGGAATATCACCGAACCAGTAGCCGCCGTTGGAGCCGCTCAGGGAGCCCAGGGTTCCGGCCTCTTTCCCATCGGTGAAGAAAGACCAGCGCCTGCCATCGCTGTTGAGCACGGTCAGGTGCGGCTTGCCATCGCTCACCCCGCGGTTTTCAAAGGCGTAGTTGTTCCCAAGCGCCCCCCCTCCGGCCTGGACCGCCGCGCCGGAACCCGTATCGCCAATCCGGGGCTTCATCGACTCGAGAAATTCAGCCAATAGCTTTTTTGAATTTTTCAGATCGCTGTCGAGCCTTCCGCGAAGTCCCTCGGCCCACTTTTTCTCGCCCGGACGATAGAAGCCCGCCGGCAGAGGGCCGCCAATCTGGAAACCATCGCCAGGCTCAGGACGGGGAATCTGGACTGTCGAGAAGAAGGCCTTCATCCTGTAGAAGTCCCTGGTGGGAATCCCATCATACTTATGGTCATGACATTTCGCGCAACCCACCGTGAGTCCAAGAAAGACGGAGGAAACGGTCGAGGTCATTTCGCTCAGCAGCTCATGGCGGGTCTCATCTCCGCGCGGTTCTGTGAACGGGGCCAGGCGCAGAAAGGTCAGAGCGACGACATGCTCAGCCTTCACGCCTGGAAGATCCCCGGCTCCCATGACATCGGAAAATTCATCTCCAGCGAGCTGTTCCCGGATGAACAGGTTGTAGGGCTTGTCGGAGTTGAAGGCGTCGATGACGTAATCCCTGTAACGCCAGGCATGGGGA
>CBFHWB010000032.1:0-3220 GCA_965659285.1 Planctomycetota bacterium | reverse complement strand
CGTAGCGGGCCAGGTCCAGCCAGAGGCGGGCCCAGCGCTCACCGTAACGCTTATCGGCAAGGAGTCTGTCGACGAGCTTACTGTAGGCCTTGGGATCCTTGTCGGCAACGAAGGCCTCAACAGCGGCCGGATCCGGGGGTAAACCAATCAGGTCGAAGTAGAGTCGGCGAACGAGGGCTCGCTTTGAGGCTTCCCCAGCCGGAGTCAGGCCGCTGGATTCGAGCTTCGCGAGGATAAATCTGTCGATCTCGTTACTTACCCAGGCGGAATTTTTCACCACAGGCGGTGGCCTGGACTGAACCGGGGTAAACGGCCACTCCTTCTTCTGCTCCTGACAAAGACCAGCGGATTGAATGAAAGTCAGGACCAGGACCAATACAGGCAGTGAACGCATGCGAGTTACCAATGCTGTTTTTCAATGGCCTCTGCAGCCCTAATGGCTGCAACCGCGGCCATTTTAACTGTGGAGGTGGTTCGCTTTCAAGTAATGCCTCTTCAATGACCCCGGGCAAAAAAAAGAGGGTAAAAGCTCGCGGCCGTTCTGCCGGTGGCACTCTTACCCTCATAGATACCCGCCTTGCCGGGGTGGCATTGGCTCAGCGGGGCTTTATTTTTTATTTCTGCCCTGGGCAGAGATCTCAGATGGCCTTGATCAGCTCCTTTATCTCAGGAAACCAGCGCTCCAGAAGCGCGAGCTTGAATTCCAGCCTTTCCAGGTGCAGCTTGTCAACGCGGACCCGGCTCTCCCGGGTCTCGTTTTTAATCTCATGGGCAATGCCAATCACAGCGGCGGTGGCGACCTCTCCTGAGAGATAGCTTCTCTGTAACAGAACCCGGCTGAACAACCGGACCAATTCCTCGCAGAGACCAAGGGAGGAACGGATCTGGTCGCGCGCGGTGGTCAACACCTCCTCCACCTCCCTCTTCTTGGTCAGGCCCGCCCGCTCGATGCAACCAAGCTCAATCCGCGTGCTGAGACGTGATATCTCCTCGTCAGCCAGGACTACATCTGACTCACTGCAACAGATCCTGTTGGCGCTCAGCAATTCCCGCAGAACACGATCTCGGCGGTCAAGACTTTCGGCCTCGGAAACCAGGCTCCTCGCAGACTTCCTGAGCTTGCCCGCGCGAAGCCCCTGTCGGCGAACCGTGCGCCGCAAGGCGGAGGCCGCGAGGAAGCTGACAGCCCCCCGGCCATCAAGAGCAGCCTGCAAGCTCAACGCCGGCACATAGTCAGGATCGATGGCCAGAGCCACGGACAGCTCTCGTCCGGCCCTGTCCGTTTCCTCCAGGGCCAGGGCATCCAGGGACCGCTGAAGAAAACAGCTGGTGAGATAGGATCGCAGACCGCTCGGCTTCTCCTCTCCGCCCTTCAGCGACAAACCTTTTTGCAGGGCAACCACCAGGTCTCGAAGCTCCTGCCCCCTGGCGCCCGATGTGTCAAGCCTGTCGGAAAAGGTTCCCGAGACCCCGCCGCGCTCAAGCTCAGCCGCCAGTTCATCTGCCGCCGCGACCCTCCAGCGCTGCTCGAGGATCTGCTGACGACAGTTCTCCAGGTTGTTGGTGTCGCTGCGATTGTATTCCCTGAACTCTTCGAGAACCTCTGCGATCGCGATACGCTCAACCTCGGATTCGCCTTCAACTGCCTTCAGGCTCCGGAAACGCAGGGCGCTGCGCTCCCGCAGCATGGTCAGGAAATCGAGAAGACCTCTGTCAGCGGGAAATTCCAACAGCAGGTCTATCCTGATACGCGAGTAGTTTCGTTCGATCCACTGGTAAGCGAAACGAGCCCGATTGAGATTGTCTACCGCCTCAAAACAAAGCCCGGCCCGGTAGGCCGCCCGAAGCCTGTCCAATGGTCCCGAACTCGACTGGGAAACATCGGAAGCAGGCGGGCTGGGGCGGCGATAGAGCTCCTCGTACTCCTCGGCAGCCTCTACGAAATCACCTTCCAGGTGTTCCTTCTCCCACGATTTCAAGAACGCGGCCCCGGGCGCTAACGCCGAGGTGTTCCCCGCCATGGCTGGGACAACTGAAGCCGCTACAATCGCAACCGTCAGTGAAACCACACCGAGCGAAAAACTGGACTTGAGAAGGGGAGAAAAATACATGATCGATTCGCAATCGAGGAAAAAAAGCGAGTGACCCGGGACAATGCAACAGAGAAAAGAAAGAGAGGGTTTATCCCGGATTCCATCGAAACGGTATCCACGGCCCGCGCCGCGACCTTACACATCTTAGCGGAACTCCTGTCACGGAACTGTCACCGCAACAGGAGAAAAACAAAACCCTGGTAAAGAGCCACAAACCCTAAAGCTGGAACAGCTTGCGTGTTTCTCAGGATTGCGGAGAACGAAACTTGTAGCCAACTCCACGGACTGTCAGCAGAAAGCGGGGTTCGAGAGGGTTCTCCTCGATTTTCTGCCGCAGCCGGTTGATGAAATTATCGATGGTCCGGGCTGTACCGTAATAATTGTAGCCCCAGACCTTCTGGAGAATACGCTCCCTCGGCAAAACCTTGCCGATGTTGCGCGCCATGAAACAGAGCAGCTCGAATTCCTTGGTGGTCAGGTTGACCTCCTTGCCTTCCAGAAGAACAGAGCGCCCGGACAGGTCGAGCTCTAGGGGACCAATGGTCAGCTTCTCGCCCTCGGAAGCGTTCACCCGGCGCAGCACGGTCTGGATCCTGGCCAGCAGTTCAGCCACGCTGAAGGGCTTCGTCATGTAATCATCGCCACCCAGGGTGAGACCGGTAACCTTGTCAGATTCCAGAGCCTTGGCGGTCAGAAAGATCACTGGTGTTTCGACCTTGTTGCTGCGTAGTACCTCGCAGACCTCGAAACCATTCATCCGGGGCAGCATGACATCTAGAATAATGATATCCGGTCGCTCATCAACCGCGAGGCCGAGACCGGCCTCTCCATCCGACGCGGTGAGAACCTCGTACCCCTCAAACTGCAGGTTCTTCTTCAAACCAAAAAGCAGCGAGGAGTCATCCTCCACGATAAGCACACGGGCTTTCTTCTTATTGGACTTGTTATTTTCGGCCGCCATTGTTTCTCTCACTCGGCGAGAACATGGGTCTTCTTGAGCTGCAGGGTAAAAACGCTGCCTGATTCAGGCTGGCTGGAAACACGAATATCACCGTTGTGTACTTTGGCTATGTAGCGTGAAAAGGCCAGACCTAAACCTGTACCCTCAACCTCCCTGGTCAGCAAAT
>CBFHWB010000031.1:16022-31962 GCA_965659285.1 Planctomycetota bacterium | reverse complement strand
TAGAGTCGAATCACGAGAATGAAAAAAAAACAGGCGGTGACAACGATACTGCTGATCATCTGTGGCTTCCTGGCCTACCAGCTCCTGCGTGAATCTCCAGATGGCGGAAAAGACCCGGGAGACGACCTCCTGCTCGAAAAGCAGCCCCGGGGAGAAGAGAAGCCCCCGAGAGTTGAAACGGGTGAGGCGAGGCGGGCGGAAACCTTGCCGGAGCCGGTGCCGGAGCCCCCCAGGGAAGCGATCGCCGGTCGCGTGCTGGCGAAAGAGAACGGGCAGCCTGTCGCCGGCGCCATCATCACCCTCCTCAATGAACCGGGCACGAAAACACTTACCGCGGACGACGGCTCCTTCCGCCTGGCCCCGACAGCTCGCCAGGCCAACGACCTGCTGATCCGGGCCCCGGGAGGCTACGGAGTCACCACACGACCCCAGGTTCCCGCCGGTAGCAAGGGTTTGATCATCCTGCTGGATAAGGCGTCGACGCTTCGCGGAACGACCGTCTTCCCCGATGGCAAGCCGGCCCCGAACATCGAGCTGCTCCTGCACTCAGCCGCGACGCTCGAGGCCGATCCATTCTCTCGCGCCGCTGCCCTGCACGGAAACCGGCCCGCGGAAGCGCGGGGTACCAGCGACAGCCAGGGCCTCTTCTCCATTGGCGGACTCTCCGAGAGAGACTGGTTCCTTCGTGCGAAGGGACCAGGGATCGTAGAGCAGGTCCTCGACGGCGTGGTCTGGGTCAAGCCCGGAATGCAGCCCATCGAGGTCGTAGTTGAACCGGGAATGTCCATCACCGGAAAGGTTCTGGACCAGGCAGGAAATCCTCTGCCGGGGCTGGAGGTCCGGGCCTTCGGGGAAATCGACCTGAACATAGCCGCTGTACTGACCAAAAAAACCGATGGCGAAGGCCGATTCGTCTTCGATGGGCTCAACAGGAACCTCTTCGAGCTCCTGATTGGACCCTCGAGCGATTTCATGCCGATCAGGATAGACCAGGTCGAGCCCGGAGCGGAACTGCTGGTAGAGATGGCGCCGGCTGACTCCATCAGCGGTCGCGTCATTGATTCGGAGACCTCGCGGCCTGTCGAAGACGCGGTCATCGGCTGGAATGATGGCACAATCGATGACCTGAAGGAACGCCAGCGAGGATCCGTTCGAGAGACGGTCAGCGATCAGCAGGGACTGTTCAACCTCCGGGGGGTTCCCCGTGAAGAGCTCGAATTTACCGCGAGAGCTCAAGGCTACCAGCTGCTGAACCTTCCGGCAGATCTCCTTCGAAACGATATCGGGAATGCCTCCACCCAGGTGTTTCGCATGAGGCCAGCGGGTCGACTGCCCGGTATCGCCAGGGATGAAGACGGCGCCGCCGTGGCCGGGGCGAGAATCGAGCTGACCTTGGATTCACAAAACGGCCTGGTGCTGGCGACAACGGAGACCGACCAGGAGGGTCGCTTCGACCTCGGACTGGACGCGGTACCTGGGAACCAGGCCTGCACGGTCAGAGCCAGCCACGAAGATTACCGGGACAGCGTTCCCGCGGAGCTCACCATCAAGGATCCATCGCTGCCGCAACCCGAGCTGGTCGCCACCCTGCGGGCCGGAGGGGTCATCAGCGGCAAGATCGGCTTCGACAAGGACCAGCTCCCTGCCGGTCTCTCGCTGGCCGGCATCACGCTGAAGCTGCTCGAGGTGGAAGAGGGAGAGCTGGCGGAGCTCAACAGGTCAGCCACCAGCGACGCGAACGGCGAATACCGCCTGGCTGGACTTGCGCAGGGAGAATATGTTCTGCGAAGCGACACCGCCGGCTTCGCCCCCTACCAGAGCGAGCCCCTGCGGCTTGCGGAGAGAGAGAGCCTCGTCCATGAGATCTTCTTCACCTCGGAACGAATCGTTACGGGCCAGGTGATGAACCAGGATGGAGAACCTCTGCGAGCGACGATCTCCGCCAGGGATCTCAGGAGTGTCCATCGCAAGCGAAGCCGACGTCAGACCTTCAGCGATCAGAACGGACACTTTCGCCTGGGAAGCCTCGGACCCGGCCCCTACCGGATCACCGCGGAAGCCACGAACCATCTTGCCTTAACCGAAGACAGCGTCTCCCCTCCCTCGGAGAGCAACTTCGTTCTCGAGCGATACGGATGGGTGAAAGGAAAGGTCCGGGATGAATCAACGGAAAGCCCGCTTGAAGATTTCTCCATCACGGTTCTTCCAGTTGGAGAAACGGCGGCTGGGACGGGACGATCCAGTGAGACGATGTTCGAAAATTCCGGCGGCCGCTTTTTCATAGGTGGCCTTTCCAGGGGGCGATATGAGCTCCTGCTCTCGGCAAACGGCTACCTGCCCTTGATCAGGAACTTCTCCATCAGCGGAGAAAAGAGATCCGCTGAGCTGGATCTCAAGCTCTCCCGGGGGCGCTCAATTGAGCTCGTCGTCAAGGACCAGGAAGGACGCGCCATTGAAGGTTGCAGCATCTCGGCCCACCTGCAGGTAACCGGAGAAGCGCCCGGGTCGACTCCATATCGCAATGTCTTCCAGACAGACGACAAAGGAAAGGCCCGCGTCTCCGGGCTCGCCACAGGCTCCTGGACCCTGGGCCTCGATCATCCAGGATACCTTCCCCATAAATCACTCAGCCTGTCCCTGGGGGCGGAGACCGCCAGCCCACCAGCGCTGGAAGTCACCCTGCTGAGGGGCGCCTCGCTCCGGGGCAAGCTGAACACTCCAGTGGTCAACGGCAGGAAAGACCGACTGCTCCTGATGGGAAAGAACCTCCAACGCCAGGCCGAACCCGACAATGACAGAAACTACCTCTTTGAGGGCCTGCCCCCGGGAAGCTACACACTGCTTCACTACGGAAATTCCAGGCTCATCGGATCGCCTGTAAAGGTGCTTATCAAGACCGGCGCAAGAGAGCTGATCCAGGACATCGACGGAAACTGACCGGAGCCCGGGCCTCAACCCGAGGAAAGCTCTCATTCATCCTCCGCATCCTCAGCCGGGCGCATGTAGAGAGCCCTGGCCAGCAGGAAGCCCACCACCATTCCAGCACCGAGGAGAAAGAGTTTTAACAATCGAGTACGCGCCGGGGAAATAACAGGTTGAGAGTTACCTGCGGGAAGACCTATTTCTCTTCGGCGCCCTCCGCGGGAGCTTCGGCCTCGGGTTCTGCGGCTCCGAAGACCCTGTCGAGATAATGGCGATAGAGTCCGGCAGCGAGCTCATCCTCCTTCGCCAGGGCGAGCAGGGCCGCGACTCCGGCGGATCCATCTTCGGCGAAGAGAGACATGTAGGCGCTGAGGAGCTTGTGCTTGCCGCTGCTGGCGAGCTCGGCGAGACGGTCCTGGAAAGCTTTCGCCGAGGGAAAGTGTCCAGCCACATCCTCTGGAAGAACAGCGAAGGCTCCCTCTGACTCAAGAGCTTTGCGGAGAACCAGCTCAGCATGCTGGTACTTTCCGAGCCCGAAGAGCGCCTCGGCCAGCAGCAGAGGATGAATCGGATCATCGCTGTCGCGGTAGGCTCCCGCCAGCAGGAGGCCGGCATCCCTGTACTTGCCCTTGCGCAGCAGCGCCACGCCATTCCTGGCGGCCGGGCTACCGAGACGAGCGGCGCGTTCCTGGGATCGAACGACTCCCTCAAATGGCCCCAGGCTGGGTGTTGCCAGGGGAGAGGCATCGACCGGCATCTGAATCCCCATCTGCCAGGAGAAAGGATAGCTGTGCTGCAGACCAAGCCTCGGCTCGATCGCTACCGGGGGAAGAAAACCCATTCCGCGGTAGCCTCCATAGGCCGGGTAGCTCTGGGCAAGATAGCCCTGGGGAATATTCCAACCCCAACCGGGCAGCAGCCATGGCGAGTTGAACAGGGCTCCATTGTAGCCCCCAGTATAGGCTTCTCCTCTAATCGGTCCTCTCACAGAAGAGGTCGCTTCCCGGCTCGAACGGAGTCCTATGCCCGCGCCTCTCCCAGGCAGTCCCTGGGCAGCGGCCTCGAACCCGAACGAACAAACGAAGAGAGCCGCAAAATAAATGAAACTCCTGTTGAAACAGTTTCGAATCCGGGTCATTTGGAACCTCCTGTCGGCCTGGCTATATCCCCTACCTGCTCGAGACGACGACTACGGAGATTGTAAAGACTTGCGGGAACACTGCAGCGAAAAAACCGGGATTTGAGCATGATTGCCGTCCGTGGACAGGTTTATTACAGTTCCATGCACTCAAACGCCTCCCGGAGGGTACAACAAAAGAAACCTGGAACCGGAAACCCGGAGCCTCATCTGAAATGAAACAACGAACCCTGCTCTTCTCTACGGCAAGCCTCCTGCTGATCGCGGGAGTCTTCTGGGTCTTCTACGGTCCCGGAGCTTCCCCTGAATTTGTCCCGGCGGCCGGCCGGAGCTGGACTGAAATCCAGCTCCCCACTCCGTCCTACAGCCCGGTGGAAAAGCTGAGGGTCAAGACGGTGGCGGGAAACGATAAGTTCATCGTGGAAACCCGGGAGAGAGAGCTCCGCCAGCCCCTCAAGACGCTCCAGCGTCTCTTTCTCCAGCCTGGATCCGAAACAGCGGTTAAAGAATACGAGTCCATCACCTCTGACGACTTCAAGGCGAGCCCCTTCAAATCCCCTGGAGAGCTTCCGCTCTACCAGTCGAAAGAAATCAGGGCCGTAGAAGAGATGGGCTTTCCAGCCCCGTCAATCGAGCGTTCAGCCTTCCCCGCGAGTATCCTGGCCAGCATCGACCCCCTGGAGGTTCTCACCGCGGCGGAGCTCAAGGTCACCGGCATCTCGGAAGGAAAGGAGCTCAGCGAGATCGAGGTTCTCTTCTCGTTCTCAGGTCCATCAGCCGACGGTGAACATCACCAATGGAGCGGCGAAGCTCTGCTCGGCTGGAAGGTCCGGGAGCGGAAGTTCTCTTTCTTTCAGCTCAGGAAACGGCGATACGTAACTCTCTCAGCAAGCCCCTTCCAGGATGTCACCGCGAGGGCGCTGGGCGCGAACGATTCCTACAACAGGATCCTCCTGCCCTCGATCGATCACTTCAGAAGCCGCCTGGATGCGGCTGTAGGTGTCGGTGTGTACGGGCACAACGGCCTGGCAGTAGGTGATGCCGATGGAGATGGGCTCGATGACCTCTACGTTCTCACCGCTGCGGGCCTGCCCAACCTCCTCTACCACTGTCGACAGGACGGAACCTTCAGCGACGCCAGCCGGGAAGCCGAGGTGGATCTCCTGGATGGAACATCCCAGGCTCTCTTTCTCGACCTCGACAATGACTCCGACCAGGATCTCTTCCTCGTGACCGAGCAGAAGCTGGTCGTATTACTCAACGATGGAAGCGGACGCTTCCTTCACCTGGAAAATGCGATCCCGGAAAAAATCACCGGCTCCGCGACGCCGCTGTCAGCCGCCGCGGCGGACTACGACCTCGATGGGCTGATCGACATCCACATCTGCTCCTATGTGTTCTGGCGAGGCGGCTCGAACTCCGCCGGAACCAGGCTGCCGATCCCCTACCACGAGGCCCACAACGGCGCCGCCAACCTCCTCCTCAAGAATCTCGGCGGCGGCCGCTTCGCAAACGCGACGGAGACCAGCGGACTCGGCAGGAACAATCAGCGCTTCAGCTTCGCGGCCGCCTGGGGAGATTATGATGACGATGGCTACCCCGACCTCTACACCGCCAATGATTTCGGCAGCAACAACCTCTGGCGCAACAAGGGCGACGGGACCTTTGAGGAAACCACGACCGCCGCCGGGGTCGAAGATGTCGGAGCCGGAATGAGCGTGTCCTGGGAAGACTACGACAATGACGGGGACCTCGACCTCTACGTCGGGAACATGTTCAGCGCGGCGGGTCGGCGGGTCACCGGGGGGAATGATTACAAGACCGGCGATCAACTGCTACAGAGTGTCTACAGACGCCACGCCAGGGGAAACAGCCTGTTCAGCAACGCAAAAGATGGCAGCTTTGAGGATGTCAGCCTCTCCAGCGGCGCGTGGTTCGGCCGCTGGGCCTGGGGAAGCGATTTCCTTGATTTCAACCTCGACGGCAACGAGGACCTCTACGTACAAAACGGCTTCCTGACCAACAGCAGTGAACATGACCTCTGAAGCTTCTTCTGGCGACAGGTCGTGTCGCAATCTCCCCGCGAGGAGCTGCGTCTCCAACGCTATCTCGATGGATGGGAAATCATCAACCGGATGATCCGGGAGGACACCTCCTGGGGAGGCCGGGAACGAAACTGTCTCCATCTCTCCAGCGGGGAGGGAAACTTTATCGACATCTCGGCGGCCAGCGGAGTCGACTATATCCAGGACGGCCGGGCTCTTTGCCGCCTTGACTTCGATCTGGATGGTCGACCCGACCTCGCTCTTCGAAACCGGGATGGACCGCAGCTCAGGCTGCTGAGAAATACCTGGCCCGGCGACAACCGCGCTCTCTGGGTTCGTCTCGAGGGCCGTAGCTGCAACCGAGATGCCATTGGCGCCCGCATCAGCGTCACCAGTTCCGGCAGGACCCGGATCAAGGACATTCGCGCCGGGGCAGCCTTCCTCTCCCAGTCAAGCAGGTGGACCTGCTTCGGCCTGGGGGAGGAGAAGACGGCCCCCGCCGTCAGCGTACGCTGGCCCGGGGGGGAGACAACAAGCTACGGAGCGCTCGACCCTGCCGACCGCTGGCTGATCATCCAGGGAGAGAAGCCCAGCCGGCTCCCATTCCGAGAATCAAAGCAGGAACTCGCGGCCGCCACCCAGGCCCCGAAGGCTCCGACACCGGTCGATGCTGAAGAGAGCTCGTCGATCGAGACCTGGCTCGTCGCGCCCGTAACAGCCCCCGACCTTCCCTGGACCGACCCGCAGGGCAGGCAGAGGCGGCTTGGGGAATTTCGTGGAAAGCCCCTGCTCCTCCATCTCTTCTCACGTGACTGCGCGGTGTGCGTCTCAGATCTTGAAGCTCTCATCGCAACCGGGAAAGAGATCTCCCGCATGGGAGCGGTCAACCTGATCGCCTCGGTCGATCTTGGCCCTGTCCCTGACGGCAAGCGAGACCTGTTAGCGAAAATAAGCGGCCCCTCCATCGGACTTCGCTTTGAAAGGGAGACCCTGGCCGGCTGGAACATTCTTTTCCGACACCTCTTCAACCACAGGCGCGACCTGGTCGTCCCGACGAGCTTCCTCATCGAGGAGAGCGGAAAGATCGTCAAGGTCTACCGAGGCCGGACCGACCCGGCCAGGTATCTCGCTGACCTCGGGAAGATACCCCGCAGCGACAACCTCCGCATGAAGAAAGCCCTTCCCTTCAAGGGCAGGTATCTCTACCCGAACTTCCAGCGTGATCTCCTGGAGCTCGGAAACGCCTACAGCGAGGCGGGACTGCCCCTCCAGGCCAGGGCGATCTTCAAATCAACCCTCGCTGCCCGCGGAGAAAACCTCGACACGCTGTTCAATTACGCCATCTCCTCGGCCCAATCCGGATCTCCAGGTGAGGCTCGGAAGATCTACCTGGAGATTCTCAAGAAACGCCCTGGCTACGCAGATGCCCGCAACAACCTCGGAATCCTGGAGGCCCAGGCCGGGCGCCTGGAGCAGGCCCGCGAATATTTCAGGTCCGTCATCCAGGACAACCCGGCCCATACCGAGGCCGCCCTGAACCTCGCCAACACCTGGCTCCAGGAGGGAGATTTCGAAACCGCGGCAACCGTTTACCGCAAGGCTCTCCTTCACGATACCGAATCGGCGAAGCTCCGGCGCATGCTCGGCTTCGCCCTGTTCAGAGGCGGCTTTGTCGAAGAATCCATCAGCTCACACAAGGAAGCGATCCGGCTCGACGCGCTCGACCTCGATGCCTATCGCAACCTGGCGATCATCCTCAACGCCACTGAGGGCTACCGCGAGGCGGCGGCCATCTCCGTCCGCGGTCTCAAAAATGACCCGAACCATAGCGGGTTGCTGAACACCCACGGATTCGCTCTCTGGAAGCTCGGTGACACGGCCAGAGCCGGCGGGGAGTTCAAGAAGGCGATCTCGGCGGCACCGGACTTCGACAAACCCTACCTCAACCTGGCCAGAATGCTCGCGGATACGGCTCGCCCTGACGATGCCATGGCCACCCTCGGCGCCCTGCTGCAGCGGATGCCGGGCCATCCCCAGGCAATGGAACAGGTCGAAAAGCTCCGCTCGGGAAATCCCTGAGCAGCCGGATCAACCCGCGAGCATTCCTCCATCCACCACCAGCGTCTGGCCCGTTATATAGGCAGCCGCCTCTGAGGCGAGAAAAGCCACGGCGCCGGCGATGTCTCCCGGCTCAGCGATGCGGTTGAGGGGTATCGCTTTCAGCATATCCTCCGCCGCCTTCTCATCCTTCCAGAGAGCCTCGCTCAGGCGCGTTCGCACCAGCCCGGGAGCGACTCCATTCACCCGGATCTTCTCCGTCGCCAGTTCGGCGGCGAGCGTCCTGGTGAGAGAGTTCACCGCGGCCTTGCTGATACCGTAGGCGCCAAGACCCCGCATCGCCTTGCAGGCGGCTATGGTGGAGATGTTGATGATCACCCCGCCGCCGCCGAGCTCTCTCATCCTGCGGATTCCCTCCCTCGCCACGACCAGGTAACCCCGCAGATTGGTATCCATGATCTTGTCGAAGAGGGCGAGATCGATCTCGGCAAGCGAATCCATACTGGGGTTGGTGGCGGCATTGTTCACGACGATGTCCATGCCGGAGAATCTCTCCAGGGCGACAGAGAAGGCTTCACACATGCCACTCTCGCTGGAGGAGTGCGCCGCGTGCACCGCGACCCGGTCGAAGCCGGCCTCGGCGAGCTCCAGGCGGGCGGCCTCGAGGCCCTCCAGCTTCCTGGCTGTGAGGACGACCGATGCCCCCCGCTCGAGCAGCCTGCGCGAAGCCGACAGCCCGATCCCTCGGCTCCCGCCGGCGACCAGGGCCACCTTGCCTTCGAGGTTGAAAACGGATTCGCTCATCGACAGGTCTTCCTTCATCCGAAAAATGAGTTCGCCAGAACCGAGGTTTCGAGATAGCATCCCGCTTTCACGGGCGAAGCTCGCCCTTTCCGTCACGAACCGACAACGGGATGAAACCTATGAGACCGGCATTCTATACTTTTTTATTCCTTCTTTGCACTCTGCTGGGCGCCTGTTACGCGCCAACCCCGGCGGAAGCGGACGACTCCTTCAAGCCCGGACAGGTGATCCGCTACGAGGGAACCACCCGGATCTCGCAGACGGTTGGCGAAGGTCAACCCCAGGGCGATGCTTTCAAATGCACGCTGCTGACTTTCAACGAGACCTCCGCCTCCGGAGAAAACACGATTCTCGCCGTGCGGGAACTGGTCCCCGCGGGAGAGGGGGGAAGCCCGGTCGCAAGCTACGACATCCTCGATCTGAAAGAGAAATCCGGCCTCAAGAACAGGGAGACCGCGATGGAACTGGAAGCTTCACACCAGATGGTCGGAATCTACCTTCCCCTGCGAGTGCGGATACCCGAACTGGCGCAAGGGAAGGCCAACTACGAGGTAATGATACTCAACCAGATCCCTGTCACCATCCAATGCGGCCTGAAGGCCATCACCGGGGGGACCGCGATCCGCAACACTGAGAAAGCGGGCTTTGACTTCAGAGGCAGCAAGGCAACGCTGAACAAATGGGAAGAGCGATACACGAACGATAAGAAGACGGGGGCCATCAGCAGGATCGCCATCAACTACGAGATGTCGGTCTCCATCAACGACAACCTGATCACCCTCTCGCTGGACTGCGACCTGCAAGCTAAAGAGATCACCACCCTGGAAAAAACCCCGACCCTGAAAAAGGGACTCGCCGTCTTCAAAAACGCCTCCGCCGCCTTCGCCGGGATGAAGGCATCATCACAAACCGGTCCACTGGCAAATGAGGTCAGCAAGCTCCTTGACGACTCCCCCTGGTCGGCGCTTGCAAGGGCCGCGCGAACCCAGCACCAGGGCTTTGTCGAAACCTTTGAATCCGATGATGCCGGCAAGGTGCTGGCGAAGATCCTTGGAAAAAAAGCGCCCGACTTCACCCTGGCCGACCTCAAGGGCAAACAGGTCAACTTCAGCAAAGAGACCGCCGGCAAGGTGACCCTGCTGAGCTTCTGGGGCTATGGCTGAGGACCCTGCCGTAAGGAGGCTCCTTACCTGACCAGGCTGCAAGAGAAGTACGGAAAATCGGGATTCACTGTCATCGCTGTCAACGATTGGGACGAAGACGCCGCGACCGTTGGTAAATTCGCCGCCGAGTCCAAGCTCACCCACAAGATCCTGCTCATGGGAGGCAAGATCAGCCCGAAGCTCTACGGGGTGGTCTCATCTCCCACCAGCTTCTGGATTGATCACAAGGGTATCATCCGGGGCAGATCGGTGGGCTTCAACGTCGCCCACGTGCCCGAGATGGAGCAGAAGATCGAGAAGATGCTCGAAGACCGAAAGCTGAAGAAGTAGTCTCGACAACCTCCTACCAGTCCGGATGCTTCCGCTTCATCCTCTCCGCGAGGAGAGGATCCAGCATAGGAACACCGCCCATGACCACGCCGGAGGCGCCAGCTTCGAAGAAGAGGCCGGGATCCTCGATGCCGGTCACGCCGCCCACTGCAATCGTCTTCACCTCCAGGCTCTTCCCTGCACAGTATTCCACAGCCGCACTGACATTCGAAACCGCCGCCGGTTGAATCGCCCTGCCGAGAATCCCAACACGCTCAAACGCCCCGAAAACAGGCCGGCCATCCTCTCCAAGAACACGCCTTGAAACTCCGTTCACCAGCACGACGGCGTCGGCGCTCCCGGCCACCGACTGGTAGAAACGGTTGAGCTTTCGCCGGTCGTTAAAATGTCCGCTCTTGATAAAGAGAGGTGTCGAGGGGAGAGCCTCCCTCAACGCCAGGGCCAGCCGGCCGGAGGCTCCGGGATCCTGGTAGATGGAGCCCTCGGCGGTGCAGACGTTCGGACAGGAGAAGTTGGCCTCGACAATGTCGGCTCCGGCCTCGTCTGCCCAGCGCGCACAGCGGCAGAAATCCTCCACCAGGGAAGCCTCGCCGCCGCCCTCGGCGGGAGTTCCAACGACACTGACAACCAGGAGCTGACCGCGACGCAGCTTCCCGCGAGCGCGCCTCACATCCTTCCTCCAGACCTCGGGCGGCTGCGAGGGCATCCCGAAACACACTGCCGAGGTAACCTCTGCCGGATCGCGTGAGCGCCTTCTCGCCTTTCGCAGGATCTCGTCGGAACCAGGCTCAAGGTCGTTGATCGGTTCGACAAAAACCCAATTGGGAAGGGGATAGCATGGCCGTTCGGAACTGCGCACGGTCTTGTAGGTAAGAATGTCGAAGCCCAGGCGGGAATAGCACTCAACCCACCTGGAATTCAGCAGGATCCCCGCAGCGACACCGAGCCGCGAGTTCACCTTCGAACCGAAGAATTCCTTCTGAGATGCGTCCGTAATCCTCGGAAAGGAGCCCGTGAAGCTGGGACCGTTCCTGTAGTTCCAGCGATAGGATCTGTCCCGGCGGTAGGTTTCGTTATTCATGGTTTTTTTTCGCACGCAGGAAATCAATCGCTTCCATCAAAAGTGAAGCCTAGCAGGCTCCCCGACATCGTCCCGAGGACCAGCCTGCCGCCTCCGGCGGAGGGCGAGGAATAGACCTGCGGCCCCTCCTCCTCCCCGAGCAGTTTCCGCAGCTCGAGCGACCAGAGCCGGCGGCCGCTCGCAGGCGCCAGTCCGTGGAGCAGCCCCCCTGTAGAGGCTACCACGAGAGCCCGCTCCGCGGAATCGAGCAGGGGAGATGAAACCACGGCCCCCGCGCCACAGGCCGCGCTCCAGAGAAGCTCGCCCGAAGCCGGATCGAGCGAATAGACCCTTCCATCCCGGCAGCCGACAAAGAGCGCCTTCCTGCCGGCGACAACCGCGGTCAGAACCCCATCGGGCAACTCCGTCCTCCAGGCCAGCTTCCCGGTCACGGCCGAGAGGCTCAAGACCGCGCCGGCTGGCTTCTGAGCGCTCTCGGTAAAGTTACCGTTGCCGAGGCCGTAAATAATTCTATTTCCGAGCCGAACCGGCGCCCCCCACGCCGGCAGCTTCACCGGCGTTCTCCAGGCAAAGGCGCCCGACCTTCCGTCCAGCGCGAAGGCCTCCAGCTTGCCGTAGCCCGACCCCGCGTACACCAACCCGCCCGAGAGTAAGGGAGCGATGTCGACATGCAGCCCTCCCTGGTGCCAGAGCTTTCGTCCATCTGCGGAATCGAGACAGTAGACGCCGTCATCCCCCGCTCCAAAGAAGACCCTTCCCTCCGCGATGTGGGGACTGGACTCCAGATGGCTGCCAGTCTTAAAGCTCCAGAGCTTCTTCCCCGAGGCAGCGGCAAAGGCGTAGAGGCTGCAATCAGAGTCCTGGTGAAAGCCCTCTCCCACGAAGACCTTCCCGCCGCTGACGGCGGGAGAGGAAAAAACCGGGTAACGGGTCTCCGCCTCCCATGACTGCTTTCCGGTGGCAAGGTCAAAGCAGAGCACCCGGCCGGTCGCGCTGAAGACGGACTGCTCGGCAAGCCCCACAAAAACCCGGGTCCCGACAATCGCAGGCGACGAAGCGTAGGCCGGTGAGATGTGATCTTTGTTCATCGACCGCCAGGCGAGAGAAGGTTTTTGAAAAGTAGCGGTGCCATCGATACTGCCTCGGCGGAAGGCACCTCCGCGAAAAGATGGCCAGTCATCTCCCATGGCCGGCCGGTCCGAAGACAGCGGCAAGGAGAGCGTCAGGAAGAGTATTAGATATTGTTTCATGGGAGGAAAGATCTCAACGATAGCCGGTCAGTCCCTGGAGGCCAAGCATCGCCAGCACCGCCAGCACCAGGTAAGCTGCCCATGCCCCCACCGCGGTTTGCGCGGGCAGCAGGCCGCGGCCACCGTTGAAAAAGGCGGCCGCGTCTGAAAGCCACTCATGCAGTTGCCCGGGCAACCCGACAAGGAGAGGCGCGTGATCTACATGCACCTCGCGCAGCCCGCCCCCGTAGCGGCCGATCGCTGGCGCTCGATCAAGCCCGGCACTAACCAGGATCTCCTTTCGTACCTTCTCACCGGCGGCGGTTACCGAGAGCCCGTGCGCGCCGGCAGCCAGCGCCTCGACCTCCCAGGCAACCCTGTAGGGAGCGATCGCGGGATTGGCGAGGTTGGATTCAAGCTTGCGGTAGGAGCTCCCGAGAACTCGAAGACCCTCGGCAGCATCCAGCCGCGCGTAGCGAAGCCGCCCGGCGGCGTTCGGCTGCGAGGGATCGACAAAGGCGGTAAAGGTGAACCGGCTTCCGGGAGAGATCGGCTCGGCGGCAAAGCGGTCGTTTACCCAGATGAAACCAATACAAAGCGGGAGAAAGGTCCATGCCATGGGTTTCATCAGAACGAGAACCCGGTCAGACTTTGCCGCGGCCATTCTTTCAGCAAGCCGGACCCGAATCCTGTCCCTTCCATTCTTCTTCGCCTCCGCTATTTTTTCGCGGTACCAGCGAAGCCTCTGCCGCAGCCTCTTGAGCATGGAGCGATCGCTGACCCGGACGAGGATCGCAAAAGAGCAACCGCTGGCCACCAGGGCGGCCCAGAAGATCGCCTTATAAGGCTGAGAGCCGGCCCCGGAAAACCTGTCGAGAACAAGGCCGGCGAGGTCAGCCGTGAGCGCGCCCGGCCCCTCAAAAGAAACCAGCAGCAGGGACACCACCACCGCGATGAGAAGACCGCCCAGGACGCGGACCACCGAACCCGGCGGCGAAGGCGAGCAGAAAGGCTCCGCGCCAGGCTCCCACTCCCCGGCCTCGGCAGCTTCCTCCCCGGGCCCGGGGGCAGCCTCGTCTTCCGCGATCAGCAGCAGTTCACCGCGGTCGGCATCGACAACCGCCTCCACTCCGGTCTCGAGCTTACGACAGGCGCCCTCGATAACCAGGGCGGGAATGCCGAAGTCCCTGCAGACGATCGCCCCATGGGAGAGACTTCCCCCCCGTTCAACGACAAGGCCCGAAGCTCCAGCGAGCAGGGGTGTCCAGTCAGGATCCGTCGATTCGGCAACCAGCAGGTACGGACCCTCAAACGGCGGCTTCTCGGCGGCGGAAGAGCAACTCCAGACCCGCCCTCTCCCCTTTCCGGAGGAGATTCCCTCACCACGAAGACTATCTTGAGAGGCCGAATCGGCAGGCTGCTCCCCGGGCTGGGAGACGGGCCGCTCGCCCGAAAGAACCTGCGGCAGCTCCAGCCCGCGCCAGCGGCGACGAAGATCCCTGCGCTCCCGGATCCGCTCTTTCAGCCGGCCGGGGATGCCGTCTCGCCTCGCGGCGATACATTCACCGAGTTCGTGGCGCTCAAGGTAAAAAATATTTCCCTCGAGCGACAACCTGTCGTCGAGCTCAACCAGAACCCGGCGAACCAGATCGTAACCGGCCATCCAGTAAAACTTGCCGTTCTCCCTCCAGGGCAAGAGCTCACGGGCTTCCGCCAGCAACCGCTTGAAAGACTCCAGCGCCTCCGGCTGTTCCCGGCTGAGAAGCTCGAGGATCTCGCATTCGACCGCGTCCCGGCGTTCTTCAAGCGATCCGCGGCGGGATAGAAAGCCCTCCTCTCCCCGGGCCATCTGCTCAGCGAGCGCCCGCACTCTCTCCGGCTCCTCCCACCACCTCTTCTCCGCAAGCTCCATCTCACCGCCAGAGCGATGTCCGAATCGATCGAGAAACCGCTCCATGGCGGAATCTGAGCGAGCCGCGGCAAGCAGGCCTTCAGCCTGGTCTACCGCGAGTTCGCCGCTCAGCGAGCTGAGAAGCTCCCGCACCGCGACCGCGCCGCGCTGAAAGCCAAGGCATCTCTCGAGAAGATCGCGCAGTTCCTCGAGAGCCGCCCCTGCATAAAAAGAAAGCTTCAGCGCCGCCGGGGCGAAGCCTCCCATGACCCGGTCGATACGATCCTTCAACTCCTCAAAAAGCTCCGTCTCGCTCAACTCGCTGAGCTCAACGGCTATTTTTTCAGCAACCCAGGCCTCGTAAAGAGGCAGCGTCTGCCGAAGGAAACTACCAAGGGCATCCTGCCGGCCGCGGGTAACGATTTTCGCTGAGCGCCACAGCTGCCCAAGCGTCCTGAGCAGGGCAGGCGGACCGGCATCCCGCGTCTTCCAGAGACGAGGGGGCTCCTCGATAGCCGAGGGCCGTGAGCTGAGCTCGATGCGATCATAGGAAAGAATGCCTTCTGAATAAAAAAGCTCGGCGCAGCGTTGCGGATCAGCGTAGACCCGGCCGCCGACAAGCTCGAGAAAACCATCGGAATCAACCCGCCCCGAGGGCTGGTAGCCCAGCTCCCGGTAGAGCGCCCCGAATCCTCCCCGCCCGCTCATGAACTCAGACTGGATATCCCAGGTCATTGGAGTTGGACAGGAGAGCGTCTCATCAAGATTGTGCCGTACGAGGAATCCCTCTCCGCCGGGCAGGATCCCGGCGCGCGACAGCTCTCCGGCAAGCAGATCATCAACCCCGCCCGCAGCGGCGCCAGCCTCTCGGACCTGCAGCAACCAGAGCTCCCCCTCCGCCCAGGCCCACTCGACATCTACGATGAAGCCGAATTCCTTCTCGAGACGCAGCGTGAGACCGGCAAGCTCCCTGATGGCCTCCAGGCCCAGAAGACGATCGCCCCGGCTGCGCTCTCTCGCCAGCTCAAGCCCTTCCCTGGCAACAAGATAGCTGTCCGGCGTCACCTCGCCGGAAACCAGCGCCTCGCCCAGGCCTTCCACGGCCTCGATAAGGACGAGCTCCTCCCCGCCGGTCCCCGGGGCTCTCGAAAAAGAAACTCCCGCAGCCTCGGCCTGGCACAGAGCCTGTACCGTCACCGCGGTACCCTCGAGACCGATGATTCCAC
This sequence comes from Planctomycetota bacterium, assembly GCA_965659285.1. GTDB lineage: Bacteria > Planctomycetota > UBA8108 > UBA8108 > UBA8108 > UBA8108. Next base: position 16,075 of record CBFHWB010000031.1, on the reverse strand, counting down.
GCTCAGACCTGTAGGTTCTCGCCCTCTCACTGGACCAGGAGTCAAAAACCCTG
>CBFHWB010000031.1:0-16012 GCA_965659285.1 Planctomycetota bacterium | reverse complement strand
ATCATCCCCGGCATACTCACGGCAGCGCCTGAACGCACGGCAAGCCTCAGCTCTCCAGCGCCCTCCCCCAATTGGAGACCCGTAACCTTCTCAATACGCTGCAGCCCGTCGTGCAACTCCTCCCGCAAACCCGCGGGCATCTCCCGGCCGCCATCGTAGTAGCTTCTGCAAAATGAGCTCGACAGGGTAAATCCAGGCGGAACCATGTAACCACAGGCGCAGAGGGCGTGAAGTCCAGCTCCCTTGCCGCCAAATTCTTCGCGTCGAGAGAGACATTCACTGCGGTCATCGCCAAGCTCGCTCTTTCCGACCTGGAAAAAAGCGCTTTGTTTTTCGCTCACCGCGCCCCCCCCTCTCCAATACAGACGAGCTCATCAACTGAGCGTATATAAACCCTCGAACCGATGATGCTGACGAACGCGGGGGGCGCGGCAATGTCCCGGCCTTCAAGATCCAGCCGCCAGACCTCATCACCCAGCCTGGGATCGAAAGCGATCACAGTCATTCCATCGACCGCTACCGCCATGCCGAGCGCGAGAGCAGGGGGCGCTCTCCATCCCGCCTTCGAAGGGAAGGAACGGCGAGCGCCTCCGTTGGCCGGATCAACCGAGAACAGCTCTCCCGGTCCGAATACGACAAGAGAGTCAGGGCCTGCGGTAAGACCAGGCCCGGAGCCCGGGACACATGGCCTGCTCCAGAGTAGCTCACCGGTATCACGAGAGAAGGCCTCAAGGACTCCCTGGCTTTCAAGATAGAGCCTCCTGTCGGCGTGGGCTATGGAACGAATCTCTGATTCCCTCTGCGGCAACGCGCCCAGGGTATTGCCGGATTCCGGATCGACCAGCAGCAGAGTCCTGCCATGCGCCACTGCCAGTTCGCGGCCTGAAGGACAGAGCGCTGCCGCTCCGCCAAGATCCTCCCGCTCCCATGCTGGCTCACCATCTTCGATATCGACCATGGCCAGGGCCCTTGAACCGGCGATGATACACCCCCCTCCATCCAGGCAGATATCGGCCTCCAGCGCGCCGCGAACCGGTCGCCGCCAGGCCACGTCCAGGCTCTCGAAAGATTTATCCACGGCGATCAACACTCCAGCCTCTCCCTGTGCCCCCGAGAGAAGAAATATCCTTTCTCCCCTTGAAACCATCTCTCCTGCGAAGGCGCCAAGCTCGAGCTCTCCCGCCCGCTTACCATCCCTGTCAAAACAGCGCAGCCTTGAACCGCCGGGTCCCGTCTCAACAAAAGCGATAGAGTCTCCAAGGGGTACGACCGGCCCCGGCTCTTTCCCGGAAACATCCGCAGCCGACCGTCTCCAGAGAAACCCTCCCCTCAGCGGCGCAAGACGCGAGTCAGGGTTGCCGCCCCTCCCTGGCCCACCGCGGATGCCTGTCCAGCCGGGGATCCCGATCCCCTCTTCTTCTTCAGAGATCTGGATCAGCTCTCTTCCCCGGGCAACCAGGATTTCCCCCTCCCACAGCACCGGAGGTCGTGTATCCATCTCGGAAATCGCGCCCACAGCGCCCAGGCTGACACGCCACTCTTCCCTGCCGCGAATATGTGAAAAACGGGAGAGTCTCCCGTCAGAGAGAACCACGTAGCAGGAGGAGAGGTCAGCCGAGACAGCGCGAGGCGCCTGGCTGGAATAGGACAGCCGGGAAAGCCTCCGGCCGGTCGCCGCATCGAGCACTCGCAGCTCCCCTCCACCTTTCACATTGGCCGCCAGGTAGGCGAGCTTGCCGGCGCAGAGGACGAATCCTCCCGGCACCAGGCCAGGCGCGCTGATTTCCCAGCGTTTCTCGAAGGAGCTACCGATCAGCTGAAGACAGCTGATCCTCCCGCCGATCGTTGGCGAGCCGCCGGAAACAAAGACCAGTCCCTGGTGAATACGCAGCTCAAGTTTTTCGCCGGAAGAGGCGAAGACCTCCGCGCCTGCGGACGCGACCACATCACCGGTCTCGATATTCACCGCCGCCAGGGAATCTCCGAGGACGAAACAATGTCCATTTTCATCGCCCGCGAGAGCCACCTCAGCTCCAACCGGCAGAGGCACTTTCCAGGATGGCGGACTTCCAGCGAGGGGCAACTCCAGCAGGCTGAACGCCTGGAGTGAATCGCGGCAGGCGATGACCACCATCTCGTCGATGACTGTCGGCTCCCGCGTCGCCCGACCCTCCAACTGCGCTACAGCAAGGAGGCCTCCACCGTCCGCGTCGACAACTCGCAGCTCCGTCCGGGAACCGGAGGCGGAGAGCGCCAGGAGATAGCCCGGCAGCTCACTTCCCGCGGCCTCCCGCCGAACCAGGAGAGGTGGAAACAGAAGAGCCGTCGGCAGCTTGAGCTCCCAGAGCGATTCACCATCTATAAAACGCTCACAGGAGAGGTTTCCTGTTTTAGCAGAAAATCTGAAAATACGTTCGTCAGCGAGAAGGTCTCCCCCTCCAACAGGAACAGGCAGTCGATAGCTGTCGACCTTCACCCCCCTTGTCGGACCCTGCCGGCGCGGGTTGCGCGGATGACTCGTTGAATCACCATTGGAAAATTCACCCACTCGTCCTGCCAGGGGCTCTCCCGCCACAGGCGCGGGCCAGAGGAATGCGAGACCTTGCGGAGCGTACCAGCCGCCGCCTGCGGTCAATACAAGCAGGAGAGCCCACTTCGGCCGTCGTACGGTATACCCAAGTGCCCGCCACCAGGTTCGCGGCGACAACAGCACCACGAACAGGGCAAAAAGCAGCAGCAGCAGTTGGGGAAGGAGGGCGAGCAGCCCCGGCGCAAGGCCCGGTATTACCGCCAGCAGGCTCATTCTCAAGCCCCCTTCCTGATCAGACCTGGTTTACGAAGCCCCCGGTACACGGCGCCCACGAAGCTCGCTCGAGCGACGGGCCGACCTGCGGCGAAAACAGAGCCTCGGCTTCAGGGCTGGGCAAGAAGCCCATCCTGGACTCCCTTCGCCTCCTCTTCACCCTCGACAAGATCGGAATGGCAGGCCGACTTCTCTCCCTTGTGGGCCAGCTTATGAATTTCCTCAGGCGAAAGAACTCCGCGCTTCTTGAGAATGTCCTGCTGGTCCTCGCTCAGGGAGCTGGTACGAACAGCCTGTCCCCCCTCGCGCTGAAAACCATCTGCCTTGCCTGAGGCAAACTCGACAATCTCCTTGGAAATACGAACAGAACACCAGTCGTGACCGCACATGGCGCAGAAGTCGGTATCGACATCGAGATCTTCATCGTGATAGGCCTTGGCCGTGTCGGGATCGAAGGACAACTCGAAGTGCTTCTCCCAATTGAGCGCGGCCCGAGCCTTGGTCAGCTCGTCATCCTGGTCACGCGACCCGGGAATTCCGAGAGCTATGTCGGCAGCATGCGCGGCGATCTTATAGGCTACGCAGCCCTGCTTGACATCGTCCTTCTTCGGCAGGCCGAGGTGTTCCTTCGGAGTCACATAGCAAAGCATGGAGGCCCCATGGTAGGCCGCTGCGGTGGCTCCGATGCAGGAGGTGATATGGTCGTAGCCGGGGAATATATCCGTAACCAGCGGCCCCAGCACATAGAAGGGAGCGCCGTGACACAGCCGACGCTCGAGCTTCATGTTGAACTCGATCTGGTCAAAGGGAACGTGGCCGGGTCCCTCGATCATGACCTGCACTCCCTTGGCCCACGCCCGCTGGGTCAGCTCGCCCAGGGTTTCGAGTTCGGCCAATTGGGCAGCATCGCTGGCATCGGCGAGCCCGCCGGGGCGCAGGCCGTCGCCAAGGCTGAAGGAAACATCGTACTCCCGCATGATATCGCAGATGTCTTCAAAGAGGTCGTACATCGGATTCTGCTTGTTGTGAATCAGCATCCACTTGGCCAGCAGACTCCCGCCGCGTGAGACGATCCCAATCAGCCTGTCCTTCACCAGCGGCAGGTGTTCCTTGAGTACACCGGCGTGAAGAGTGAAATAGTCCACCCCCTGCTTCGCCTGGTGCTCGAGATTCTCGAGGATCACATCGTAGGTCAGGTCCTCGAGCTTTCGGTCGATGATCATCGAGTAGATCGGCACGGTGCCGATAGGTGTCCTCGAGTTCTTGATAAAGGTCTCCCGGCAGACATCGATCTGGCCACCGGTTGAGAGGTCCATGATGGTGTCGGCGCCCCAGCGCTCGGCCCAATGCAACTTCTCGAGCTCCTCCTCAGTACCCGAACTGACCGGTGAGGCGCCCATATTGGCGTTGATCTTGGTAGTCGAAGCCCGCCCGATGCACATCGGGTCGAGCTGGTGCTGGAGATGGACCCGGTTGGCGGGAATGATCATTCGTCCGGCCGCTATCTCGGCCCGGATCTGCTCAGCGGTAAGATGCGTCTCGCGCTCCGCGACTCTCTTCATCTCCGCGGTGATGATTCCCGCGCGCGCGGATTCCAACTGGGTAACGGGCGTGCGGCCCTTATCATTCTCCCAATCGGTAGCCTCGATGCCGGAAGGCTCGGGCATGCCAGGCGCATCGGGGGAAGAGAAGGTTCGCTTGCCCCCTATCTCGGGCTTGATCGCGAAAGATCCGGGACTCGTCCCCTCGCGATCGGTTGACGGGTGACCTCCCAGTTCAGGAAGAGACCACTCGGGATTCACGTGAATTCGCTTTACCACTCCAATACCACCTTTCGGTCTTTTCAGCCGCCGACCCACCGGGAGACAGGCGACTCAATTCAGCTCTTCTGCTGTACGGAAAATTCCAGGTTCATTCCAATTCACTTCAGAATCCGCTTTTCCTACGCCGGTACAATCCGGATCAGGTTCCGAGGGTCAGTTCTCAGCCTCGCCGGTGAGGCACCCCTAGCGGACACCCGGAGAATATCCCTTTGCCCGCATCTCGGCAAGGGAGGATTTCCGATAATAACGTTCTCTCAGCCCATCAATTGTCCGGATGAGGCCGAATGACAACCTTGACTGCCCGGCGAGAGAGCATATCACCGAGGGCGTCCTCGAGCTCTTCAAGAGGACGCTGAGATGAGAGCAGAAGATCTGTTTCAAGCCCGCCTGAACTCAACAGCTCGAGAGCGGCCCTGAAATCAGCCGGCCGATGATGGTAGGCGCCCATCACCGTCAGCTCCTCGTAATGAACACGGTGAGAATCGAGCTCGAGGCGTGTGCCGGGGGCGCAGCCTCCGAAGAGGCTCACCCGGCCTCCGGGCCTCGCCGAACCAACGGCGTCAAGCCAGCCCTCCGGCACCCCGGTCGCATCGATGGAAAAATCAAACCCGTGCTCTCCCAGGCTCCTGGTACGGATCCGCTCCGCCTGGGAGACGCCCCTCTCAACCTCCAGGGTACCGCAGGCGCCCAGGCTCCGGGCCAGCTCAAGTCGTGATGCATTCGGATCGGCGACGACAACCTCGACTCCCCGCTCCGCCAGCACCGCCGTGAACAGCAGGCCGATGGGTCCAGCCCCATAGAGAACACCCCGCTCCGCGGAAAGCGGAGCCAACTGGTCAATTCCCCGCAGGACACAGGCAAGGGGTTCACTGAGAGCCGCCTCGGCAAGGCCCAGGTGATCCGGAAGCCGGTAGACGCCCCGCTCGACGAAGCGGGCAGGAACGACAAGGTAGCGCGAGAAGGCGCCATTGAGATACACGAGATCGGCGCAGAGGTTCTCATTGCCGCGCGCGCAGAAATCACAGGAACCGCAGGATGCCGAATTGGAAACAACTACTCGCTCACCCTCCCGCCAGCCCTCGACCGCCTCGCCGGAAGAGACGATGGTTCCGGCCAGCTCGTGGCCGAACGGCGAGGGAACCTCCAGCATTTCCGGATGCCCTCCGCGCCTGTAGACCTTGACATCCGTCCCGCAGGTCACCGCCGCCCCGACAGAGATGAGCAGCTCTCCCGGCCCCGGCTGCGGCACGGGACCTCCGCGAAACTCGATCGATTCAGGCCCGGTCAGCCAGGCGGTCAATTGTTCCATTGGAAGCTTCCCTTCAGGGTTCGATGAGTACCTTCAGAGCCCTTCGGTCCCGGACCAGCTCGAGAGCCTGGCCGAAATCCTCCAGGCCAACCCTCGCGCTCACCAGGGCCGCAGGGTCGAGTGCGCCCGAGAGCATGAGCTCCCAGGCCGCGTCCTGTTCCTTGACTCCGCCGGAATACGAGGCTACGAGGCGGCGCTCCTCCTTGAACAGGCGGTCCAGTTCAAAGCCCGCCTGCTCGCCAGCGCCGGCGTGGGCGAAGAGTACAACGGTTGAGCCTCTCCTGCCAAGCTCCAGGCACGCCAGGAGAGCGCCGGAGCCGCCGGCTGTGTCGAAGATGGCATCGGCTCCCAGTCCGCCTGTCAGCTCGGCGACAGCGTCGGAGGCGGTCTCCGGGGCGCGGGAAAAATCTGCTCCAAGCGACAGCGCCAGTTCCCTGCGGTCTTCCAGCGGCTCGACCACTCCCACCAGGGCATCCGGAATCGCTGCCTTCAGCACCAGCAGGTGAAGTAGCCCCATGCTGCCGCCGCCGAGAATAACAGAAGCTCCTCCAGACTTGATCCCGGAACGCCAGATGCCTCTCAAAACACAGGCCGCGGGCTCGAGAAAAACCGCCGTGTCATCACTCAGAGAGTCGGGAATGACCCGCATCGCCGAACGGACAGCGGCCTCAGCCACGATGATTTTTTCACTGAACCCTCCCGGCGAGAGCCGATTCTCACGAAATTCTTCGCACATCGTCTCGCTGCCGGCCAGGCAATAGGCGCACTCGCCGCAGGGAACATGGTGCGCCACCACGACCCGGTCGCCAGGGCTGAAGCCTTCCACTTCAGCCCCGCACCGCTCAACCATGCCCACCACCTCGTGCCCGAGAACCGTTCCGGGCGGCTGGCTGGCCGCCTCCAGCTTGAAAATATCTGTACCGCAGAGGCCACAGACTCTGAGGGAGACGAGAGCCTCTCCCGGACCGGGCTCGAGCGGCAAACGCCGCTCGATGCCCGTGGAAGAGCCGGCGACACAGGCCAGCGCTCGAAACCCGTCATCCTTCGGCCTGCCGGCGTCTTCCATGTTCAAGCCTCAAATCCGCTCGAAAACGCCCGCGGCGCCCATGCCGCCGCCAATACACATCGTCACGAGAGCGTAGCGCGCTTCCCGCCGCTCGAGCTCACCGAGAGCCGTCAAGGTCATGCGCGCGCCGGTGCAGCCAAGCGGATGGCCGAGAGCCACGGCGCCGCCGTTCACATTAACCTTCTCCAGCGGAAGGTCCAGTTCCCTGATCACGCTGAGAGCCTGGACCGCGAAGGCCTCGTTGAGCTCGATCACGTCCATATCATCGAGCGTGAGGCCCGCCTGCTCGAGCGCCCGCGGAACGGCCTCGACCGGCCCGATCCCCATGATCTCCGGGGCAACGCCCGAGACGTTGTAAGACCGCAGGACAAGGCGAGGCCGGAGACCAAGTTCCTCGGCTTTTGCGGCGCTCATCACCACCACCGCCGCGGCTCCATCGCTCATCTGCGAAGCATTCCCGGCGGTGACGGTTCCCGCGGCGGAAAAAACCGGCCTGAGCTTCGAGAGCCCATCCAGATCGGTGCCTGGACGGGGGCACTCATCCACCGAAAACTCGACCTCGGTCTCCTCCACCGAGCCATTCTCTCCCGGCCGCTTGAGCGAGAATCGATAGGGAACGATCTCTTCGTTGAACCGACCCCCCTCAAGGGCGGCCAGGGCCTTTCGATGGCTCTCCACCGAGAATTCATCGGCCTCCTCACGAGAGATTCCGTACTTCCGGGCCAGGTTCTCGGCGGTCAGCCCCATCCCGATGTAGACCTCGGGCCAGTCATTGGCGAACCCGGGATTGGCGTAGGTGCGCTGGAACATGGCCACCCGGCTCATGCTCTCGACGCCTCCGGCGACAACCACATCCGAATGTCCGCAGCGGATCTGGTCAAAGGCCTGGGAGATCGTCTGGAGGCCCGAAGAGCAGAAGCGGTTGATCGTCGCCGCGCTGGTCGTCACCGGAAGTCCCGCCTTCAGAGTGGAGATCCTGGCGACGTTCATGCCCTGCTCCTGCTCGGGGATAGCGCAGCCCAGCAGGACGTCTTCAACCTCGGCGGGCTCGAGACCGGCCGCCCTGGCGACGGCCTCCCGGATCACACAGGCTCCGAGATCATCCGGACGAACCGTGCGCAGGGTACCCTTTCGCCCCTTGCCCATGGCTGTCCGTGCTCCGCTGACAATCACCGCGTCCTTCATTTTTCCGTTTCCCCTGTGATGGAGTTCAATTCCGAAGTGGCTTTCCCGTCTTGAGCGTATGGGTGATCCTGTCGATGGTCTTCTGCTCGCCAAGCAGCCCCAGGAACACCTCGAGCTCGAGCTCGAGCAGGTATTGTTCGCTAACCGGGAATTCCCCATCAATATTTCCGCCGCAGAGGGCGTAGGCGAATCGCCCGGCGAGAAATTCATCGTACTCGCTGATAAACCCTCCCCCGGCGTACTGGCTCAGCAGGATTCGCAGTTCTGCAATTCCGGCTTCTCCCGCGACCTTTACGTTTTCCCGCGGCGCGGGAGGCCGATACCCGTGCGCCGCCATCGCCAGGACCCTGGTCTTCGCATCCAGCAGCGCCCTGTCACGGTTCATACTGATTCCATCTATCGGCCGAAGGTAGCCCAATTGCCTGGCCTCCGCGGCGCTGCCGGAGGTCTTTGCCATGGCGATGTTTTCGAAATACCGCATCAGGAAGCCGAATGAATCAACGGGATAGCCGGGTGGCACAGCCTCCGCAGCCCGGCATGCCATCTCCCGTGTTCCGCCTCCGGCGGGGATCAACCCCACCCCCAATTCCACCAGGCCGATATAGGTCTCGGCCGCCGCCTGCACCGCGTCGCAGGCCAGCGGTATCTCGCAGCCGCCCCCGAGGGCCAGTCCCTGGACCGCCCCCACCACCGGGATGGATGAATACCTGACCTTCAACACGGTCTCGTGAAAATCACGAATCATCCTGTCGATGGCCTTCCAGTCCTTTTCTACGGCCGCCGCCGCGAGCTCCTTGATGTTGGCGCCGACGGAGAAGTTCGAAGCCTGGTTACCGATGACCAGCCCCGCGCAGCCCTCCTGTTCGGCAGCATCGACTCCCTCGCGAATCATCTCCAGGGTTTCACCCGAGATCGTGTTCATCTTCGAGTGGAACTCGACGCAGAGGACTCCCTCTCCAAGATCGAGAACACTCGCGGATGGGTTTGACCTCAGCGGTTCGCTGCGCATGCGAACATCATCCAGCAGGATGACCCCCGGCCTGTCCTCTATCATCTCCAGCTCTCGGCTTGCCGGAACAAAAACCGATGGGCGCCTCTTCGCTCCCTCACCGGCAGTTGAATAAAAGCTGTGGTTGCCGCCGCGGAGCAGCTCTTCGACAAGCGCGGGAATCTCCCGGCCTTCCTTCTCGAGTCGGTCGGCGGTAGCCCTGACGCCCAGGGCATCCCAGAGCTCAAAGGGCCCCAGTTGCCAGTTGAAACCCCAGCGAAGCGCCCTGTCCACGCTCAGGATATCATCGCAGATCTCGGGAACCCTCCTGGCGCTGTAGAGCATGGTCTCCGACAGCAGCTTCCAGACGTAGGCTGAGGCCTTGTCTTCGCCGCCTGCCAGGGCCTGAATCTTAGCCGGCAGTTCCTTCGCCTTCCGCGCGCTGTCGAGCGAGGGAAAGCTGACCTCTTTCTCCTGCCGGTATTCGAAGGACTCCAGGTCGAGCACAAGGATCTCCTTGCCCTCCTTCCGGTAGAAGCCGCCGCCGCTCTTCCTCCCGAGCTTCCCCTCATCCACCATCCGCTGGAAAAAAGCGGGAGCCCGAAAGAGCTCTCGGCTCTCATCCTCAGGGACCAGGTCGTAGACATTCTTCATCACCATGAGGGCGACATCTAGACCCACCAGGTCATGAAGCTTGAAGGTGGCTGTCTTCGGCCGGCCAATAACCGGTCCAGTGATCGCATCGATCTCCTCGATGCTCAGACCCGTCTCCTCCTGGTAGACGCAGGAGGCGCCCATGCAGAGAACCCCGATTCGATTGGCTATGAAATTCGGAGTGTCCTTGCATTCGACGACGCCCTTGCCCAGGCGCTTCTCGGCGAACTCCCTGACGGCGGAGAAGATCTCCTCGGAGGTGTCCGGCCCCCGAACCAGCTCGAGCAGGTACATATAGCGCGGCGGGTTGAAGAAATGGGTCACCAGGAAGGAGCTGCGAAAATCATCGTCCAGACCTTCTGTCAGGAGCCCCAGGGAGATACCCGATGTATTCGATGAGATGATCGATCCCGCACGGCGATGCGGAGCGATCCGCTCGTAGATGCCGCGCTTGACATCGAGATCCTCGGTAACCGCCTCGATGATCCAATCGCACTCTCCCAGCGCCTCGAGATCATCCTCGATATTACCCGCGCTCAGAAGCGACGAATCCGAAGGGTCCATGAAGGAGGGCGGCCGTGACTTGAGAGCCCGGCCAAGCGCATCCGATGCGATCCGGGAGCGCTCTCCCTCGCCCTCGGGAACGATATCCAGCAGCAGGCAGGGTACCCCGGCATTCGCCAGGTGGGTGGCGATCCCACACCCCATCGTGCCGGCGCCGATAACCGCAGCCTTTCTGATCAACATATTCCACGCCTTTTCATCTTCAGCTCTTTTTCCCTTGAGGCTCGGCCCCGCCCTTGCCAAGACCCTCTTCCTGCTCCTTGCGCAGCCACTCCATTCGATCCGCGACTTTTTTTTCAAAGCCCTGGTCACCCGGCTTGTAGAAGTAATTCCCCTGCAGGCCATTAGGCAGGTATTGCTGGGCCACCCAATGCTCCCGAAAGGCGTGCGGGTATTTGTAGCCCTTGCCGTGCCCGAGACCTTCCTTGTCGCGGGATGAATCCTTCAGATGGTTAGGAACCTCGTCATCTGCTCCGCTGTTGACGGCTGCGACAGCCTCGTAATACGCCATCGTCGAATTGGACTTGGGCGCCGTGGCAAGATGGATACAGGCCTGGGAGAGGCTGAACTGGCACTCCGGAAGGCCGACGAAGCGGGTGGCCTCCGCGGCGTTGTTGGCGACGACCAGCGCCAGCGGGTCCGCCATCCCGACATCTTCGCTCGCAAAAATGACCATACGGCGCGCAAGGAAGAGAGGATCCTCGCCGGCGCGAATCATCCGGGCCATCCAATAGAGGGCCGCATCCGGATCAGAGCCGCGCAGGCTCTTGATGAAGGCGCTGATCATATCGTAGTGAATGTCTCCATCCTTATCGTAGAGCAGCGCCCGCTGCTGGATGGACTCCTCGGCGACAGCGAGATCGATCACGACCACGCCATCCTTTCCGGGCGGTGTCGTCACCAGCGCCAGCTCCAGCGCGTTCAGCGAATTGCGGGCATCTCCGGAGGCCAGCTGAACGATGTGATCGAGAGCCTCAGCCGCCACCTCGTGCTGCAGCCCGCCGAAGCCCCTCTCCTCGTCATTGAGCGCCGCCACCAGGATCTCCCGTAGTTCCTCGTCGGCAAGGGAGCGAAGCTCGAAAATTCTCGAGCGGCTCACCAGGGCCTTGATCACCGAAAAATAAGGATTCTCGGTCGTCGCGCCGATGAAGGTGATCGTGCCGTTCTCCACGTGCGGCAGCAGGGCATCCTGCTGGGCCTTGTTGAAGCGATGCACCTCGTCGACAAAAAGAATGGTTCGCTGAGAATCTTCGAAGCTGTGTTCCTTCAGCCTCTCGGCGGCCCGGGCGACAACCTCGCGGATATCTTTCACCCCGGCAAGAACCGCGTTGATGGTCTCGAACTTAGACCGGGTTGCGTTGGCGATGACCCTTGCAAGCGTCGTCTTGCCCGTGCCGGGCGGCCCCCAGAAAATGACCGAGGTCACCCTGTCGGCCTCGATCGCCCTCCTGAGCAGCTTGCCCTCTCCCAGGATATGGGGCTGCCCGATGAACTCGTCCAGGGTGCGGGGACGCATGCGCGCCGCCAACGGCACGCGCCCATCCTCAACGAGGCAGGCCGCGTCCCTGTTGAGAGCCGCCTTGGATTCCTTCCCGCTGCGTTTCATTACCTTGCATCCTAACACCCAGCGCATACGCCCGTCAGGCTTAGTTTTTCCGCGCCGCCGACGAGGCTCAGGTGAGGAGATCATCCTCCTCACGCCAGGGAGGACTCACCAGGGCGGTGAACACGAGCTCTCCCTCCGAGGTGTTCTCGATCCACTGCTCGGCCCCAGCCGGAATCACGATAGTATCACCGGCTCCCACCTCTTCCCTCTCCTCTCCAATGTGCATGACCCCGGCCCCGCTGAGAATCGTATACACCTCATCCTGGGCCGCCAGCTTATGGGGATGCGTCCCCTTGCCGGCCTCGACCCGGGCATAGGCAAGGGAAAAGGGCAGCTCGACATCATCACGGTCGCTGTGCAGGATCTCCTTCAAACGGCAGCCATCGTTGGCGATAATCTCGACACAGTCGTCCAGTCGCTTGATAAACATTTTTTGTTCCTTTGCGCTCAGTGTTCACTCGGCCCCAAGGGCTCTTCCCCGCCAGGTCTCTCCATGGCCGAGAAGATGATTCCAGCCAGAGAGAAAGGTCATCCACAGATAGAAGCAGCTTGCCAGGGGAAGGCTCAGCGCGTAGCGCGGAGGCAGACCGTAATGGCTCGCCGCCGGCCAGTATTTCACAGTTTGCAGTGACATTGCCAGCGCCGCGGCCAATCCCGTCAGAGGCTCATCCAGCGCCAGCGCCGCGGCGCACAACAGCGGTGGAGAGATGAAGAATGCGAACAGACCGGCCAGGGTCAACAGGAGCAGCCAATACCTGTAGCCCAACTGGTCAAAGGCGGTCCGGGTCACCATCTCCGAGATTTCTCCCAGTCGCGTAGAGCTTCTCAACGAGACCATGGTCCTGGAAAACCCGAGCCAGAGGCCGCCACCGGCAGCCTTGACCCTGGCAGCGAGCCGGACGTCATCGATGATTTCCTTTCCGATCGACTCCAGTCCGCCGATCTTCTCCAGGTACTCCCTCGATACCAGGATACAGCCGCCCGCTGCGGCGGCCACACGCGAAGAATCCTTCCCCACAGACCTGAAAGGATAGAGAATCTGAAAAAACCAGACAAAGGCCGGAACCAGCAGTTTCTCCCACGAACTCTCGGTATTCAGCCGGACCATGACCGAGACGAGGCTCTTCGACTGTTCGGTTGCGATTCGCCGAAGCGCCCTGATCGAGTTCGCGGGGTGGCGAATGTCGGCATCGGTGAAGAGAAACCAGCGGATCGCGTCACCTCCAGGCGCCTCGACGAGCTCCTTGACCGCTGTGGAGGCCGCGTAGATCTTCCCTGACCATCCCGGCGGAGGATCGCCCCCCTCCAGGATCTCCGAGGTCTCACTGGCCGCGCTCTCCGCCAGCAGCCTGCGGGCCAGTTCCCCCGTCCCATCATCGGAACGGTCATTCACCAGCACCAGCCTGGCGTAATCCGCTGATTGTTCGAGGAGAGCCGGAAGCGTCTCCCCCAGCGTCTCCTCCTCGTTGCGGGCGGGAATCACCACGGCGAGATCCGAGCCATCCCCAGTTCCCTCAGCCGAAGAGGGCGTCTCCGGCAATACCAGCCGCCCCGGCCAGCGGCGGCGGGGATCGAGACAGAGGACGACCCAGAAGATGAGAACCACCACACTCCAGCAGAAGAACACGAAGCTCAATTCGGAGAGTCCGTATTCTCGCCTCCGGCGGCGCTGATGATGGCGCGCACCTCTTCAGCCAGGGCGCTGTTGGTGCTGATGCCGCTGCTGCCGCCGCTGCCGCCGCCGCCCTGCCAATCGGTGAAGACCCCCCCGGCCTCCTCGACGATGGGCTTCAGCGGCACAATGTCCCAGAGGCTGAGCACGGGGTCGAGCATGACCTCGGCCCGGCCCGTGGCAACAAGCAGGTGCCCATAGCAATCTCCCCAACTGCGCAGAACCTTTACCTGGCCACCGAGCAGGCTGTGAACTCCGAGCGAACCTGACTGGCGAAAGGTCTCAAAGCCGGTATAGGTTACGCAGGCGCTTGAGAGATCGGAGACAGTGGAGACGTTCGCCCGCGCGCCATCGGTGCGCGACCCGTTGTGATAGCAGCCCTCTCCGACGGCAGCCACCAGCGTCTCATCGAGACCGGGCATGTTGATAACCCCAAGGATGGCCTCGCCAGCAGGATCTTCCAGCCCCACCAGGACGCCGTAGAGCGGCACCCCCTGTACAAACGATCTCGTTCCATCAATCGGATCGAGCACCCACCGGTATCCCGAGCTGCCGGGTCTCTCTCCGGATTCCTCTCCGAGAAACGCGTCATTGGGGAACTCCTTCGAGAGCAACTCGATCAGCAGAGCCTCGGAATTTCTGTCGGCCTCGGTAACAGGGCTCTGGTCCGCCTTGAACTCGACCTCGATTCCCTTCTGGAAATATTCAAGCGTCAGTTCGCCGGCTTTCCTCGCCGCCTCGAGAGCCAGCTCCATTCGTTTTTGAAGATCTGTCATTTGCGCCTCGGCTGCCGTGAAAATTCAATCCGGCGGGCGGATTCTCGCACCCACTCGAAGCCTGTGCAAGAAATCAAAGAAAGCCCGCCAACTCACATTCTCGCTCGAATTGAACCCCCTTCATCCCCGAAGCACCGGTAATAGGTGTTTTTTCGCGAAATACCCCCGTTAGAGGAACTTAATTCATGGCAAGACGATGCAGGAAAACTCCAGTTTTACGCGAAAGGTTCCCGATAATAGAACCTGTGGAGGAATCTAATGAAACACATACACATCACAACAGCCGTCCTCGTTCTCAGCGCCCTGGTCTCCGGTTGCAGCGGCAACTCTCTGCGTGAGGGAACCTGGAAGCTCTCTTTCGAAGCTCTCGACAGTCGAACGCGCGAGTCGATGGATAAATACTTCGAATCCAACCGGGCCGCCTACCATCATGTCGATCTGAAAATCGAGTGGGCCAAGCAGGAGGAGGCCGAGGTGGTCGAGATCAAGGGAGTACGCAGCTACTCAACGGGAGGCATCGCCTCGAAAGATCAGAGCGCCCTGGCTCCCATGTATGGAAAGATAACCAAGGGCAACGACGAGATCGTGATCAGGGGGCGCGATGACAGCTTCCAGTTCTACCTTGTCGGCAAGGTGCTCAGCGAAGAGCGCATCGACGGGAAAAACTTCCTGGCGAAAAGTCACCTCGAAGATGAGGCGGTCGAAGGCCGCTGGCAGATGAAGTGGCTCTCGGACTGAGAAAGGCTCCTTCCCAGGAGGTCTTTCTCCTTCGCGCCCGCAAGAGTTAGAATGCGGGCATGATCGATTCACCATCCGAACCACAGGCTTCCGCCCCTGTAGCCTCAAAAAACCTGCCCGCCAATATCGTACCCCTGGCCGCGCTCTGTCTCCTGGGATTTGCCGGGCTCGTGGTGAGCTGCCTGTGGCTGGCCGGGCTTGTCGATGGCGCCTCCTTCAAAGACCTGGGTATCTCCGCAGCCATGACCCTGGCCGCCTCCCTGCTCTGGCAGCTCGTTGAAAAACAGCGGGGACGGGGAGGCGAAGGCATCCATCCCCTGGCCTGGGTAGCCTTTCCCTTCTCGATCCTCCTGTTCCTCGGACAGACGCCCTTTCTCGCAAGGGCGGTCTACCCTCCCATCCAGGATTTCTTCCTCAGAGAGGGGCGGGTCGAGACGAGATATGTCACGCGTCCCGACGGCCTGAAGCTGGAAATCTCCTTCCCAAAGCCCCTGGCCGGCGTCCGGGGCGACCTGCGAGTCAACTCTACCTACCTGCCGCTCGATTGCTTCAAAGAGGAAGCCGGGCTCATTAAATGGCCCCGCACAAAAACGCTTTCCATTGCCGTCCCCGAGATTCTCGCCCGCATCGGAGAGAAGAAGATCGACTCCATCAGCGTCAATCTAAGGGCTGTTGGAGGCGGGAAAACGGCGGAAAAAATGCCGGGAAGACTGCTCTACGCAGATGGGCAACGAGTGGAGGCCCAGACGCTCCAGCCGCGGGAGCGCTGAGCTTCTTCCGAAACGCCCGGACTTGTCTTTTACCCGGCACTCTAATAGACTCACCCGT
>CBFHWB010000030.1:0-32122 GCA_965659285.1 Planctomycetota bacterium | reverse complement strand
TCAACGATAACGATTGGCGGTGGGCGGTTGTATTACATCGAGTCGCGTTCCAGCTCGGTATTGAACGCGGGAACGGGTCGAACGGGTTCCTCCGATCTATGGCGGAATAATTTTCTCGTGGCCCTGGATGTCGACAGCGGCGATATACTCTGGCGCCAGCCGGTTACGCTTCCCTCTTCTCCGGCTCCGGTGGTGGCCTTCCTGCTCTATTCAGAGGAGAGGCTGATCACCTCTATCGCCAACAGCAGGTATCACGTCACCTGTTATTCAGCGGCCAATGGCAGCCGGCAGTGGTCGCAGGACCATTCCTGGAATCGCAACCATCATGGAGGCCACATGTATCATCCTGTGGTGGTGGGCGACACGGTCATCGTAGAGCCCCGCGGTTACGATCTCTTCAGCGGCGGCTCTGTGTTCAATTCGCTGCCCTCGCGCGGCGGCTGCAGCACAATGAGCGCCGCGGCGCGGACCGTTGTTTATGTCGACTGGGACTACGACAACGGCTCCTTCGGTTTCTGGGATGTGGACAGCGGTGCGCGGGTCCAGAAGGCCGGTTCGCGGGGCAGCTGCTGGCTGGGCCTGATCTCGGGCGGCGGTATGGTCTTCAGCCCCACCTCCAGCTCAGGTTGCGTATGCCGTTACCCGCTACAGACTTCGATAGGCTATTCATCATGGTGACATTCCAAACCCGGAAAAACTACGCGGCGCCGGGTAGGCGGCAAGAGGGAACACTGCGGCGGATTCTTTTTGTCTTCGGACTCCTGTCGGCCTTTGCGCCGGGGGTGTCGCCTGCGGATGACTGGCCTACTCATCGCCGTGACCTTCAGCGCAGCGGTGTCTCTCCGGAGCAGCTGGAGCTTCCCCTGACCCAGACCTGGGTCTATCGCTCGGCGAACCCGCCCGCTCCCGCCTGGACCGGTCCCGCGAAGAAGAACTATTACGCCACCAACCAGGTACTCCTGAAGCCGCGGCTCGCTTTTGACCGAGCCTTCCATGTGGCGGTCGCAGGGAACGGACTCTATTTCGGTTCCTCGGTCGATGATACGGTCTACCGGTTGAACACGGCCAATGGAAGGCAGCAATGGGCCTTTACCACCGATGGACCTGTACGCTTCGCGCCGACGCTCGAGGGTGGAAACGTGTATTTCGGCTCCGAGGATGGGACGGTCTACTGTCTTGGGCAGGACAACGGCGCGCTTCGGTGGAGCTACACGGCCTCCGGCTCGGAGCAGAACCGCCTGGTGCCCAGCAACGGGCGTTATGTATCGGTCTGGCCGGTTCGCAGCGGTGTTCTCGTCAACGGAGGCGTGGCCTATTTCAGCGCCGGTATTTTTCCCGGGGAGGGAGTCTATGTTTGCGCGGTTGACGCGCTTACCGGCTCCGATCGAGGCGCCAATCACTGGCGCCGGCTGCGCCGGAATGACGTATCCCTGCAGGGCTACGCTCTTCTGTCCGGCAGCAATCTCTATTTCCCGGCGGGAAGAAGCTCTCCCTATATCTTCAGCCGCTCTTCGGGAAGCCTGCAGGGGCGTTTTGGGGGAGACGTCATGGGCACCTTCGCGTTGCTGGCCGGCAATTCCCTCATCAACGGTCCAAGCTCCCGGGAGGGAGCCAGCCTGGAGGAGTTCAACGCCAGCAGCCGCGACAGCATCGCTGTTTTTGAGGGAGGCAACTCCATGGTTGTCACCTCGACGGCATCCTATCTTCTTGCTGATGATTTCCTGACAGCTCTGAATCGCAGCACCCGGCGGGTGATCTGGCGCCGGGAGGTGAGCTACCCCTACGAGCTGATTCGCTCCGGAGCTACGCTCTTCGCCGGCGGGCGGGATGAGGTCGCCGCCTTCGACAGCTCTACCGGGGAGACCCTCTGGACCGCCCCGGTAGAGGGGCGCGCCTACGGCCTTGCGGTTGCGGGAGGAAGGCTCTTTGTCAGCACCGACAAGGGAACCATTCATTCTTTCAGCGCCGGGATCGAGGGCCGTCCTGCGTTCGTCAGGGGAGATGCTAACCGGGATGGCATTGTCGACATCTCCGATCCTGTCACCTTGCTCTTTCATCTTTTCAGGGGAGCTTCGGTTCTCGATTGCGAGGATCATGGAGATGCGGATGACAACGGCAGGCTCGAACTGACGGACGCGGTCTTCCTGCTTGATTTCCTCTTCCGCCGCGGCGTTCAGCCTCGGCCTCCTTATCCTGCCCCCGGGCTGGACACCAGCGCCGATCCCTTTGAATGTGGGGATTCCAGCTGAGACGGAGACGTCTCAAAAAAAACGGCCGGCCCGAAGGCCGGCCGGTCAGCAGGTTGTAAGCCGGATTCTGTTGACTGGACCTGGGTCCAGCCCGAGACCATTCATCTTTGCGACCTACCCGGGAGTTATGCGGACGAATCCGCGCGAAACGAGCAGCCTCTGCTCCCCTATTCGGTCTTGCTCCGTGTGGGGTTTACCTTGCCGAGAAGTGTCACCACTCTCGCGGTGAGCTCTTACCTCACCATTTCACCCTTACCGATTCTCTCTCGAGGTCGGCGGTATCTTTTCTGTGGCACTTTCCCTGGGATCGCTCCCGGTGGAAGTTATCCACCACACCGCCCTGCGGAGTCCGGACTTTCCTCGGCCCTGATTCAATGAGCCGGCCCGAAGGCCGTCAACTGCGGGCCGCGGCCTCGACCTCTACTGACCCGGCGATTATAGCAGCGGACGAATGAATATCCACTCCAGGCAGCCAATTACTGCGCAGAGGATCAGGGTTATTCCTGTGAGCAGGAAAAAATAATGCAGGCTCTGGCGCAGGACACGCCGCGGCTCATCAAGGTCGCTCATCATGCTGACCAGTGGAATAATAAAGCCCAGGGCCAGGAGGGCCAGGATTTCGACTCCGAGTCTCATTCAGAATCTCCTTCGCTTCCCTGTGGGGCCGAGGCCTTTTCCGCCGCCAGGAGCCAGGTCTTCCTGTCGAGGACATTCAGCACGAGGAGGACATTCAGCATTCCACTGATAACGCAGAGGAGAATCCCCAGGTTCAGATGCCTTGGCATGTCCTTGATGTCGTGCAGTCCATCGCCATGGGCGGCGGCGCCCCAGATAAAGTTGGCCAGGAAGGCGCTCAGGCCGTTGCCCGATTCGAGTACAAAAAAGACGGGATGTACCTGGTAGGTGACGGCCATGAACTGGCCGTCGCCGTTGCCTGCGAGGAGGAGCTCTCCAGTCCAGAAGAGCCCGAGGAGGAGGACGGCGAAGAGGACAGCTCGCGTTCTGTAGCCCAGCAGCCAGTAGCCCGCCCCCGGGACCAGCCAGGAGACCGCGGCCGCGAGAATCCTGTCGAAGGTCGAGTGTTCAAGCAGTGTGATTGGATTGTCCTGGCGTGAGGGCATGTGTCCTGGCTCCAGTGGAGTTACATCTCGAAGCGTTCGCCGAGGTAATATTTGCGGGCATTCGGATCCGCAAGCAACTGCTCGCGGTCGCCGTGGGCGATGATCCTGCCATCCAGGATGATATAGGATCTGTCGGTCGTATTCAGGGTCTCTCGCACATTGTGGTCCGTCAGCAGGATGCCGATCCCTCTCTCGGTGAGCTTCATGATGATCTGCTGGATCTCGCTGACGGCGATCGGGTCGACTCCGCTGAACGGTTCGTCCAGGAGAATGAGACGAGGTTCCATGATGAGCGCCCGGGCAATTTCGAGACGCCTCTTCTCGCCGCCGGAGAGTACCGCGGCCTTTGAATTGAGCAGCTTGGCAAGACCGAACTCTTCAACCAGCTCGTCCCTTTTCCGGACGCGGTCCGCGGTTGGCATGGGAGAGAGCTCGAGGATGGCGTTGAGATTCTGCTCGACAGTCAATCCCCGGAAGACGCTGGGTTCCTGCGAGAGGTAGCCCATTCCAAGGCGGGCGCGCCTGTACATGGGGAAGCGGGTTACGTCCTTTCCCATGAAGGAAATCTTGCCCTCGTCCGGATTCACCATGCCGATGGTCATTCGAAAGGTGGTGGTCTTTCCCGCTCCGTTTTTACCGAGCAATCCAATGATCTTGCCCTGCTCTACGCTGAAGTTGACTCCGTGGACCACGAGCCTTCCTGTGTAGCTCTTGGTCAGACCCTCTACCTTGAGAAGGGGTTCCTGTTCTCCAGGGGGCTCGACCGTCGAGACGGTAGTCTCGGAGGCGGTCTCTTCCGGAGTCTCGGCTCCGTTGTCGGGATTCTGATTATCTGCTGTCATGATCCTCTCCTCATCAATCAGCGTATGAACCGCAGCTGGAAATTTCCCGGCAGGCCCGGCCAGAAGACCAGGAGGGCCTTGCCCAGCATATTATTCGCCGGCACCGACCCCCAGACTCTACCATCAGAAGATGAAGGGCTGTTGTCTCCAAGCGCGAAAAACCTGTCCTTCTCCAATTGGATCGAATGTGAATGGCCGGCTCCATCATTGGTGTAGTAGTTGTCCTGGTGAAGCTCGATCGCTTCCACGTTCGCATCCACGCGGCTGCCGAGCAGTCGCAGATAATATTGCGAGTGATCGGCCTCGGGCGGGGGGTTGTCGACATCCGGGATGGAAATATAACCCTCGGACTCCTTGATGCTGAAGATCTCCTCCGAGTCCAGGCGAACGACCAGGCAGTCGTCGCAGTTGACGATCTCGATTCGGCTCCTGGTGTTCAGCTCCAGGGAGATGCCTTCCTTCTCCTGGAATACGGGCGCGCCGGGATGGCGCAGCTTGCGCGGGTTCTTTACATCTGAGCGAGGCTCATTGACCACGCGTTCGATCACAGCCGGGCGTCCAGGGGTGGGCTTGCCAGTCGGTAAACGCAATTGGAAGGTCCAGTCTCCATCCCGAATTTCCGCGCCGATCCAGCCCCCGGCTGTTGTCGGAGTCGCGGTGAAGGAGAGCTTTACGTCTCCGACGCTGTGGGTGCCCAGCGGCCTTCCGGCCAGGGAATTGTAGGGTATGTAATTGTCCAGGGCCCGCTGGTATTCAAGCAGGGCGGGTTCAGGGCTTTTTGACGAGTTGAGACTCCACCTGCCGTCCGCGAGCTCCTGCCAGGCGGGAACGCCCTTGCCCCCGGGCTCTTTCCAGGCCCTGACAGGGCTGAGTCCCCCTTCCACGACAGAGCTGTCTGAGATCTTCTTCCAGAGTATGTCCTGGATGTAGGGGTGTTCGGGTTTACGTTCAATCTTGCCGTTGACGTAAACATCCCCGTTGATCAGGTTGATCTTCTCGCCCGGCAGCCCGACGAGTCTTTTGATGTAGTTCTTCCACTGGTCGAAGGCGAAGACAATGACGTCCCAGCGCCGCGGCTCGCCCAGGTCGTAGGCGAACTTGTTGACGAGTATTTTATTTCCGCCGCCCCTGGCCGAGTCCTCGATGACGTGCTCCCAGATATGCCCACTCAGGGGGCATCTCATCGTTTTCATCGTGGCGGTGGTGACCTTGAAGGACTGCTTGCTCGTCTGCCATTGGTTTCCGCAGGATTGGCACTCGACCCTTTCCTGTTCCCGCAGGTCTTCAAACACTCGATTGAGACGCGCGATCTCCTCCTTATGCAGTTGCCTGGTCTTCCCGAAGAGACGTCCTCCCGGCTTTTGCGCGTGCAGCTTGAGTCCGCAGCCTTCGCCCGGGCACTCTTCGGCGCAGACCACATAGTTCTGCATCTGGATTCTCAGCCGACCACTCGATGAGTTGCTCGGTACTCCCACCTCGAAGGAGAGGCCGGTGTTGGGGCTCTCCACCCGGACATGCATGCCGAAGAGGGTAGGGGCCATGGAACCCGTGGGGATCTCAAAGGCCTCGACGGCGAAGTGCCGTACGAATACGGCAAGAATGACGGCTACGACAATCGCTTCAATATTTTCTCTGAAACTGTCGAAGCCGGAACGCTTCGCCTTGGGTTCGGTCTCCTCGCCGGATATCTCCTCAGACTGTTCCGGCTGATTGCGCCTGCTGCTCATGGCGGCATATTAGCATGACGTCTTTTCTTCGTTCAACGCCGCGGATGGGGAAAAGGGGTCCGCAATTTTGTCAGGAGCCTGTGAGAGAGGCGAATTTTCCCCTGAAGCGCTCAAGGGCCCGTCCCCTGTGGCTCAGACGGTTTTTTTGTTCCGCCTCCAACTCCGCGAAGGTCCGGCCGGTGGAGGCCTCTATGAAAACAGGGTCGTAGCCGAACCCTCCAGTTCCCGCTTCGCCGAGGGCGATGTGCCCCGGGCAGATTCCTTCGGAGTAAAAGAGCGCCTCGGGCTCGACGGATGCATCTCCGAGGACGGGTACGCAGCAGATCACGCAGACGAATTGGGCCGTCCGCTTGGCCGTCTCGACTCCTTCTAAAGCGTCCAGCAGCTTCCTGTTGTTGTCAGCGAAGGTGCAATTCTCGCCAGCGAAGCGCGCGGAGTAGACTCCCGGGGCTCCGTTGAGGGCGTCGACACAGAGGCCTGAATCGTCAGCGATCACCCAGCGTGGACGCCTGGAGGGATCAAGCCCGGCTGCCATCCTGGAGAAGTAGGCCGCCTTGATCAGGGCGTTCTCTTTGAAGGTCACTCCGGTTTCCTCGACATCTTCGCAGGGAGGGAGGTGTTCGATACCCACCGTTCGCACCGGAAGGTCGTTGAGCACGGTGGATATCTCCTCAAGCTTGTGCAGGTTTCCCGTTCCCACCAGCAACATCAGCTACTCCTTAACTTCGGCCGATTTGTTCTTTCAGGGGACATCGCGGAACCGAGCCTCGTTCTCCTTCCACCATTTTTCCCAGACCGCGGCATCGTAGCCGTGGTCGACTCCCAGCGATTTGCTCAGCAGCTCGAGAATTTTCCCATTCTCCTTCACCTCGGCGACCCCGCCGTTGCCGGCTTTTTTCGTCACCAGCAGATCAAAAACCTGGGGGACGCGTTTCTTCAGCAGGAGCTGGTTGGCGATTTCCGCAGCCCGTTCGATGGATCCTTCATCTCCCGGCCGCAGCAGGGTGTCGAGAGCCTGTCGAAAGGTCTCTTCCGGATAGAATCGTCTCAGGCAGATGTTGGCTACCTTGATCACCTTGGGACTTGGCTCGGTGAGCACCAGCCGGTAGAGCTTGTGAGCCGCCTTGACAGCCGCCGCCGAAGGTTTTGTTTTGTCTTTTGGTATTTCGGCCGGGAACTTGCTGAGCGCGCTCACTGCGACCAGCCGGACGCTCTCGTGGGGCGACTCGAGGTAGGGAGTGAAGAGCTCGTAGGGCCGTGAACCGGTATAGGCCATGATCTTACGCACGGCGTAATCAACCACTATCTGGTTGTCCGATTGGACGCTCTTGAAGAGAGAGGCCAATTGCTCGGTGTCGCCCTTGAAGATGAGGCGCTCTCTCTCTTCCGTGCTGACCCATTCACCCCTGTATTTAACAAGGCCCAGGTCGAGCTGTTTTTTACGCAGCTCTTTTTCAAGAATCCATTCATTTTCGAAGACCGTGTAACCCAACTCCCGTCGGGCCATCTCATGGTTGGGATCGATCTTCAGCATGAGCCTGCAGATCTTCTGCTTCTGGGGGATGAGGTATTTCTCTCTGGCCCAGGTGGCCAGGCCGGCCAGGTCGTCGAGACTCGCGCGATCGACCGTCTCGAATCTCTTGATGAATACGTCCTGGGGCAGGGGCGCCTTGACGATTTTCTGTACATCCCTGACGGGCTTGATCACCGCGCCGCGGGTCGTCTCGATTCGGTAGGTGTTCTCCTCCTCGTTCAAGGTGATCTTGCCCTCGATGGTCTTTCCGTCGCGGAGGTAGACGATGTCCGCTCGCAGGGCTCCTGCAGAGAGAGCGCTGAGCAGGATGGCAGTAAGGAGAAGGTTGATTTTCATAAGTGTTTGCCTGGATGGGTCTTGTCCCCATCCAGTTTAACCCCTCCGGCTCCGGATCGAAAGAAGCTGCGGGGGTCAGTCGATGCCGTTTATGAGCTCTGCCTGTTTTCTGATGATCTCGCCGATTCCCGCAGCGGCCAGGTCAAGGAGCTCATCCAGTTCCTCCCGGGAGAAGGGCTCTCCCTCGGCCGTTCCCTGGACCTCGAGGAACCGGCCTCCCTCGGTCTGGACCACGTTCAGGTCGACGCCGGCCCGGGAATCTTCCGAATAGTCCAGGTCGAGAAGGGTCTCGCCTCCAACGATTCCCACGCTCACGGCGCCGATGGCCTCCACCAGGGGCTGCTCGCCCAGGCGGCCGTCATCGAGAGCCTGCCGGAGCGCGATGCAGGAGGCCAGGTAGGCGCCGTTGACGGAGGCCGTACGAGTTCCTCCGTCGGCCTGCAGGACGTCGCAGTCGAGCTTCAACGTCCACCCTGTGAGTTTTTCGAGATCCAGAACGGCACGCAGCGAGCGTCCGATGAGGCGCTGGATTTCCTGCGTTCTTCCCGAGAGCTTCCCGCCGCGCTCGCGCCGCCTCCTGGATCCGGTCGAGGCGGGCAGCAGGTCATATTCCGCTGTGGCCCAGCCCTTCGAGGTTCCATCGAGGAAGGCAGGGACTCCCTGTTCCAGCGTGGCGGCGCAGAGGACTCGGGTCATGCCGCTTGAATAGAGCACTGTGGCCGGGTGCTGTTCGAGAAACCGGGTGTTGACTTCAATGGCTCTCAGGCTGTTCGCGGGTCTCTCTCTCGCCATGACTGTTCTGTTCTCTCCTGGGTTTAGGTCCGGGACAGGATAAACCCGCGCGGATTATTTTTCCGCACTTCATTTGCTTCTTCGGCTTACGCATTTTTCAACGGGGAGGAAGTTTTTCCAGCCGCAAAGCGGTATATTCAGGCCATGGAGAAACGGGTGTTCCTGACATTGTTGATCCTCCTGCTCGCGGGCTGTGGTTCGAGACCGCGCAGGACGGTGGCTGATTACACGGCCGCGCGGAAGAAGCCGGTAGAGTCTCCGGCGGCGGAGGGAGTGGAGGGTTTCTTCGCAAGCCGAGACTCGGCTCTCGTCCACATCAATGGCCGGGTTCTTACCCGGGGGGATTTCCTGGAGGCCGTATTTCGTCAATTCGGGGAGAAGACGCTTCTCTCCGAGGTCATCAAGGAAGAGCTCTTTCTCCAGGAGGCCGAACGCCGGAAGATGAGCGTAGAGCCGAAGGATGTGGAGAGCGAGGTTGAGGAGGTTCTCGATGGGATGTCGAGGGACCTGGGCCGCGGCGACGAGGCGGCCGGGCGCATCAAGCTGGCAGACCTCTACGAAAAACAGGGCCTGGCCTTGAATGACGTGCGCGAGGAACTCAGGAGGAAGCTGGTCGCCCAGATCCTCATCAAGAGGGTAACCATGGCCATGCGAGACCTTGCCGCCGTCGATCTTCGCGGACTCTACGAGAAGAACAGGCGGTATCATACCCGTCACATCGCCTACAGCTTCCCTGCCTTTGAAGCCCAGCCTGATGCCGCCCAGTTGCAGAAGAAGAAGGATGCCAGGGCAAAGGCGGCGGGAGCCAGGGCCAGGATCGTTTCCGGCGAGCTCGATTTTGTCGCCGTGGCGCGGGCTGAGTCTGACGACCGGGTCACCCGGCCCCTGGGAGGAAGCCTCGGTCCCATCACGGCGGAAACGCCGATGGCCGAAGTTCTCAAGAAGGTGATCTTTTCCCTCGCGCCGGGCCAGGTGAGCGAGCCGGTTGAGAATCCCCGGGGCGGGTACCATATCTTCCAGGTCACGAAAATCGAACCTTCGAAGAAATACGATGAGGTTGCCGAGGAGGTGAGGAAAAACTATCTCAAGCGTGAGCCGGACATGGAGGAGATTCGTGAGGCATTCTATCGGTTGCGTGAACAGGCCCGGATCGACTGGCCTTCCGGACGATGAAGGGAAGCCGATGGGCGCGGCAGGGTTTGAGTGGAGCGAATTCCAGCGGATTCCGGGAGTTGGACCGAAGCTTGCCGCCAAGCTCGCTGAGCTTGGAGTCCAGGGGCTGGATGACCTGGCGGGACGCTCCCCGGAGGCGCTCTATCGGCAGCTGGGTGATTTGCGCCAGGCCCATATAGATCGCTGCGTTCTCTACGTTTTTCGTTGCGCGGTTTATTTCGCAAAGACGCCCAATCCCGATGCTGAAAAATTGAAATGGTGGGCCTGGAAGGATAAAACGGTCACCTGAGAGAAGGTTTTTCGGCCGTAGGCACTGGAGTCTTGGCCAGGAGAGAGATGGAAGCAGGCCATGGAAGAAGCTGAAGTGAGCGAGACCGGGAAGCAGGAGCCTGAGGCCACAGAGCCTGAGCCCACCGTCAAGGCGGCTGAGGATTCCGGCGTTCTGACGGAGGATGAGCTCCCCCGAGCCATCGAGGCCGTCCTGTTCTGCGCCGGTGAGCCGGTGACGATTCGTGAGCTCGCGGAGCTGTTCGAGTTCGGGGTGCACGACGTCAGGTCAGCGGTCGAGAACCTCAGGGAGGAATACATAGAGTCCGGCAGAGCGTTTCGCGTTGAGGACATTTCCGGCGGGGTGCAGCTCCTGACTCTTTCTGAATTCGATCCATGGCTTCGCACCCTGCATCAGAAGCGCCGCAGCAGCAGGCTCTCGCCGGCTGCTCTCGAGACCCTGGCGATCGTTGCCTACAAGGGACCGATTACGAAGGCTGAGCTCGAGTCGATCCGGGGAGTGCAATGCGCTCCAACCCTCAACACGCTTCTCGATCGCGAACTCATCCGGGTCGCCGGCAAGGCTCCCGGGCTGGGGCGGCCGCTGCTCTATCATACGACGCCGATGTTCCTCGAGAGCTTCGGTCTCGGGAGCCTCAAGGATCTTCCTGAGCCCGAGACTCCACCCTCGAGGGAGGAGCGCGAGGCTCTCGAAGCTGAAAACGAGGAAGAGGCGGATACTCCCCAGCCTGCCATGGAGGCGGCGGATGAAGATGCGGGCCGGCAGCAGGATGCTCCGTTCGAGGCGGCCGAGCGCGACTCGCCGTCCGGGGATGAGGCAGAAGCCGACCCTGGCATCGAGCAGGAGCAGGCTGAGCTCGATAGCTGAGCTTCGATCGTCGCGGTCTACCGGGATTTTTTTTCCGAGACGCAGTAGAGATGACGTTCGCCGCGCAGGAAGAGTTCATCCGCGATGATGGCCGGAGATGCGGAAAAAGAATCCTCCAGCTGGTTGGTCGCTACCAGCGCGTAATCATCATCACTTTTGATCACAAGCATCACGCCGTTGCGGCTCATGACATAGACCTTGCCGCCCGCTCCCACCGGCGATGAGTAGATCATCTGGAACCCGGGAAGACGCCTGGGGCCGAAGATCGGCTTCCCTGTCTTCGCGTCCATGCAGCTGAGAAAGGCCTGCAGGTGCCGGATGAAGAAGAGCTTGCCCTGGTAGAGCAGGGGAGATGGAACGTAGGGGGTGTGGCGGTCAATTTTCCAGGCGACCGCGTCGGTTCCGGTCAGGTCGCCGCTGGCGCCCTCGAGCCGGATGGCGAACATGGACTGGAACTCGTAGCTGCTGGCGGTGTAGAGAAAGCCATCGGCGGCCACGGGCGAGGCCACGACATTGTTCGACAGTCCGCCGCATTCCCAGATGACCCCGCCGGTGGCGAGGTCGTAGCTTCGAACGCGGGTCGTTGCCGCGATCACGGCCTGGGGCCGGCCGGCCTCTTCGATGATCAGCGGCGTGGACCAGGATGAGACCTCGTCGCGAGCCGCTCTCCAGATCTCTTTTCCGGTGTGCTTGTCGAGAGCGACGGCGAAGGAATCACCCTCATGGTCCCAGTTGATGACCACAGTGTCGCCGTGAAGCGCCGGGGAGCTTCCTTCGCCGTGGCCGTGCTTGACCTTCATGTCGCCGAGGTCTTTTTTCCAGGCGAGCTCTCCATCGATATCGAGACAGTAGATCCCCCGGGAACCAAACGAGGCGATGACATACTCGCCATCGGTGACGGGGGAGCAGGAGGCCCAACTGCCCGTTACGTGGGTGCTCTCATGCGGCCGCTCCTCATTGACAATCTTTTCCCAGAGGATGGAGCCATCATCGCGATTGATCGCCAGTACCACCGAGCGCTGGCGGTATTCCGGGTCGACGTTGTCATGGTCTCCGTCAGAGTGCTCGTGCTCATCCTCCTTCGCCTCGCCAAAGGCCGCCGCCGAGGTCAGGAAGATGCGGTCGCCCCAGATCACCGGGGTCGAATGCCCCTTGCCCGGAAGGGCTGTTTTCCAGCGGATATTCTTCTCTTCGCCCCATTCGATGGGTGGGGCGCTGTGGGGTGAAGCGCCCGTCCCAAGGGGTCCGCGCCAGTTGGCCCATTGTTTAGCAGGGTCGAGATTTACTCGCGGAGGCTGCGCCTGCGCGGCGGGGGCTACCTCCCGGCGGACCGTCCCGGCGGGCTCCGATTCGGTCTGCCGGCAGCCCGGACCCAGCGCCGCCGGCGAAAGAATCGCCAGGAGTAGAAGCGTTGGCCAGTTCAGGTTGTCTTTTTCTATAGTCATTTCTTTGTTTCCGGAGCTCGGAGATCCCACTTCAGGATAACCCCAGGTTCGCGCGCCTGACAAACCCCGGAGGCTGCGTGCGATATTTTTAGCGGTATTCGATACGCAGGCTCCGTGATTGTGTGAATAATTGTTTCATTATGAATACGAACTACATATTTAAAACAGTCGTTCTTCTGTTTCTGGCCGTTCGATTGCCCGCGGGCGAGGTAAATCCTCCACGCGCCCTGGCCGAAGAGATCATCGCCGAGAGCGGGATCAAGGGAGGCCTGGTGGTCCATGCCGGCTGTGGAGATGGGAGCTTGACGGCGGAGCTTGGTGAATCCGGTCCCTGGGTCGTTCATGGGCTGGAGAAGGATCGGAAGCTTGTCTCGGCGGCTCGCCGGCATGTCCAGGCGCTCGGCCGCTATGGCCGGGTCTCTGTAGAGCCCTGGGCGGGGAAGAGGCTTCCCTACGCCGACAACCTGGTCAATCTGCTGGTCGCGGGCGAATCAACGGAGCTTGACCCGGCCGAGGTGATGAGGGTGCTGGTGCCCCAGGGGGTTCTGCTGGTCAAGGCCGACGGCAAGTGGAAGCGCACGGTCAAGCCCTGGCCGGACGAGATCGATGACTGGACCCATTTCCTGCATGGCCCGGACAATAACGCGGTCTCCCGGGACAAGCTTGTAGGCCCTCCCCGCCACATCCAGTGGGTCGGAGACCCCAAGTTCTCGCGCGCTCATGAGCAGACCGCCAGCTTCAGCGCGGCGGTGACCTACAGGGGCCGGATGTTCTACATCATCGATGAGACCCCTCCGGTAGATATCCGTCTCAAGTCGCGTTGGTCCCTGGTGGCCCGGGACGCTTTCAATGGCATCATCCTGTGGAAGAGACCGATGCAGCGCTGGGTAAACCAGTTGCGTCGCTTCAGATCGGGACCGGCCAGCCTGCCGTTTCGACTGGTCGCGGCGGACGACCAGGTCTTCGTAACTTTCGATTTTGAGGGTCCGGTACATGTTCTTGACGCTTTCAGTGGCAAAACGCAGAAGGTCATCAAGGGCAGCGAGAAAACCAAGCAGATCATCTACAGGGAGGGCTATCTCCTGCTTCTGAGCGATGACGAGGTCAACCAGATGGAGAAGATCGATGCCGCCCGCCGCCGCGGCAAGTTTCTCAAACACCATTGCCATGTGATGAAGGTCGATGTCTCCACCGGCAAGACGGTCTGGAAGAGAGACATCGATGAGCTGGTCTTTCCCTGTATGGCCCTCAAGAACAACCAGGTTCTCGTGCAGACCCCGACCCGGGTGATGGCCCTGGGACAGGAGTCGGGCAAGGATCAGTGGTCGGCGGATTTCCAGACCGAACTGCCGATCTCGGGTAACAAGCTGAAGAACGGCGAGATGCAATGGGAGGCTCCGACCCTGGTCGCCAGTGACGATGTTGTGCTCAGCGCGGACTTCAAAAAGATCAGGGCCTATGATTCCAAGTCCGGTAAGGAGCTCTGGAGCGCTAAGAGCACCAACGGCTATAACGCGCCGGCCGATGCGTTCCTGATCGACGGCCTCCTGTGGATGGGAGACAAGGCCAGCCGCCGGGCCCTGGACCCACGTACCGGCCAGCTTCGCAAGACCCTGCCAAACAAGGGTGGCTATATGCACGCGCGCTGCTATCGCAATAAGGCGACCGAGCGTTTTCTGATGCTTGGCCTCATGGGAGTGCAGATGGTTGATTTCAAAAATGGCGAGGTCTGGATGAATGACTGGATCCGCGGCACCTGCCAGTACGGTGTCATGCCCGCTAATGGCCTGATCTATATCCCTCCGGATTCCTGCGCCTGCAATATGAAGACCAAGCTCAATGGGCTCTACGCGCTCGCCTCGGTCCGGCAGCCGCGTCCCGCGCGGCCCGAGGTCCTGCTCGAGAGAGGGCCGGCCTGGGAGTCTCTCGCGAAGGGAGGAGCTGAGAAAGCCGTCGGAGCGGCGGACTGGCCAACCTATCGCGCCAACCCGGCCCGCAGCGGCCTGGTGGATTCCGAGGTTCCGGTGAAGCTCGAGTCCGGTTGGAACAGCGAGATCGGCGGCAGGCTGTCGAGCGTTTCCGCCGCAGGCGGCAGGGTTTATGTCGCCGCGGTGGATCGACACACGGTCTATTGCCTCGATGCTGAGACGGGTAAATCGCTCTGGAGCTACACCGCCGGCGGGCGGATCGACACGCCCCCGACGATCTATCGCGGCGGGGTCTATTTCGGCTCAGCGGATGGCTGGGTCTACGCCTTGCGCTCGGAGGATGGAGAGCTGGCCTGGCGATTTCTCGGGGCCCCTGATGACCGCAGGATCTTTGTACGCGGCCAGCTCGAGTCGGCCTGGCCGGTACACGGAAGTGTGCTGGTGAGCGACGGCAAGGTGATGTTCGCCGCCGGGCGGTCATCGTATCTCGATGGCGGACTTCGTCTCTGCAGGCTGGATGCCGCCACCGGGGAGCTGGTCTCTGAGGCCACCGTTTATTCTCCCGGCGCCGATGGCAAGCAGCCGCCGGAGAGAGGCCGCGATGTCAGAGGGCTGCTCAACGATGTCCTCCTTGGCGATGGTAAGGATTTCTATATCCGCCACTGCAAGCTTGATTTTGACAAGGGCTCCGAGAGCGAAGGGGGAGTTCACCTCTTCTCGCCGCTTGGGCTTCTTGATGACACCTGGTGGCATCGCGCCTATTGGGTTCTGCACAGCGAGTTCCAGTCCCATTGGAGCGGCTGGTGGAAGGTCGGAAACCGGGTGCCGTCGGGCCGGATTCTTTCCTATGACGACAAGGCGATCTACGGTTTCGCTCGTGACCGTTACGCGGGCGGAAATACCGGCCAGTGGAGAGGTGGAGAGAAATACCAGCTCTACGCCTATGACAGGAGCAGGCCACTTCCAGAATCTCCGGCGCGGGTGAAGAAGCCCGCCAAACCTTCAGTCGACCGGAAGGGGAAGCCCAGGAGGCAACCCAGGAAGAAGGCTCCGCCCCTGAAGCCCTTGACCTACCAGTGGACTTCCGAGGTGCCTCTGCTGGCGACCTCTCTTGCGGTTACCAGGAACGCTGTGTTTCTCGCCGGGCCTCCCGATGTGTTCAAGGCCGCTGGCAAGACAGGCAATGAGGCGCTGGTGCTCAAGGACGCCGAGAAGGCGCTGGCGGCCTGGCAGGGAGACGGTGGAGGCGTTCTCTACAGCGCCAGGAGAAGTGATGGAAAGGAGCTCTCGCGCCTGAAGCTCCCCTCACCCCCGGTCTTTGATGGGCTCGCTGTCGCGGGAGGGCAGCTCTACCTGTCGCTCAAGAACGGCAGCGTCCTGCAGCTTCACGAACGGAAATAGCCGCGGCGTTTACGCCTGGGAGTCGCTGTCTCCAGATGGGCCTGTAACATCGAGCGCCTGGATACGCTCCATGACCGCCGGGATGATCTCGTTCAGGATATCGGATCCCATGGCGAAGCGAAGTCCGGCCGTCTCGAAGAGTTCCGGCAGGCTCCTGCTTCCTCCCAGCGCCAGCGCCTGCTGGTACTTTTTGACGGTGCCGTCGTGATCCTTGCTCTCAGCCAGCCAGGCCTGCAGGGCGCCGATCTGGGCGATGGCGTATTCGATATAGTAGAAGGGCTGTGAGAAGAGATGTCCCTGGCGGTGCCAGAGGTAGGCGAAGTGGTCCTCCATGCCGCTCCAGTCGATATGAGGCGAGAAGCGTGAGGCCAACTCGACCCACTCTTCTCGACGCTCCTGCCGGGAGTGGCCGGGATGGGTGTAGAGCCAGTGCTGGAACGCGTCGATGGTCGCGACCCAGCCGAAGAGATCGACGATACTTTCGAGCTGCAGGTACTTGTGCTCGCGTGAGTCTTCAGGGTCATAGATCTCATCGATTCGTTCGAGGCCGAAGAGTTCCATGCTCATGCTGGCGACCTCGCAGAATTCCATAGGCGCCGAGCGGTAGTCGCCGATCGGCTCATCCCTGGTCGCGAGGGTGTGGAAGGCGTGACCTCCCTCATGCAGGAGGGTCTGGATGTCGGAATGGGTTCCCACCGCGTTGAAGAAGATAAAGGGCAGCCTCATGTCCTCGATGGAATACATATAGCCGCCGGGAGCCTTCCCGGGCCGGCTCATGAGATCGAGGAGCCCGTTGCGGTCGAGGATGTCGAATTCTTTTTCGAAGATGGGATCCACCGCCCGGAAGAGGGTCTGCGTTTTTTCGATGTACTCGCGTTCGGTCTCGAACGGGGCGCTCGGCGGGCGACCGAAAGGGCTGACCACACGGTCCCAGGGCCGCAGCGAATCGATAGAGAGCTTCTCGGTTCTCTTGCGGGTGAGCTCGCCTACGGCGGGAACGACAATCTCCTCCACGGCGGTATGGAAGGCCGCGCAATCTCCGGGGCCGTAGTCAAAACGACAGAGCTCCTGGAACCTGTAGTCGCGGTAGTTGTCATAGCCTGCGTTGAGGGCGATCTGGTGGCGTGTGGCGAGCTGCTGGTCAAAGAGCTCCTCGATGCTCTCCCTGTCCTGCAGGCGGCGTTCCGCCAGCTTCCTGAAGGCTCTCTCGCGAAGCTCCCGGTCGGGTTTCTCCAGCAGCGCGGAACATTGCTGGGCGGTCAGGGTCTCGCCATCGATCTCGACCGTGATGGCTCCCTGGATCTCCATGTATTTCGAATAGAGCTCGGTGTCCTTCGTCTCCAGGCTCGTGTTTTCTTTCCTGAAGAGCTCAGCTCTCGTCTTACGCCGCCGGTCAAAGAGTTCGTAGCGGGCGGGGAGGCTCGGGCGGGCGGGGCTGGCGAGGTACTTGCGGTCGAGGTTGTCATTGAGCTCGCTGTAGAGGGGTACCACCTCGCGCTGGTAGGAGAGGAAGCTGTCCTTGATCGCCTCGTCGACCGTGTCGCAGGTCTTGGCGATATAGCGCCGGGCATTTTCAGCCTCGACTGTCGAGGTGAGCTCGCTCCAGTCCCGAATGAAGCTCTCGAGCTCTTCAGGGGTTTCAACCGGTCTGGCCAGGAGCGCGTCGACCAGCTCCCTCAGGCTGTCGAGGTCGGCGGGATCGAAGTCGGCAGGGATGAAGTTCAGCTCAGGGGTGCCGGTGTCAGGTTTCCGGGTAAGTTGCATGCGCTTGTCCTCGAGGTCGCTTCCGTTTCGCCAGGCCCAAGAAAAAACAGGGGGCTCATGACTCCCGTCACGAGGCCCCTGCGGAAAAAATGGCGCGCCCACCAGGATTCGAACCTGGAACCCCCGGTTTCGTAGACCGGTACTCTATCCAATTGAGCTATGGGCGCACCTTTTGTCTCGCTTCAAGCTGTAGGATATTAGGAACGGAGTAGAAGTCTATCAAGATATTTAATCCGGTCCTAAGGCATTGGCCAGGATCTCAGGGGGCCGATTGCGCTGGTGTCAGCCTGGCTGATATACTCCCGGGCACCCGTAACGGAGAATACCGCATGACAGATGAGAGCCCCTCCTTTATTGAAGATCTGAGCCCTGAGCATTTTATGGGCGAGGCTCTCAAGGAGGCTCGCCGCGCCTACGAGGTTGAAGAGGTTCCTGTCGGAGCGGTGATACTCGATGTTGCCAGCGGTCGGCTCGTGGCCCGGGCGCACAACCAGCGCGAGCTTCTGAAGGATCCGACCGCTCACGCGGAGATCCTCGCGATCACACAGGCGGCGGATTATTACAAGTCATGGCGCTTGACGGGCTGCGTTCTCTACGTAACTCTTGAGCCCTGCCTCATGTGCGCTGGAGCGATTGTCCAGGCGAGGATTCCCGAGGTCGTCTACGGAGCGGTTGATCCCAAGGCCGGCGCTCATTGTTCGGTTTTCGAGGTTCTGGCTAACAGCGCCAACAATCATTTCCCCCGGGTCCAGGGTGGAATTCTGGCGGATGAGAGCGCCGATCTGCTGCAGAGCTTCTTCAGGGAGAGGCGGGGGGGGGAAGGGAAGAAAGGCGATCCCGGCTCGCCCAACGGGGCCTGCGGTTGATTTCTGGCAGGTGAGCCTCCGACTCCCCGGCCGGTCATTTTTTCTCTCTTTGCCAGCCGAGCTTGCAATGAGACGGGCAGTTTCGCACAATCCGCATTGAACGGGCCGTCGGAAAGTACTCAGCGGAGAGATGCCGGAGCGGCCGAACGGGATGGTTTTGAAAACCATTGACCTCGCAAGGGGTCCCTGGGTTCGAATCCCAGTCTCTCCGCCATTTTTTCTTTTTCCACAGGCTCTCGAATGCTTCTGCGGTCACGGTTTACGGCTTTCTTGAGTGACGGCTTGGTAGGACCCGTTTCGTCTTTTATAATTCAGGTCGCTGTCCGATGAGTTCGGACAGGTCTGATCACCCGGCAGGGTTGACCGGGGATCGCGTTTGAGAGCATGTTCTGTTCCCCTTGAGGTAGCGCGTCTCGACGATGGGTAGAATCTTCAATATATCGATTTGCCTGTTTCTTCTTGTCTGCATGAGCGCATGCAGCACGATCGAGACCGAGAGACGGGACTGGAGTGACTACAGGGGGCCGGGCTATGTCTATTTCCAATTAGAGGAGCCCCGACCCGTCGAGGTTCTGGATGATCCCCTTGAGCCCTTCAACCGCGCTGTAGGAGCCGCGAATTTTGTTTTTCTGAACTACTTCGTGGCTCCCATGAGTACGGCCCATCGTTTTCTCTTCCCTTCCCGGGTTCGAAGACGAATCAGCAACTTCACCTACACGATGGCCTATCCCAAGCGCTTTGTGGCGAATGCCATGGAGGGTGATTTTCTGACCGCGGGGATAGAGACCTTCCGGTTCCTGGTCAATGGAACCATTGGATTGGCGGGCATTTTTGATCCGGCAACTGACCTGGGAATCGAGAGGCCGCCTCCTGAGGATATTGGGCTTGCCCTGGCCGCCTGGGGGTGGGATTCGAGCATTTTTCTGAACCTTCCCTACTTCGGTCCGAGTTCGGTCCGCGATGGGACCGGCGAGATCTTTAATTTCGCCCTGACTCCTACCAACTGGATCCCGGGGGGATTTATCGTTCTCGGTATCAACTCCCGCTGTGATGGGATCGAGAACCTCTTGAGGTTGGTGCGGGCCTCGCCCGATCCCTACGAGGCCTCCCGTTTTTTCTGGTCCATCCAGAGAAATGCCCGGGTTGCCGGAGTGGAGGTCACGGGGACGGAGTCGTCGGCCGAGGATACCCTGATGGCTCTCTACCTGACGCTTTCCGACCGTGGTTTCGCGGGGGCAGGCGAGGCGGGCGAGGTGCTTGTTCCGGCGACGGAAAAATGGTTGCCCTACAGCTACTGGCTGCAGCCGGGAGCCGCCCCGTTGCTCTATATCCTGCCCGGCCTCGGATCCCATCGTGAGAACGAGAGAACGATAGCCCTGGCGGAGATGGGCTACAAGCGCGGCTTCTCGGTGGTGCTTCTCAGCAGCTCATTTCATCCGGAGTTCATGAAGACGGCCTCTACCCAGCAGGTTCCCGGCTATCCGCCGGAAGATATTCCGGAGATCAGGAAGGCTCTCGAACTGGTCCACTCTGATCTGACCGGCGCCTACCCCGCCCGCTTTACCGGCAGGAAGGCTCTGATGGGAGTGTCGATGGGAGCCTACCAGGCTCTCTTCCTGGCTTCGGAGGAACGTTCGGGATCCGAGGCATTCGACCGCTATGTCGCGATCAATCCACCCGTGAGCCTCCGCTACGGCGCCGGCCGGCTTGACAATATGTACCAGGCCGTCAACGCCTGGCCGGAAGCGGAGAGAGAGCCGCGCATACTGCAGACCCTGCGGAAGGCGGCGGCGCTGGCGGACGAGACCTTGAAGATTGAGCCCGGCACAGGGCTTCCCTTCGATCTCGAGGAGTCACGCTTCCTCATCGGGCTGGAGTACAGGTTGGCATTGCGTTCGGTCATTCACGAGAGCCAGCGGAGAAACCCCGCCGGAGTCCTGCTGACTGAAATGAGTGCATGGGAGCCGACGGCTTCCTACCGCGAGATCAGCGATTATTCCTGGATGGAATATTTCTACGCATTTGTCCTTCCCAGCATCTCGCGGAAGGAACCTGGCTCGAAGGAAGACAAAGAATTTTTCGATCGGGGGGACCTGCGTTCCCTGGAAAAATCGTTACGAGATAATAAAGAGGCCTTTGTCTTCACCTCCGACAACGACTTCCTGCTCTCCGACGATGACCACGCCTGGCTCGGCTCAACCTTCAGCGAGCGTCTGGAGGTTTTCGTTGGAGGCGGGCACACGGGGAACCTCTACAAGAAGGATGTCCAGGAGAAGATCTTCTCCGTACTCGATGACCTGCTGGTTTCGAGTGAAGTTACCGGTCGCTGAGTGGTCGGTGGATAAGCCCGTTGTCTCCCGGGGAAGATGAGAGTCGATTGAAATTCCTCCCGCCGGGCGTTCCTGCGACAAGTTAGAGGCACTGTTGCTTTCACTGGCAATGAGTGTTCGTTGCGATGTGGGGCTTTTAGTGGCGGCGGGCAGGATGTATAAAGGGGGAATGAGCAGCCTGACACCACCATGGGGAACCCCTGAGCCCTCCAAAGATGGAATATCCCGCCGCAGCGCAATCAAGCTCGCGGCGGTGATGGCCGGAGCATCCGCCGCCGGAGGAAGCCTGGGCGCGGAAGAAAAAAAACCTGATGCGCGAAGGGCTTCTCCAAAGCGCTACAAGATGAAGAAATCCATCAACCTCTGGGCCTTTCCCTACCCGGACCGGATGAACCTGCGGGAATGCCTGCAGTTGGCGAAGGATGCCGGTTTTGATGGAATCGAGCTTAACTACAACCTTGAAGATGATCTCTCGCCGAAACACGGCACGAAGCACTATACCGCGATCCGCAAGATGGCCGAGGAGATCGGGATCGCTATCAGCGGCCTCTGCTCTTTCCTGTTCTGGCCCTATCCCCTGACCAGCAACGATCCGGCCGAACGCGCCCGGGGTATGGAGCTCGCTTCGATGATGACTCGCGCCGCGCACGATCTCGGCACCGAGAACCTGCTGGTGGTGCCGGGCGCCGTGCACATGCCCTGGCGCGCCGATCACGATCCCACCCCCAACGACGTTTGCGACAAGCGTGCCCGTGAGGCGATCGGCAAGCTGCTGCCGGCGGCCGAGAAGCTCAAGGTGAAGATGAATATCGAGAATATCTTCTTCAACGGCTACCTGCTCTCGCCGCAGGAGATGATCGACTTTGTCGACGGCTTCGACAGTGAATTTCTGAATGTTCATTTCGATACGGGCAACATCATGATCTTCCAGTTCCCCGAACATTGGATCCGGATCCTCGGCAAGCGCATCCAGAATGTTCATCTCAAGGAATTCACCAAGAAGGGGACGGACTATTCCCTTGAGACCTTCCGGCCGCTGCTCGATGGAACGACGGACTGGCCTGCGGTCATGAAAGCCTTCGAGGAGACGGGCTACGATGGCTACCTGACCTTCGAATATTTCCACCCTTACCTGCACTACCCGGAAGCGCTGGTCTACCAGACCTCGGATTCTCTCGACCGTATGCTTGGCCGCAAGGCCTGAGCCCCTCCCCTGTATTCCCCGGTTATTCTCCCGGAGTCAGCCATGCGTCTCATTCTCTTCGTTGTGAGTTTCGTCCTGTTTTTACCTGGAACAATCCGCGCCCAGGGCAAGCTCAAGGTCTTTGTTCTCGCCGGGCAGTCCAATATGGAAGGCGCGGGGCAGATCGCGATCAATCCCAGGAGCAAAAACGGAGGGAAGGGATCTCTCGAGTACCTGGTCAAGGATCCGAAGACGGCAAAAAAGTATGCCCATACGGTCAACAGGGACGGCAACTGGCGGGTGCGTGACGATGTCTGGATCTGGTACCTCGGCCGCAAGGGCGGCCTCGGCGTCGGCTATGGGGCGAAGTCCCGGATGATCGGTCCTGAATTCCAGATCGGCCACGTGCTTGGAGATGCGTTCAAGGAGCAGGTGCTTCTCATCAAGACCGCCTGGGGGGGCAAGACCCTGGTGAAGGACTTTCGGCCCCCGAGCTCCGGTGGAGAGGTGGGACCGTATTACACCGAGATGCTCAGCCACGTACGGGCTGTTCTCGCCAATATCGGCAAGTTGTTCCCGGCCTACGATGGAAAAGGTTATGAGCTCTCAGGCTTCTTCTGGCACCAGGGCTGGAACGATGGTCTCAAGAAGCCCTGGGTGGAGGTCTATGAAGAGAACCTGGCCAACCTGGTCAAGGATCTCCGCAAGGAGTGGAAGGTTCCCGGCCTGCCGGTCAGTATCGGCGTGAGCGGCTTCGGCGGCAGAGGGCAGAAGGTTGACCGTCGCCTGGGCATCATCGCCGCGCAGCACGCGGTCGCAAAGAGGCCGGAGTTCAAGGGCCGGATCGTATCGGTCGAGACGCGGGATTTCTTCCGCCCGCGCGAGGAGTCTCCCTCAGGGCAGGGCTACCACTGGAACGGCAACGCCGAGACCTATTGCCTCATCGGCGAGGCGATGGCCAAGGCTCTTCTGGGGGCATCCGGCACGAAGAAGAACTGAGCCGCTTGAATCTTCAGCCGGCTCCGCCGCTTATTTCTTCGCTTCCCCGGGACCACTGTTGAGGATCGGCGTCTCCCAGCCCTCGATGTAGGACGGCTTGACCTTTTTCCGGAAGCCGCCGAAGTTGAAGGTCACCGGCTTGTAGGGGCCGACAAAGTCGATGTTGCCATCCGCCTTGATGCTGTCATCCATGCTGAGGCACCAGAGCGCGGCGTTGACCATCATGCGGCGGAAGCCATCATTGATGATGTCCTCGGATGCGCCCTGCGTGGTCGTGAATACACGGCCATCCTTGCCTGACTTGCTGCCCTTGTAGCTTCTTGTCCAGGCTACGGGCATCTCCTTCTTGCTCTTGTCGGGCTCCGCATCTGCCTTCATGCCGTTGAGGATTCTTCCGCGGGCAAGGGTCACGCTTCCCTCGAGGGGAAAGGCCTTGTAGCCGCCGCATTGGGTGTGAACGTCCTTGACCCCGCGCAGGATCGGGTGCGCGAGCTGGTCCTTGTCGAGAACCAGGATCGAGCTCTGGCGGTGGTTCCGCCCATAGTGGCCGACCCAGGTTTCTCCAAGAACCTGTTCGCCGAAGCCGTCCTTGTAGTCCGCGCCCTTGTAGCCGGTTGAGTATTTCGCATGGGGGCCGCGAATACCGTTGAAAGCGTGGGTCGATGTCCGCAGGCCCATGACCGGCTTGCCGGCGTCGAGGTAGTCCTCGAAGTGCTGCATCTCTTCCTTCGGGAAGTTCTGGAAACGAAGGAAGACAATCATGAGATCGGCCGTTTTCAGAGCCTCGAGTCCGGAGATATAGGAGCTGCCGGGCTTGATGAAGCCGGTCTTCTTGTCGGTGGTGAAGAAGACGCTGCACTTGAAGCCGTAGTGCTTCGCGAGGATCCTGCCGAGGGCGGGCAGGGTCTCTTCACCGCGGTACTCATGGTCGCCGGCGATCAGCACGATGTGCTTGCCCTTGCCGGGCCCGGACTCGCCTTCCCACACCACGCGGTGGGGGTGCTCGGCAAAGGCGGCCTGGCAGGTGATGACTGTAAGCGCCGCAAAGATCATAGAGGTTTTAAACATGCTGTCTCCGTCTGTTTGAGTTGTTTGAAATCGGGTTTTCTTCGTTCACGTTCAGACAAGGCTGCTTCCAGTACAGACCAAGCAGGTCATCTGTTCCAGCAGTTTATTCCTACTTCCACTTTGTTGCCTTGAGAAATGCCAGCAGGTCGGCAAGCTCCTGCCTGGAGAGCTGCTTGTCAAGCCCGGCCGGCATGATGGAGGTCTTCCCCGGGCGCAGTTCGGCGAGATCCGTTTTTGAAATCGTAGCCCTGGTGGTTGGCCCGGTGATGATCGTCAGGGTTCCTCCCTCTTCTTCCCGCAGGATGCCGCTATGGACTTTCCCTGTCTTCGTGATGACCTCGACCGGTTCGTAGCTCCTGACGATGCTGAGGCTGGGGTAGACCAGAGCCTCCAGGAGATCAAGCTCCGAGCGGACCTGTCCGATACGGGTCAGGTCGGGACCGATCCGGCCACCGAGGTAGCCAATGGCGTGACAAGAGGAACAAGCTGTCTTCGGGTTGTTGAAGACAGCCTGGCCGCGCCGGATGTCGCCCATGGGGAGGGATCCCTTGAGGGCCGAGAGGCGCTCTCTCTGCTGGGGTATATTGCCCTGTAATTCTCCCAGCAGGGCAGCTCCTTTTTTTCGCACCCCGGGTGTCTTTTTCGTCAGCCACTGCCCGAGATTTTCCGGCCGCAGACCGTCCCTGCCCGAGGAAGCTGACAATGAGTCGAGCAGTTGTGAGCAGATCTTCTCATCGGATTCTTTCTCAAAGATCCTGAAGAGGCGATGGACCTCGAGTGGGCCACAGTGGCGGATGATCGAGATGAGAGCGAGCTTCCTTTCCCTGTCGAGGCTGGAGGAGGTGAGGGCCCGGATGGAGGCCTCGCGCAGGGCGACAGGTCTCTCGGGTAAAAGTTGTTGGAGGATAAATTCGAAGACCGCCGGCGGCGCCCCGGAGAGAAGGCCGGGTGAAGCCGCGATGACCTCCAGGCGCTTCGGGGTGGGGAGCTTCGTATTGCCCGCGATTTCGAGCAGCGCGGCGGCGAGTTCTTTTCCGGGTGGAAGTCTCAGCCGGGACAGGGCCCTGAGGGTTCTGTCCCGGAGGGCGACATCTCCAGAGTCCAGGAGGCCCGCAAGACGGACGCCCCAGGCGGGTGGAGGCGAGGTGAGCCTGTTGGTCGCCAGGGAATTGAGCAGAACATCCCTGGAAGACCCTGCAAGCCCTCCGGAGCTGATGGCTGTATCCAGCAGGTCTCGAAGCGCGGGGTGGCCGTTGAGTTGTTCCAGGACCCGCTTGAGATCCCCTGGTCTCTCCAGGCTTTCTTCAACCTTTGCGCTCAATTCCAGCGCCAGCTCCCGGTTCCATTCCGGGTGGCGGGACAGCAGCCATTCGGCGGTCTTCCTGGTGATGGGGCTCGTCGATGCCAGGGTGGACGTGACGGTTGCAGCCTGCAGGCCGCCTCCTTCCATCTGGTCCAGGGCCACCAGGGCGGCTCTCTGTGTGCGAGGGCTGGAGGCTTCCAGTCCCTTGCGGGTCACGCCTGGGGCGGCGATCTCAACCAGGGCGTAGATCAGTGAGTGTTCCAGGAACCGGTCGTCTGAATTCGCGGCCGCGGCCAGGAGCTTTTTCACCGATCCGGGATTCCGCAACCTGCCCAGGGCCTCGGCCGCGCTTCTTCGTACCTGCGCGGATTTGTCTTCGAGGAGATCCTCCAACTCTTCTCGCGCTCCAGGATCCCGCCAGAGCCCCGCGATATGCGCCGAGGCCTGGCGAACACTGCTGTGGGTGTCGCCAAGCCCGCGACGAATCACTTCGCGGGCCTCTTTGCTGTCAATCCTGGAGATGCTCCAGGCCGCGTTTCGGCGGGCGCGGGTGGACTGAGAATGATCCAGGATCTGCTTCAGTTCACTTACGTTTCCCTTGCGAGCAAGCTCGGCCCTGGCTCTCTCTCTCACCGCCGGCCGATCGTCGTCCAGGTAAGGGGTGAGCCGACTGGCCGCCGCCTGCCAGTTGAGCTCCAGGCCGCGCGGATCTGCCGGTTGCTTTGCTCCCTTTTTACGAATCCTGTAGATCGCCCCCAGCACATCGGGTTTGTGGAGCTGCGAGGTAGGGCAGCAGAGCTTGTACCAGCCTCCGGTGTCGAGTACCAGCAGGCTGCCATCCGCATCTTCGAGGATGTCGGTGGGGTGAAAGTCGACATTGTCGGAGACCAGGAAGTCGCTGTCGCGGCTGCTGAAGGTGGCGCCCTTCGGGGAGAGCTCGTGGCGGGTTATCTTGTGGAGGTTGAAGCAGCAGGCAAAGAGG
Organism: Planctomycetota bacterium; assembly: GCA_965659285.1. Lineage (GTDB taxonomy): Bacteria > Planctomycetota > UBA8108 > UBA8108 > UBA8108 > UBA8108. The sequence continues at coordinate 5,923 of CBFHWB010000030.1, read as the reverse complement.
TTGTCCCGGTACTCCCTTCCGAATACCGCGGAGCGGTAGCGGGTGAGGCCGCAGGGGGCCGCCGGTCCGAGATGAGCCAGGGGAGGCAGCAGCTCTCCGGTGCGCGGGTGTCCATCGATGACGCCGTGTTTCTTTCCGTAGACGCCGCCGTAGACCGCGTGCAGGATCCCATCTCGTTTCCCGCCCGCGGGGCGCTGCAGGAAGGTTGTAGTGAAGAAGCGCTCCCCGGTGGGCAGAAATTCGACATCAACCGGGTTGTCCATTCCCCCCGTCATGACGGATTCGACCCAGGGGGTGCCCGGCCTGCGCCTGAAGATATGGGCGGCGCGGGTTACCAGGGGTTTCCCGGCGGGCCGGGCGTGGGTCTGTTCGGCGAAGGCTCCCTTGCACCAGTAGATCCAGCCGTCCAGCCCGAGGTAGGGGCCGTGCAGGTCATTGGCGCAACCGGTCAGGGTGCCCTTGAACCACTCCTCCCGTTGATCGCAGACCCCATCCCCATCGGTGTCTGTCAATTTCCAGATGCTGGGTGGAGCAGACACATAGAGGGATTCGTCATGCCAGAGGGTGCCCTCGGGAAACATCATCCGATCGGCGAAGATGGTTCTTTTCTCGTAGATCCCGTCCGCATCGCCATCCTCGAGCCTGAGGATGCGGTGGGGTCTTTTCTTGAGCTGCTCTTCTACCTTCTCGTTGCTGCCGGAAGATTCGCTGACATAGAGGTAGCCCTCCTCGTCCAGGGTGGCCGTAATCGGGCGGCTGCAGAGCCCGGGGACGCAGGCCGCCTCGATGGAGAACCCCTCCGGCAGGGTAAACCCATGGGACCCGATGCGCTGCTGGCCGGTGGCCGCAGGCGCGGTCAGCAGGAAGAAAGCCATGAAGAATATTTTGTAGAGCGTGCGCATGGTGCCTGTGAACCGCGGAATTCCAGTCTTTCTTAAGGAGTTAACGAGCCTACATCGACCGGGTACAGAAGAAAACCTTTCAACTGCTTGCGCCTGTAAGCGGCGCATGTTGAGATGACTTCATGAGGCAAAACGCGCCCTGTTCGGGACCTCTCTCACGACGTTCTTTCCTCGAGATCGGTGGCCTGTCCGCCTGCGGACTTGGGCTTGGGGAAATTGAGCGCCTTCGCGCTGAGTCGACACCTCCAGGCGAGACCTCCAGCGACACCTCTGTCATCTTCGTCTGGCTGCCCGGGGGTCCGCCGCATATGGAGATGTACGACATGAAGCCGGATGCTCCCAGCGACTACCGCGGCGAGTTTCGGCCCATTCCAACCAATGTGAGCGGCCTCGATGTCTGCGAGCTGATGCCGATGCACACCCGCTGCGCCGACAGGTACAACATCGTGCGCTCGGTGCGGCATTCTTTTTCCGATCATGGCGGTGGGCACAAGCGCTTCCTTACCGGCCGGAAGCCGGCCGAGCCTACGGGCTTTGTCAACGATGCCCCGATGGCGGGTTCGCTCGCCATCAAATCGCTCGAGGGAAAGCGCAAACGAGGCGCCTTGCCCGGCTATATAGCGCTGGTGAAAAAAAACCGCCACGCCGTGGATGTCTACAGCTTCGGCTCGGCCTACCTGGGGGTGAACACGCATCCCTTCATCGTGCACGCGGATCCCAACGAGACTGGCTTCAAGATCGAGAGCCTGGCTGTCGACTCGAAGATGATCGATCGGCTTGACGACAGGGTCGGTCTGCTCAAGGGCATTGACAGCCTGCGCCGGGACATCGATTCCGGCGGCGTCTTCTCCTCCCAGGATCATTTCAATACCCAGGCGCTGGAGATGCTGGGTTCAGCGGAGGTCAGCGACGCCTTTGACCTCTCCAGGGAAGATGACCGACTGCGCGAACGCTACGGTCGTCACTCCTGGGGGCAGAGGGCTGTTCTCGCGCGCCGCCTGGTCGAGGCAGGCGCCAGCTTCGTGACCGTGGTGATGGAAAATCCCTACGTATCCGGGGTCAAGTGGCTCAAGAACGGGACCTACAATTGGGATTCCCACGCTGTGAACTGCCACCTCTTTGATGATGCCAGGGTGCGTCTGCCGATCTACGACCGCGTCATCACGGCCATGGTGGAGGACCTCTATGAGCGAGGCCTCGACAAAAGGGTCCTGTTGGTGGTTACCGGGGAATTCGGGCGCACGCCCAGGCTCAGAACCCAGGTCGGCAGCCAGACCAGGGTCAACCAGCCCGGCCGCGATCACTGGCCATCGGCGATGTCGATGCTGCTGGCGGGCGGGGGCATGCGTACCGGCCAGGTCATCGGCGCGACCAACAAGAAGGGTGAGCACCCGGTTTCGAGAACGATGACCCCCAACGATGTGTGGGCGACGATCTACCATCATCTCGGTATCGACTTTGAGCGCACCTTCAACGATTACGGCGGCCGTCCGATGTCGATCCTTCCCTTCGGCCAGCCGATCCGGGAATGTCTTCCTGCCTAGGCGAGGTCGCCTGGGACGTCTGTTCCGGGATACTTTCTGGAAGCGGCCTGTTCGCTCAGGCTATGATCTCTTCTTGAGATATTAATGAATCCGGACCTGTGAACCTGGAGTTGGAGACATCATGAAAAGACGAGTCGTAGACACCCGAAGGGAAGAGAAGAGCCTCAGCAGGAGACGCTTTCTTGGCGGAGCGGCCGCCGGGATGGCAGCGATCGCCCAGGCCTCGGCAGCTCCCGCGGCCTGGGCGGGAAAGCTCCTGCCCAGCGAGAAGGTGAACATGGGCTTCATCGGTATGGGAGGTCACGGCGTCAACAGGAACCTGCGGATGTTCCTGCGCCAGCGCGATGCGCGCGCGGTCGCCGTCTGCGATGTCTACAAGAGCCGCAGCAAGTCAGCGCAGAAGCTGGTTAAGTCTCACTACAAATCCGATGGCTGCTCCGCCGTTACTGATTTCCGCAGGGTGCTCGACCGCAAGGATATCGACGGCATCATGATCTCCACTCCTGATCACTGGCATGTGCTGCTGTCGGTGCTGGCGCTGCGTGCCGGCAAGGACGTGATCTGTGAGAAGCCCACCCTGACCATCGAGGAGGGGAGAATCCTCACCGACACGGTGAATAAGCACAAGAAGGTCTTCCAGACCTCGACCGAGGACAGGAGCCTCGCCTGCTACCTGCAGATGGCCCAGGTCATCCGCAACGGGCTGATCGGCAAGATCCGCAAGGTGGAGGTCGAGCTTCCCACCGGCAACAGGTTCCCGACCATGAAGGCGGTCGCGCCGCCGAAGGATCTCGACTGGGACATGTGGATCGGCCCGGCGCCGAAGATCGCCTACAGTCCCGACCGTCCCGAGCGCGAGCACTGGCGGAATTGTTTCGACCATTCAGGCGGCAAGCTCACCGACTGGGGGATGCACCAGCTCGACACGGTCCAGTGGGCACTTGACCGCGAGTCCAGCGGCCCCAGCGAGGTCTATGGTGTCGGTACCATCAACGAGGGAAGCGTCTACAACACCTTCATGGACTACGACATCAACTACCGCTATGACGATGGGGTTCACCTTCACGTCAAGTCTGGTGGAACCGGGATGCGTTTCGAAGGGACCGATGGCTGGGTCAGCAACTCCTCGTTCAACCGCCCGATGGAGGCGAGCTCGAAGGAGCTGGTCAAATGGCGTCCGGGCAAGGGCGATCTCAAGCTGCGCACCTGCGCCGGAGGTGAGCACCGCGACTTCCTCGACTGCGTCAAGTCGAGGGAACTGCCGTACTTCCCGGCGGAGACGGGGCATCGCTGTGCCAGCGTACAGCACATCGGGAACATCTCGATGCTGCTGAAGAGAAAGCTCAAATGGGATCCGAAGACCGAGAGCTTCATCGGTGACAAGGAGGCGAACGCGATGCGCTCGCGTCCCATGAGGGCTCCCTGGACTCTCGAGGCGTAAGCTTCTCCGTCCCCGAGACAGAAAGGTGAAAGACATGTACCTGTTCAGAGAGCTCGTCCTGGTCATCGCCCTTGGCGTATTTTCCTGGGGCTTTTCCAGCTCGGCCTCGGCAGAGGTGCCCAATATCGTCTGGATCCTTGGAGAGGACATCTGTCCTGACCTTGGCTGCTATGGAACCAAGGGAGTCAAGACTCCCCACCTCGATCGCCTGGCCGCGGAGGGCGTGCGCTATACACGTGCGTTCACGACCTCACCGGTCTGTTCCACCAGCCGCAGCGCGATGATGACCGGCATGTACCAGAACGCCATCGGCGCCAACCAGCATCGAACAGCGAACAAGAAGCCCCTGCCGTCTCATGTCATTCCCTTTCCCCTCCTGCTTCAGAAGGCCGGCTACCATACCGGCCTCATGGCGAGCAGGAAGCTCGACCTCAACTTTACGCACAAATCGAAGGAGCTCTTTCCAGGTGGTGACTGGAAGAACGCCGGCGGCAAGCCCTTCATGGTCCAGGTGACCTTCGCTAATACCCACAGGACCTGGAGGCGCTATCCCGGACTGCCGGTGGATCCGAAGGAGGTCGAGGTCCCGCCTTATTATCCCGACACGCCGCTGGTTCGCCGTGATATCGCCGATGGGCTCAGCGAGATGCAGAAGCTCGACCAGCTGGTGGGGGGGGTGCTCAAGCGCCTCGAGGACGAGGGACTTGCTGAGAAGACCCTGGTGGTCTTCATCGGAGACCACGGTCGCTGCCAGGTGCGAGGCAAGCAGTTCCTCTATGACTCCGGCGTCCGGGTGCCGCTGATCATTCGCTGGCCCGGGAAGCTCGATCCGGGGACGGTCAATGAAGACCTGGTCAGCTCCATCGATGTGACCGCGACGGTCCTGGCGGCTGCCGGGGTCGGCGTTCCCGAATGGATGCAGGGACGTGATCTCTTCGATGAGAAGACCCCCAAGCGAGATTACGTCATGCTGGCCCGCGACAAGATGGATGCCACCCATGATTCCATGCGCGGCTGCCGGGACAAGCGCTTCAAGTACATCGACAACCTCATGCCCGAGCGCGCCTGGTGTCAGCTCAACGAGTACAAGGAGAGATCCTACCCGGTGCTGGCGCTCTTGAACGTCATGCATCTCAAGGGAGAGCTGAACGAGGTCCAGGATCGCTTCATGAAGGCGACCAAGCCCGAGGAGGAGCTCTTCGATATTGTCGCTGATCCTTTCGAGACGAAGAACCTTGCCGCTGATCCGAAGTACAAGGCCGACCTCGAGCGCATGCGCGGGGTGGTGATGAACTGGCGCAAGGAGATCGGTGATGGGGGCGTCAGCGAGAGCTTCCGCAAGGGCGGCTGGTCGAGCAAGTATCCCACCCGCAGCCTCGCGCAGTGGGAGAAGATGCTCGCGGATTGGGAGAAACGGGTGATGAGCCCGGGTGGTCTTGGAGGCGGCCAGGGGAAGAGGAACAAAAAGAAGAAAGGCGCCCGTCCGAAAAAGGCCGAGGCTAAGAAGGAATAAGCCTAGTCCTTTTTCTTCAGCGGCACCCTGATGTCGAAGGCGTCGATGTAGATCTCCGTTCCGGATTTCATCGTACACCTGAAGGTGTGTCGGCCGGGAGCGAGCGTCTCGACCAGGGGGGTCACGTGGTAGCGCTCGACGCCCGTGATCCAGGTGTTCACCTTACCGGAGACCTCCTGTGGGGTGCCCTCGTCGACAACCCAGTGAAAGACCCCGCCGTTGAAGGTTCGCGCCCCGACCCAGGAGATTCCCGTACCCTCAAAGGTGAAGCTTGCTGAATCGCCATGGGTGGTTGTCAGGGCCGCTATCTTTTCACTGTAGGACGGGTTTCTCTCGGTCTCCCAGGAGCCCTTCAGCTCGAGGTCGTCGTGTTCGAGTCTTTCAACCCGGGTCGGCTCTCCGAAGATCTCGCGCAGCCAGGCGAATGCCGAGGCCAGGTCAGTCGCGGAGACCGCTTTGTCAAGATCCTCCGGCATGAGTGATTTTCCGGCGGCCTGCATGAGCTTGATGTCTTTTCTGAGTA